>CAMDOZ010000076.1 GCA_945903705.1 Fidelibacterota bacterium | reverse complement strand
CGTCCGCCTGAATGCCCGCACCCTCGATGGTACCGAGGCTATCCACCGTCTTGAGCGAGAGCACCTTGGTGGCCAACCCACGGAACCGCACGTTGCCGTCCATGTCCTCGGAAAGGGTCGAGAGCGGCAATGTGTAGGACGCTTCGAAGTCCATGCCGCGGGTGCTTTGCGACAGGATGTTGGCCGGCACTACGGCAACGAAAGTGATGGCCTGTGTCGCCGGATCGCGGATCACGAAGGGGCAGAGCTGCGGGGCGGTGCCGTCGTGGCAGCGGTCGACGTAGTTCTGCGCACTCAAGGCAGCGATCGCGTCCTTGATGGTGATGTCGTAGTAGTCGACCGAGGCGGCGAAGCCCGGCAGGAACGTGGGCGTGAATACCCCGCCGATCCCCATCGCATCCGCCTTTTCCGGCGTCAGGAGGCGGTTGCCGCGCACCGAGGTGACGATGAAGGATGAGGTGCCGTTGCGCGGGTCGATGACTGTGCCCGTGCCGGGACGGTCGGAGGTGAAGAGGTCGCCGACGTTGGGCGCGCGGATGTCGCGAGATACGGTTCCCCGCAAGGTGAAGTCGTCGACCGGCGAGAAGGTGGCGCCCGCTTTCCACGTCACGACGAAGCCCGAAGTCGAGTAGTCGGTGAAGCGCGCGGCGGCGTTCAAGTCGAACGACTGTGCCCAGTCGGCGTCCTTGGCCAGCGGAATGACGGTTTCCACGTAGCCTTCCGTCACATTGAAGCCGCCGGTAGAGGCGCCGTAGTTTCCGGCGAAGTAGGCGGCGGCGAGATCGAGAGCGCTGGCGATGCCCGCCAAACCTTCCTTGCGGTGTTCGGCGCCGACGGCCAGCGAGACGGGGCCCGCCCAGGTGGACAAGGGTTCGCCGCTCGCGTTGACGGACCAGACTTCCTGGCTGAGCTTGGTCATGCCGTAGCCCGTGCCGTAGACGTAAGGGTTGTCGGCGTTCACGCCGACGCCCATGGGATTGAAGGGGATGCACAAGGGATCGTCGTTGGTGGTGATCGCGTCGGCGTTGATCCGGCAAACAGTGCGCCCCGAGGCATCCGCGACCGCATCGACAGCGCGCAAGTAAGCGGCCGGGATGCGGTTGCCGGGCGAACGGAAGGAAAGATGGTTGGTACTCTTGGCAAAAGACGCATCCCAGTTCCAGCTGCCGCCAAAGGCATCGGCCGTGCCTTCGAACCCGGCGACAAAGCTGCGGAAGGTGCGCATGTTGAACGACTGGAGGAGCGGCATATCGTATTGGTTGGTGGTGCCCATGGTGAACTGGGTGATGCCCAGCGCCGTCATTTGCGAGCGCACGGACGCCGGAATGAACGGATTGTCGTTGCGGATATTGATGCTGCCGCCGACGAAGTTCGACGTCGCACCCGGATTGTAGGCCTGGGAATAGGCCCACATGCCATCGACAAAGGCGGTGATATTGTCCGTGACGTCGTAACTCACCCGCGCGAAGACGTTCTCGCGCTCCATCTGCTGCGCGAGCGCGATGGAGGACTTGTCGACGCGCGACTGCTCGAAATCGCCGCCGGACATGGTGTTGCCGCTGACGAGACCGAAGCGGAAGGGCGCGGGCGTGCCGCCCTGGAGGAACTGCGTGCCGCGCAAGGGGCAGGTGTTGCCCGCAAAACCGGCGCAGGACAGGATCAACCCGCCGCCGGTGGCCGTGCCGAAGCCGATGTTCTCGAGGGCCAGGATCTGCGGCACACCGGTGCCCGCGACGTAGTTCGGATTGTTCATGGCGACAAAGGTGCGGTCGCTCCACGGGCGCGGCTGGCCCTTGATGCCGTGTTCGTAGGCGTGCTCGCCGCTGAGAAGCAGGTGCCCGCGGCCACCGGCGAACGGCGCGCCGGCCGACAGCGAAACGCGGTACTGCGCGTCGTCTCCATAGGTCGTGATGCCGGAATCGACGACACCCTTGAAGCCGACGAATTCCTTGTCGAGGATGAAGTTGACCACGCCGGCCACGGCGTCGGAGCCGTAGGGGGCGGAGGCGCCGCCGGTGACCACGTCGACACGGCTGATGAGGCCGTTGGGGAATCCGTTGATGTCGACGGCCGAGCCGTTGTTGCCGCCGACGGTGGCGCCGACCACGCGGCGTCCGTCGAGCAGCACGAGGGTGCGGGTGCCGCCGAGGCTGCGCAGGTTGAGGAGGTTGAGACCGCCGCCGCCGCCGGAGACGCCGCCCGATGTGTTGCGCGAGGTTTGGCCCGCGCCGAAGGACGGCAGGCGGTTGACGGCGTCGGCGATGTTGGTGACCGCCATGGCGTTCAGTTCATCCATGCCAAGCACGGAGACCGGCGTCGGCGCTTCGTAGCCGTCGCGGACAATGCGCGAACCGGTGACGATGATTTCGTCGACGACGGCGGCGCCGGTTTGCGCGGGGGCCGTTTGGGCCTGGGCTGCGAAGGACGCCGCGAAGGACGCCGCGACGACGGCGACAGTGCTCGCCGTGGCCATGAAACCCCGGCGCCGCGTGGACGCGGCGGAATTGAAGTAAGACATGAAAAGATACTCCCCTATGAGTGTGCCGGGCCCAGTGCCGCGGCCACATGGGGCGTCAGACGGAAGGAAGAGATGACATGCGACGAAAGAACGAGCCGCCGACACTGCGCCTGACCCGTCTTCCTCGCACGACCGATGTCGGAGGCGGCCGTTTCCCAAATACGGCCTGACACCAGCCCGGACGTCTCCTCCCCTTCGTGGGCGCCCGTGTTGGGATCATTCTAGCGACGCGGAAAACAATGTCCAAGTCGAAACGAGATGCGGGGCTAATAGTCTGTCGCGAAGCGGAAGAAAATGCCGCGGGGCTGATTGGGCGTAAAACGCCCCGAGTTGCCTTCCACCGTCCAGGCAAAAGCGTTGGTGAGATTGTTGAGCTGAACCCGTACGTTGGCGCGGGCTTTGCCGATAGCGAAGGGATAGCGCGCGGCGAGCGAGAGCGTGGTGAGCGATGGCACCTTCAAGGTATTGGCGCGATTGGCCATCTGCGCGCCTTCGTGCTCGACATTGGCTTCGACAGTGAAGCCGTTCCACGACGGCGCGCCGTACTGGAAATTCAGGCGCAAAATGCGCGGCGACGTGCCCGGCGAGATCTCGCCGATGAGCCCGCGATCCACCGACAGGCCCGAGACCCGCGCCTTCATGAAGACGGCGCCGGCGACGACGTTGACCCCGGTGAACGGCCGACCGGTCAACGAAAGCTCCACGCCGCGATGACTGAGATCGCCGACGACGGTATAGACGTTGGCAGTGTCGCGATCGAAATAGGGTTTGCTCACTTCGAACACGCCGCCGACGAAGGTGAGCCCGGGGATGATGGTGTAGCGAAGCCCGCCATCGATCTGCTTGGTGAGCTGGGCCTCGAGCGGTTCGCCTGCGTTGACGGTGTTGTCGGACGCGGTGCCGAATTCCTCGAGCCCGCGGGTGTAGCCGCTGTAGAAGGCGAGCTGTGGCGTGACGTAGTAGGCGAGCGTGCCGTTGTAGAGCCAGGGCCGGCTCTCGGTGGCCGCGGGCGCTACGTTCTCCTTGCCGTAGTCGCGGTGATAGAAACTTTTCTGGAGGCCCAGGCTGAACTCGCCGACGGTCGCCCACTGCAGCGCGTAAGACACGCCGGGCGTGACCTGCTTGACCACGTCCTTGTCGCGCACCGAGAACGCCCAGGCGGCGGGCTCGCTCACCTCGCGCTCGATGCCGATGGTCGCGGGCCCGTACGCCGCGTTCGCGCCGCCGCCGAAAATCCGGCGGGTGTCACGGCCGCGCACCGAGAGATGCACGGTGTGGCGGAAGCGGCCCTCGGTGAAGACGCCGGTGGCGCGCGCCTCGCCGGAGACGGAGATCGAGCTGTGTTTCGGGTAGCGCAGGATGTCGAGGGTGCCGAGGCCGCTCGGCTGGACGCCCCGAAAGAAGACCACGTAGTTGTCCGGACGGATCAGCGCGGACCTGAAGAGACCGAGCTGAAGCCGCCAATTGTCCCAGGCATTGCCGCGGGCGAGCGCGCCGTAGCTGACATCGATGGCGGTGCGGTCGGCCCACTGCTGACCGTAGAAGACGCTGCGGTCGATGCGGGGCGGGAGATAAGCGCCGCCAGTGAAGACCGAGGGCGATACTTCCGCGTCGGCGGTCTCCTGATAGTAGATGAAGGGCAAGATCTCGAGGTCGGCGTTCGGGCGAATGCGCGCCGTGGACGAGGCCGTCCAGCTGCTCGCGTAAGTGCCTCCTTCGCTGTACGGCCTGAACACCGCACCGCCGACGCCGACCGAGATCTGGTCGTTGAGCGGCGTTTTATATTCGAGGATTTCGAGATTGGGCCCGATGGGCTGGCGCGTTTCGTGAACGAAGCTGAGGGTGGCCTGATCACCGGGGATGGCGAGGCCGATATCGACGATGCCCGTGGGCGCCGGAAATGGATAAGACTGTGAGGAGAGGCCGACGCGGATGGTCGTGCGCGGGACCACCGTACGGCCGATGAAGGCGGGCTGGTCGAAGTAGAGTCCTTCGAGACGCACGTTGCCGGCCTGGGACGCATTGAAGCCGCGGGTGCTGTTGGCGCTATAGAGGCCGATGTTCTCGCCGCCGACGCGGGCGCCGAAGGCGTCTTCGGCGGCCTTGACGATATTCTCGTCGGCGCGCTGGGCAAGCGCGGGCCGGACCATCGCGAGCGCGGCGGCGAGGGCGGCGCAGCCCCAAATCCAAGCCCTCACTTGCACGCGGATTCCCCCGAGAAACGACCCTCGCCCATACTAATGGCGACGGCGGGCGCAACACCAATCATTTGGGCGTTACCCGCCTGGGCGCGGCCCCGAAGCTTTCACGCAAGGCGCGGTCTCCGGGAGACGCGCGAAGACCGGCAGAACGCACAACGCGACTATGGCAATCATCACACCCGGCATCATGGCCCACCCGGTGCTTTCGATCGACACCTGTGCGAGAACGGGCGTAAGGCCGCCGAAGACGGCCGTTGCCGCGGTTGCGCCGAGTGCGAGACCACTGAGGCGCGCTTCGACCGGAAACTGTTCGGCGGTCGCAACGGCGCCCACGGCGCTTACACCACCCGCAACGGCGGCCAATGCCACCACGGCCATCAGAGCTTGCATCATCGATCCCGCCGCCATGCTTGCGAACATCGTCATGGGCAGGATCACGCTGAGTACGCACAAGGCCATCAGCACGGGCCTGCGGCCGAAGCGGTCGGACAGGGCGCCGACAAGGGGTGTGACAAGGATCACGACCAGGGCGGCGGCGGTGGAGAGGATCAATGAGGTCCGCTCGCTGAGGGAGCCGGTCGTACTCAGGAAGACCGGGACATAAGTGATGCCGACGTAATAGGTGATCGATCCCAGCGCCGAAATGGCGAACGACCTTGCTATCCCTGCGCGATGGTATGCGAGGGTGGTGCGCAGCGGCTGGGTAGGGAGCGTTCCGGTGAGCTGGCGGGCCAGAAACTCCGGCGACTCCTCCATCACGGTGCGCAAGATCCAGACGACGAAGGCGAGCGCGGCGCCGACAAAAAATGGAACGCGCCAGCCCCACGTGTCCAGGTCGCCGGCGCTGAGACTATAGACCGTGAGAGCCGAAACTCCGACCGCCAGCAGACTTCCGATTTCACTGGCGGCGGAGGCGCAGGAGGTGATGAGACCACGGCGCTCAGGCTTCGATCCTTCGAGCAAATAGGCTTGCGCGCCGGAATATTCGCCGCCGACGGAAAAGCCCATCATGCAACGCAAGGCCAGCAGCGCGACGCCCGCGGCGGGGCCGGCCTGGGCGTAAGTGGGCAGAAGTGCGGTGAGCAACATGGCCGCGCTGGTCATCAGCATGGTGCGGATCATCATGGGCCGCCGGCCAAAGCGATCGCCGAACTGACCAAAAACCATGGCCCCTAAGGGATGAAAAAGGTAGGTGACCGCAAATCCGCCTAGGGTCGCGACCAGCGACATCTCGCCGCCGCCGAAGAAAACGCGCGCGAGCACGGTCGCGAAATAGAGGTAGAGGGTGAAGTCGTACCACTCGACGATGGTGGAGAACGCCGCGAGCGCCACGGAGCGGCGCGAAATCCGAAGAGGTGAGGAGCCGGCGTCCGGCGACATTCCAGGAGTTTCGCCGGAGAGATGACAGATTGTCAAAGCTATCGCCGTGGCGCCGACTAACCGCCCGGGTGCAGGCCCGGGGCCTCGTGGCCGGTGCGGGCCACATATTCCGTGTAGCCACCGCCATATTGATGGAGGCCTTCGGGTGTCAGTTCGAGGACGCGGTTGGAAAGCTGCGCCAGGAAGTGGCGGTCGTGGGAGACGAAGAGCATGGTGCCTTCGAAGTCCGCCAGCGCCGCCACCAGCATCTCCTTGGTCGCCATGTCCAAATGGTTGGTGGGCTCGTCGAGGACGAGAAAATTCGGCGGGTCGAAGAGCATCTTGGCCATGACCAGGCGCGCCTTCTCGCCACCCGAAAGCACACGGCAGGGTTTTTCGACATCGTCGCCAGAGAAGCCGAAGCAGCCGGCGAGGGTGCGCAAGGTGCCCTGCCCCGCTTGCGGAAAGGATGAGTCGAGGGATTCGAACACGGTTTCGTCGCCGTCCAGGAGATCCATGGAGTGCTGGGCGAAATAGCCCACCTTCACGTTGGCGCCGAGTTTCACCGTGCCTTTATCCGGGAGCGTGCCGAGATCAGGCTCCAGCGCGCCGGCCACCAGTTTCAACAACGTCGACTTGCCGGCGCCGTTGACGCCGAGGACGCACCAGCGCTCCTTGCGGCCCAAGTGGAAATCGAAGCCTTCGTAAATCTTGTGGCGGCCATAGGCCTTGTGGACGTTCTCGAAGGTGACCACATCGTCGCCGGAGCGCGGAGGCGCGCGGAAGTCGAACTGGACCGTCTGGCGGCGCTTGGGCGGTTCGACCTTCTCGATCTTGTCGAGCTTCTTCACCCGGCTTTGCACCTGGGCGGCGTGCGAGGCGCGCGCCTTGAAGCGCTCGATGAAGGCGATCTCCTTGGCGAGCATCGCCTGCTGGCGATCGAACTGCGCTTGGCGCTGCTTCTCGGAGAGCGCGCGCTGCTGTTCGTAGAAATCGTAATTACCCGAATAGCTCGTGAGCACGCCGCCGTCGATTTCTACGATCTTGGTCACGATGCGGTTCATGAACTCGCGATCGTGCGAGGTCATCAGCAGCGCGCCGTCATAGTTCTTCAGAAAGGCTTCGAGCCAGATGAGACTTTCGAGGTCGAGATGGTTGCTCGGCTCGTCGAGCAGCATGGCGTCGGGTTTCATCAGGAGGATGCGCGCGAGGGCCACGCGCATTTTCCAGCCGCCGGAAAGGAGGCCCACATCACCGTCCATGCGCTCGGCGCTGAAGCTCAAGCCAGCGAGCACTTCGCGCGCGCGGCCCTCGAGCGCATAGCCGCCGAGTTCCTCGAAGCGCCCCTGCACCTCGCCGTAGCGCGCAACGAGGTCGTCCATCTTGTCGGCCTGGTCGGGATCGACCATCGCCGTTTCGAGCGCGGCCATTTCGGCCGCGAGCGCGCTCACGTTGCCGGCGCCGTCCATGACGGCCGCTACCGCGCTCTGGCCCGACATCTCGCCGACGTCCTGGCTGAAATAACCGATAGTCATGCCGGATTCGACCAGCACCCGGCCGTCGTCGGGCGTTTCCGTTCCGGCGATCATGCGGAAGATGGTCGACTTGCCGGCGCCGTTGGGGCCCACGAGACCGACCTTTTCGCCCTTCTGAAGGGCCATCGACGCCTCGATGAACAGGATCTGGTGGCCGTGCTGCTTGGTGATGGAATCGAGGCGGATCATGGAAACATTCTGGACAGAGGGAGGCGCTGTCTATCCTCACTCCTACCGTCAGTCAAATCCTAGGGTTTGCGCCCGGACGGTGGGGGAACCTCGAAACCTTTGAGGTCCAGAACATCATCCGGGGTGGGTCCGCTTTTCTGCTCGGACGCCATGTAGGCGGTATAGGCCGCGCTGCCGGGTGACGCGAGGACGGCGAACGGCGGCGGCCGCAGGACCGAGATTTCCCGATTGAGGTTGGCGCGAACAAAATCAAGGCTGAGCGACTGAAGCCGCGCGTGATGCTGGGGTGGCGCGAAATACCCGAGGCCTTGACCGGGGATCTCCCACACCGGCGTGACGGCGCCGCCGAGCTGCTGCTCCTGCATCAAGGTGTTGAGCTGGCTCATGACCCCTTGCTGGTAGCCAACATCGGCCTGGGCGAAACCGGTGTCGAAGGGCACGAGGACGAAGTCGGCGCCGCTGACGTTGACGTGGGCCACCTGCATCGTCGGCAAGGGGCTGACGCCGCGATCTTGCGTGAGGGCTTTGGTGACGTCGGCGGCAACCGTTTGTTGGTTCAAGTCGCCGACGAGGTAGCCGCTGATGCCTGAGCGATCGGCGGCTTGGATCGCGGCGACGTCGAGCTGTCCCATCATCAGGATGAATTTGACGCTTTGGATCTTGCCGCCGCCCCAACGCCCCGACCTGAGACCTTGGAGAAATTGTAGCCCGGTGATCGTGCCGCGCTTGTGCGCGCAGATGAGGCAATCGATGCGGGACTTGGGGTCCTGGAGGATACGCAGGCCCGCGAGCGGCGCGGGGGCCAAGAAAACTTGCAGCGCGCCACAGGCCAAAAGGTACTGCTCAACGCGGCTGAGCGCGTCCTTGTCGCCGTCGACGACGAGAAACCGCGTCCGGCGAATGACATCTGCGTCAGCAATCCCGGTCATTTCGCGCCGTCAGAGACCCATGTCAGACCTGTTCCGAGGAACGATCTATCTCGTTGGAGAGACGTCTCTGCAAGCGATTTTCATCGCTGCGGACCGGGAAAAGAGGTTTCCACCCCATTCTTCAACTAGGGGCTTAGTGCGTTTCGGGTCGATAGGGACCGGCGCTTACTCCCACTCGATCGTCCCAGGCGGCTTGCTGGTCACATCATAGGTGACGCGGTTGACGCCCTTCACCTCGTTGATGATGCGATTGGCGACGCGGCCTAAGAATTCCATGTCGAAGTGATAGAAGTCGGCGGTCATGCCGTCGGTGGAGGTGACTGCGCGCAAGGCCAGCGCATAGTCATACGAACGGGCGTCGCCCATGACGCCGACGGTGCGCACGGGCAGCAGCACGGCGAAGGCCTGCCAGATGGCGTCGTAGAGCTTGGCGTTTCTGATTTCCTCGAGGTAGATCGCGTCCGCCTTGCGGAGAATGTCGAGCCGCTCGCGGGTGATTTCCTGCCCGGGGATGCGGATCGCGAGGCCGGGACCCGGGAACGGATGGCGGCCGACCATTTCGTCGGGGAGGCCGAGCTCCTTGCCGAGGATGCGCACTTCGTCTTTGAAGAGTTCGCGCAAGGGCTCGACGAGCTTCATGTTCATGCGCTCGGGCAGACCGCCGACATTGTGATGCGACTTGATGGTGACCGAGGGGCCACCGTGGAAGGACACGGATTCGATGACGTCCGGATAGAGTGTGCCTTGGGCGAGGAAGTCGGCGCCGCCGATTTTCTTGGCTTCTTCCTCGAAGACTTCGATGAAGGTGGCGCCAATGCATTTGCGCTTCTTCTCGGGGTCGGTCATGCCGGCCAGCTTGCCGAGGAAAAGATCGGACGCGTCGCGGGCCACGAGCTTGACGTTGAAGCGGTCGCGGAAGACTCGCACCACTTGCTCGGTTTCGCCCGCGCGCATTAGTCCGTGATCCACCAGCACGCAAGTGAGCTGGTCGCCGATGGCTTCGTGGATGAGGGCCGCGACCACGCTTGAGTCGACGCCGCCGGAGAGGCCGCAGATGACGCGGCCTTTGCCGACTTGACGGCGTACGGCTTCGACGGCCTGGGCGCGGAAGGCGGCCATGGTCCAGTCGCCGGCCGCGCCGCAGATGTCGCGTACAAATTTCCGATAGAGTTCCTTGCCGCGGGGCGTGTGCACCACTTCGGGATGGAACTGTACGGCGTAGAATTTACGGGATTCATCGGCGATGGCGGCAAACGGAGCGCCTTCGGTGAGCGCGCAGACCTTGAAGCCTTTGGGGAGCGCGGTGACGCGGTCGCCGTGGCTCATCCACACCTGTTCTTTCTGGCCGACGGGCCAGACGCCGTCGAACAGGGCGCAGTTCTGGGTGACGTCCACGTAGGCCCGGCCGAATTCGCGGTGGTCGTGGGCTTCGACCGTGCCGCCGAGCTGGGCGACCATGGTCTGCTGGCCGTAGCAGATGCCCAGCACCGGGAGCCCCATGGTGAAGACCGCGTCGGGGGCGCGGGGTGTTTCGATGTCGAGCACCGAGGCGGGGCCGCCGGAGAGGATGATGCCCTTCGGTCCGTACGCCTTAATGGAGGCTTCGGTGACTTTGTTGAAGGGGTGGATCTCGCAGTAGACGCCGATCTCGCGGACACGGCGGGCAATCAACTGGGTGACTTGAGAGCCGAAGTCGATGATGAGGATGCGGTCGGTGGAAGAGGTCATGTCGATCGAAGATCCAGTTTGGAACCCTGGATCCCCGGATTTGTAGTTTGCGAGCCTTCGCTCGCGGGCCCGGGGATGACGGGTTGTGGTTGTTCTATGAACTGCGTTCCAATATCGCGATGAAGAAACCGTCGGTGTCGGTGCGTGACGGGGAGAATGTCAGATACGGGCCAGGGACGGGAGCCTCGCCGGGCAATACGTCCTGCCAGATTTTGGCGGCGTCGATCGCCTTGAAGGCGCCGTTGGCGGCGAGGAAAGCGCTGACGCGGTCCTCGTTCTCGTCGGGGAGCAGCGAGCAGGTCACATATATAAGGCGGCCATTTGGACGAGTCAGCTGACCCCCCTGCTCCAGGACCGCATCTTGGGTGGCGGTGAGATTGGCGAGGTTCTCAGGGGTAAGCCGCCACCGGGAATCGGGGTTACGGCGCCAGGCGCCGGTGCCGGTGCAGGGCGCGTCCACCAGGACGCGGTCGAAGCTGCCGCCTTGAGCCGAGGTCTGGCGCTTCAGCCACTTGTCGTGCTCCTCGAGCACGCGGAGCGTTGCGTTGTGCACGCCCGCGCGGCGGAGACGAAGCTTGGACCGCTCGAGGCGCGAGATGGAGAGATCGGTGGCCACGAGGCGCCCCTTGTTGTGCATCTGGGCGGCGAGCGCGAGGGTCTTGCCGCCGGCGCCGGCGCAGAGATCCATGACACTCATGCCGGGGCGCGCATCAACCAGCGCCGCGCAAAGCTGCGAGCCTTCGTCCTGCACTTCGAACACACCGTCCTTGAAGCCAAGATGATTGCCGAGAGTGGTGCGGCCAGCGACGCGGATGCCTAAGGGCGAGAGGCGCGTGGGCGAGACCTTCAATTTTTCGCCGTCCAGCATCGCAATGACCGCATCGCGGGTGGTTTTCAAAGAATTGGCGCGGAGATCGAGGGGCGCTTCGCCGCCAAGGGCCGCGACCTCGGCGTCGGCGTCTTTTCCAAAAGCCGCGTCAAGCTTCTCGAGGATCCACGTGGGGCATTCGAGTTTCGCGGCGCGGGGTGCGTCGGCAAGATTGCGCGCAGCCGCCTTCTCCACCATGCGCTTTTCATTGGCTTGCAGCGGCGTGGGTCCGTTCTTGGCGCCGGAGAAGAACCCAGCGATGGAATCCATCGGGCGTTTGTCGAGGGCGACCAGCGCGGCCGCGACGAGCATGCGGCCGTTGGCGTTGTCGGCGCCGAGGGCCCACGAAAGGCGCGCACGGTGGCGGATGATCTGCCACACCTGATCCTGGACGGCGCGGCGATCCTTGGAGCCGAAGAAGCGCCGGCCTTTGAAATAGTGCGCGAGCACTGCGTCGGCGGGTTTGTCGGTCTCAAGGATCGTGTCGAGGAGTTCGATGCTTGATTGGAGACGGGCTGCGGGGGTCATCGTCTCAAACTCCAGGCGGAGCTCCGCAACCCTGCGCGTGAGCAGCTGAACTGCTGATAGGTTCGCGCGGTCACACCACGCACTGGGTCATCTCCGCGCCCGGGACAAGCCCGGGAATGACAGTTACGTATTATTGACGCGGTAGTTCGGCGGCTCGCGGGTGACGATGACATCGTGGACGTGGCTTTCACGGATTCCGGCGCCGGTGATGCGGCGGAATTTGCAGTTCTTATGCATGTCGGCAATGGTCGGGTTGCCGGTGTAACCCATGGCGGCTTTCAGGCCGCCAACGAGCTGGTGCACGACGGCGCCGGCGGGGCCTTTATAGGGCACGCGGCCTTCGACGCCTTCCGGCACCAGTTTCATATTGTCGCGCACTTCTTCTTGGAAGTAGCGGTCGGCCGAACCCCGCGCCATAGCGCCGAGGGAGCCCATGCCGCGATAGTCCTTATAGGTGCGGCCCTGATAGAGGATGACCTCGCCGGGCGCTTCTTCGGTGCCCGCGAGCAGCGAGCCGATCATCACACAGTCAGCACCCGCGGCGATGGCTTTGGCGATGTCGCCCGAGCTCTTGATGCCGCCGTCGGCGATGACGGGGATGCCGGACCGCCTCGCGATCTCGGCCACTTCCATCACGGCGGTGAGCTGCGGCACGCCGACGCCCGCGACAATGCGGGTGGTGCAGATGGAGCCCGGGCCGATGCCGACCTTCACCGCGTCGGCGCCCGCGTCGATGAGGGCCTTGGCGGCTTCCGGTGTCGCGATATTGCCAGCGATGACCTGGGTGTAGTTCGAGGCTTTCTTGATGCGCGCGACGGCGTCGATGACACCTTTGGAATGGCCGTGGGCAGTATCGACCACCAGCACGTCGACGCCGGCTTCGAGCAAGGCGAGGCCGCGGATGTAGCCGTCTTCGCCGACGCCGGTGGCGGCGGCGACGCGCAGGCGGCCCTGTTCGTCCTTGCAGGCGAGTGGGTGGGCTTTCGCCTTGTCGATGTCCTTCACGGTGATGAGGCCGACGCAGCGGTAGTTGCCATCGACCACGACGAGCTTTTCGATGCGATTCTGATGAAGGAGCTTTACCGCCTGCTCGCGCTCGACGTTCTCCGGCGCGGTGATGAGACGGTCCTTGGTCATGAGTTCGCTGACCGGCTGGCCCATATTCGTGGAAAAGCGCATGTCGCGGTTGGTAAGGATGCCCACCAGCTTGCCGGTGTTGCGCTCGACCACGGGAATGCCTGAGATGCGGTGCTGCTCGCGCAGGCGGAACGCGTCGCCCAGGGTCTGGTCGGGGAAGATGGTGACCGGGTTCACCACCATGCCGCTTTCGAATTTCTTCACCCGGCGCACTTCGTTGGCCTGTTGCTCGGGCGTGTTGTTCTTGTGAATGACGCCGATGCCGCCTTCCTGGGCCAAGGCAATCGCGAGGCCGGCTTCGGTGACGGTGTCCATCGCCGCGGAGATCAGCGGGATGTTCAGCGTGATGGTTTTGGTGAGGCGCGTGGAGGTATTGGCTTGGGCAGGGAGAACCGAGGATGCCGCAGGCACCAGAAGGACGTCATCGAACGTCAGCGCTTCGGCTATCTCCATGCCACCTCCGTAGCCATTTTTGGGCGCGGACGGCGCGCTCCGAAAAATGGTGGCGGGTTATAGACCGAAGCCGGGAGAGTGGCAAGCGGGCGAAAAGAGCTGAGTTTATTGGCTAAACTCGATGTCATCCTGGGCGAAGGCCCAGGATCCAGGGTTTTCGAGCACCGTTCTATGCAGTGAGCATTGCGGTCCCGGCATTCATCCAGCCTTGCGACCCTGGACCCTGGGGACAAGCCCCAGGGTGACGGCTTGAGTTTGGAGTTAGCCCTTGAAGTCGAGGGCGACCAGGTAGACCTCGGCTGAATCCTTACGGCTAGCCGGGGGTTTGGCGTGTTTGACCACTTTGCAGCGAGTCTTAATGAGGTTCAGGAGCTCGTTTTCGGCGCCCCCCTGGAAGAGCTTGCAGACAAAGGTGCCGCCGGGGGCGAGCACGTCCTTCGCAAAATCCCAGGCGGCCTCGGCGAGACCCATGATCCGCAAATGGTCGGTGGGACCGTGGCCGGTAGTGGGGGCGGCCATGTCGGAGAGCACCACGTCGGCCTTGCCGCCGAGGGCATTCTTGATGACGTCCGGCGCGCGTTCGTCGAGGAAATCCATGGTGAGACAGGTGGCGCCCTTGAACTCTTCCCATGGGTTGATGTCCATGGCGACGACGATGCCGCCGCCGGGCTGGCCGGCCTTCACCTTGTCGACGGCGACTTGCGTCCAGCCGCCGGGAGCGGCGCCGAGATCGATGATCTTGCCGCCCTTCTTGAGGAAGTTGAATCGCTCATCGAGCTCGAGGAGCTTGTAGGCGGCGCGGGAGCGCATGCCCTCTTCCTTGGCGCGCGCGACATAAGGATCGTTCAGTTGGCGTTGGAGCCATCTTTGCTGGCCGACGGTACGTCCGCGCGAGGTGCGCACGCGCACGTGCAGGCCGCGTCCGCTGGCGCCGCCAGCCGCGCCGCGATCGCTTGCGCCGGCACGCCGACGGCCGCTGCCACCCTTTTTTTCATTCATAAGAGACTCTTTTTTCGCGCATGGCCTTATCCGACGCGCGCGAAGGCGCGCTTCTATTAGATGGCCGGCCTCCGCCGGCCGGCGGAAAGACCACTTTTCGGGGCCATGCGCCTACGCCAGCTGATGCATCGGACCCGGCGCGACTTTTAGCAGCGCGGGGTTGATGAGGTCGAGCAGCAATCCTTCGCGAAGTCCGCGGTCGGCGACACGCAAGGTGCCCACGGGCCAGAGTTTGCAGATGGCCTCGAGGATGGCGCAGCCGGCGAGCATGAGATCGGCCCGCTGCCAGCCGATGCAGGGTTCGGCGGCGCGCTGCTGCATGGTCTTGCCGCAGAGGGCGCGGGTGGTGGCGGAGACGACATCAAAGTCGAGGGTGAGACCATCGACGGCGGCGCGGTCGTAGCGGTCGAGCTTCAGGTGGAGGCCACCCAAGGTGGTGACGGTGCCCGAGGTGCCGATCATCTGCACCTCACGCGCGGCGATCTTGTCGCCGATGCGGTGCACGCCTTCGAAGGGTTCGAGAAGTTTGCAGACCCGCTCGACCACGCCTTGATAGGTGCGGCCGCAGAGATCGCCGCCGCCGCAGTCCTCGGCCACCGTGACGACACCCATGGGCAGCGAGACGCAGCCCACGACGGAGAGCGCGTTGTGATCGTCGATGCGCACGAACAGGACTTCGGTGGAGCCGCCGCCGATGTCGAAGATGACCGCGTAAGGAAGCTGGCGGTCGAGGAGTGCTGCGCATCCCTTCAGGGCAAGCGTGGCTTCTTCGTGGGGCGAGATGATCTCAAGCGAGAGGCCGGTTTCGCGCGTGACGCGATCCAAGAACTCCGCGCAGTTGGCGGCGCGGCGGCAAGCTTCGGTGGCAACCTGGCGCGACGCGGAGACACGGCGCTTGTCCATTTTCTCGGCGCAGCGCTTGAGGGCTTCGATGGTGCGGTCCATGGCCTCGTCGGAGAGACGGCCGGTGGCGGACACACCCTCGCCCAATCTTGTAATACGCGAAAAGGAATCGATGACGCGAAAGTCGTAGCCGGGCTCGCCGTCGCCCACGCGGCGTTGCTCGGCGCGGGCAACCAGCATGCGGCAGTTGTTGGTGCCGAGATCGAGGGCGGCAAAGATGCCGCCGTCAGGGGAACGGGAGGAAGGATCGGAAAGGTCGATACCGCCGTGGCGGCTTGCCTCTGCCATGAATGCTTAGACCCTTTTCTCTCCCAACGCGGCGCCTCTTTTTCTCGAGGACCTCCCGCGGACCCATCGAGGTTATGCTATCGGCTTATCCCCCAAGGGGGAAGTCTTGAGGCGCGCGCGGGTCTTAACGCAAGGTTGACGCAAGTTCCGGTGGAAATCGGCACGGCGAGCGCACAAAAATCCTTGAAAGCCCGCGTGGATTAGGACATGAGTCCCGGCCTTCCACGCCCGCGGCGGTCACACTATATTAAAGTGATCCGAGCATAAGCGTGCGTCGCCCCTGCTGGGGGATCGTCTAACGGTAGGACCGCGGACTCTGACTCCGCTAATCTAGGTTCGAATCCTAGTCCCCCAGCCAACCTTTCCCATTCAAAATCTCACTCGCACATGGGCGGTCGGAAAATGCGCGTGTTTGGGCGCTTTTTTGAGATTCCCACGGCGGCCTTCTTCTCTCTGTGCCCAGATCGTCCCGAATCTCGGCAACAGCCCTCCATTTTTCTCCAGAAGGGAATTTGGGACTCACGTTCTCGGTCATTTCACGAGTCAGATTTGAGCTCGGTGCGCGAGTTGTTGCAGGGCAACAGGACTGGCCGCGTAGCAAGAGTCCGGGTTCGAATCCGGGTTCTCCAGCCAACCACACTTT
>CAMDOZ010000075.1 GCA_945903705.1 Fidelibacterota bacterium | reverse complement strand
TCAACCAGGGCATGTGGTTCGGTTCGGGCGCCGAGACCAATCGCTCCGTGAATCTCCTGCGAACGATCCAGGTGCGCGAATTCGCCTTCGATGCGTCCACGGGCAGCATTGGCGGTCCGATCTGGAAGTTCGACGGTACAAACCGCCGTTTTGTCGGCATTGTATCCTACGGCGGTGACGACTTTGCCGGCGGCGTCTGGTTCGGCGGCGAGAATAAAACTCTCATCAGCGCCTGGGCCGCGTGGCGGCCCGGCAGCCCGTCGCCGGCGATGGCGCGTCCGTCCTTGAACGTGCCGCTGACCTTCCCGTCGAGCACCACGTTCGCGAGTTCGTATTTCCGGTTCTATAATCCGGGATTGGTGGCCGGCACGGTGAGCGTGACCTTCCAGAACGGAGCAACGGGCCAGACGCTCGGGACCTGGACGAGCCCGCCGCTGCCGCCGCGCAGCTCTAGGCAGTTCAATGTCGTCGATATGGAGCAAGCGGCGAGTCCGCCGATCGATGCAACCGGTAAGGACAACTACACGGCCACGATCGCGTCGGACTTCCAGGGCTTCGTGCAGTCGGTGGTCTGGAATCAGGTCGGTCAGTCACTCACCAATATCTCGGGGTGCAGCAACGGCCTTGCCGACAATGTCAGCAACCTAATTAATGTGCACACGACGAACATTACCCAGTATCCGAGCGCGATCCTGGTGCACAACCTCTCCAATAAGGCCTCGGATGCGGTGATTGGGGTCTACGACGCAAACAAGGGCGACCGGCTGGGCGGCATTGTCGTGCCGGCCATTGCCCCGAGCGCAGTGGCAACCTTTGGAGCGGCGGATATCGAACGCGTGCTGCAATACACGCCGGCTGCCGATCACTACCACTACAATCTCGTGATCGAGAACGACTTCTACGGTTACGCCCAGCACATCGTTAACAACAGCGCCGCGGGTCTCGTGACGAATATGACCGCCAAGTGCCTGATGCGGCCATAGCCGCCTAAAAAGCGAAACCAGTTGAGAGCAGGGCCCTACAGTAATATGTAGGGCCCTTCTTCTTTTCGGGGTCTGGAGATGGCGCCAAGGGTATTCATCGACGGCGAGGCGGGGACGACGGGGCTCGAGCTGCGCCAGCGGCTGGACGGGCGCGCCGACATCGAACTTCTGTCCATCGCGCCGGAGCGCCGGAAGGACCCGGCCGCCCGGGCCGAACTCTTGAATGCCGCGGACATGGTGATGTTGTGTCTGCCGGACGAGGCCGCCAAGGACGCCGTGACCTTCATCACCAACGACAAGGTGAAGGTGATCGACGCCTCGACCGCCTTCCGCACGGCCGACGGCTGGACCTATGGCTTTCCGGAAATGCACAAGGGGCACCGCGCCTGTATCGCCGCGTCCAAGCGCGTCTCCAACTGCGGTTGTTATGCGACTGCCGCGGTCGCGCTTTTGCACCCGCTGGTGCACAGCGGACTCCTGCCGGCCAATTATCCGGTCAGCATCAATGCGGTCAGCGGCTATTCGGGTGGCGGGAAGTCCATGATCGCCGAGTTCGAAGACCCTGCGGCGGCGAACTACACCAAGGTCGCCTACCGGATTTATGCTCTCGAGCTCCAGCACAAGCATGTGCCGGAAATCCAAAAGCACGCAGCCTTACGCGAGCGGCCGATCTTCACGCCGTCCGTGGGCCGCTACAAACAGGGGATGATCGTCGAGGTGCCGCTGAATCTGTCCTTGTTGCCGGGCGAGCCGAAGGTCGGCGACGTGCACGACGTGCTGCGACAGGCCTACGAAGGCGAGCGCTTCGTCGAAGTGGTCCCGCTCGAGACCGTCCGGGCGACCAAGTCCCTCGATCCCGAAGCGGTGAACAACACCAATATGCTGAAGCTCTATGTCTTCGGTGCGGAAGCGGGGCGTCAGGCCCGGCTCGTGGCGCTGCTCGACAACCTGGGCAAAGGCGCCTCGGGCCAGGCGGTGCAGAATATGAACATCATGCTCGGCTTGCCGGAGGCCGCAGGGTTAGCGTAGCGTTTGGATATGTCCGCGCCCATCATCCTTCCCTGGCGGGGTGTTAGCCCCACGATCGCAAGCGACGCTTTCATCGCGCCGGGCGCCGTTGTCATCGGCGACGTTGTGATCGGCTCCGGCGTGACAATCTGGTTCAACTGCGTCGTGCGCGGTGACGTCAACCACATCCGCATCGGTGCTCGCACGAACATACAGGACGGCTCGGTTGTCCATGTCTCATATAAGACGCATCCCACCATCATCGGCGAAGATGTCCTGATCGGACATATGGCGACGATTCACGGGTGCACGCTCGAGTCAAAGGCCTTCATCGGTATGCGCGCGACCGTCATGGACGGCGTGGTGGTCGAAAAGGAAGCCATGGTCGCCGCCGGTGCGCTTGTCGCGCCGAACAAGCGGGTCTTACAGCGGCAAATGTGGGCAGGTGCGCCGGCCCGCTTCGTGCGCGACGTAAAGCCGGAAGAACTGGCGTCCTTCGCGAACGCCGTCGAGCGCTACGTAGGTCTCGGCGAGGAATACCGCACGCTGTTGGCGGCTAATACCGCTTCCCCCTGAAGGTCCGCGAGCCGGACGGTTTGCGACAGGCGCGGCGTTCCCTTCACATCGCAGACTTGAAGATTGAGCGTTGTCGCCCGTCCGCGCCAGTCGATATCGATCAGGCCGAAATTGACTTCCCGCACCGCACCGCCAATCCGATTGGCATTGGGCGGTAGCACAGGCCACACCTCCGTGAGACCGCTCGACGTGACGTCCCACAGGGGGTAAGGCGTATTGAGATCGAGTTTCGAGATCTCGCCATAGTGCGTATCGCCGCTTAGGCAGACGAGGCCGTTCGCGCCGGTGCGGCGGAGGGTGTCTACTAACCGCTGATGATCGCGCGCATAGTTGATCCAGGCTTCCCAGCCTGGAAAGTCGGCGACCACTTGTAGGCTCGAGGCGAAGATGCGCACGTCGGCCTTCTGTTGCAGTTCGTTCTCCAACCAGTGCCACTGTGCGTCGCCCAGCATGGTCGCGGTGGGATCCGGATTGCGTTCGCAGGGGCCCGGTACGGGAAGGCCTGCGACTTCCTTCGCCTTGGCCCAGGCGCCGTAGTCCTGTTCACCGAGATCGAGCGTTCTGAGGGCCGTACGGTTGCTGCGCAGGTCGGGCATGATGATCTGCAGCCGCGCACCTAGCGGGCCGAACATCTTTGCGTCGTAGATGCCCTCGCGCGTCCGGCGCGGCGACGTGGGAGGCTCTCCCCAGAAATCGAGGAACGCAGCCCGAGAGACATCCTTCAAGGGATAGTCGCAGCCGCTGTCGTTCTCGCCGAAGTCATGGTCATCCCAGATCGCAAGGATGGGCACCGTATCGCGCAGTTTCTTGAAGCCGGGTTTGGCGGCGAGCTTCGCGTACTTAGCGCGCAACACGGCGGGATCGCGCGTGTCGGCATAGATGTTGTCGCCGAGAAAAATGAACAGGTCGGGCTTCGCCGCCACCACGGCGTCCCAGACCGGCTGATCCTTGTCCTGATGCGCGCAGGAGCCGAAGGCAATGCGGCTGAGGGCAGGCGCCGGAGGTAGCGGACCGGTGACGCCTGCAGAACTTGCCGCCAGTACCGCCGCGCCGGCCCCGCCTGTAACCAGACGCCGCCGGCTGATATGGGCGTGCACCATTAAACTCCGCCCGAAGTGAATCCTTCGCGTGCGGCATATTTACGCGCGTTCGATTTCGAGCGCGTGACGGGGCCGTGAAACATTCGCGAAAGAAAAACGCGGCGGACTCTCGTCCGCCGCGTTTAACATTTCTTACTCGCTCGGACTATTTCGCGCGGGCGAGGCTTTCGACGGCTTCGATGTGGAACTTCACGAACCGATAAAGTTCGCTTTCCACGATACGTTCCTGGTCGCTGTGGATGCCATAGCCGAGCGGGCCATCTTCCTCGTCGATGGCAACGCCGACGCCGTAGCACTGGATGCCCTTAGCGCGCAGATAGGCCATGTCCGTGGCGCCCGTGCTCATGGTGGGAAGAACGACGGTCTGGTAGTGTTTCTTGAATGTCGCTTCGATGACCTGGAAGGCCTCGTTGTTGAGACGCGACGTGCCCGCCGGGCGGATGTTGCGGGGCGCCCAGCCGACCTCGACCGCCGGGTCGTTCACGACCTTGCGCACTTCATTGAGCAGCCATTCCGGATCTTCATCAGGCACGACACGGGTATCGACGGTCGCCGTTGCCTCGGAGGGGATCACGTTCACGCGGTAGCCGCCGCTGAACATGTTGGGCGACAGCGAGGTGTGAAGTACCGAGGCGTGGCGCGGCTCATGCTCGAGGAAGTACTTGAAAGCGGCCTGTCCCGCCGGGCTGTCCGGTTTGAGGATGGCGCGGTAGCGGGCCGCGGCCTCCGGTCCGGATAGGGTCGCGAGGCGCTCGAAGTAGGCGGCCGTGGTCTCATTCAATTTGATCGGGGCCTGCCAGTCGGCGACCTTTGCGACCGCCGCCGAAAGGCGGGCGATGGAATTGGACTGCAGGGGGATGGACCCATGACCGGCAATGCCGGTGGCCTTCAGGGCGATCGCGCGCGGGATCTTCTCCAAAGTCTGCACCGAGGCGAACTTAATCTTTCCGCCTTCGCGCGAGACGTTGCCGCCTTCGGCGAGGCAGTACTCGGCCTCGATCTCCGGAAGATGCTGGTTGACCATGAATTCGATGCCGAACTGGGTCGCGCCCTCTTCGCCGGCTTCAGCGAGGAAGATCACGTCGCGGTCCAAGGGGACCTTGCGCCGCTTCAGGTCCAGCATGGTCATGAGGGCGGCGACCACATTGTCCTTATCGTCCACGGTGCCACGGCCGTAGATATGGCCGCCTTCGCGGTGAGCACTGAACGGGCCGTGTTTCCACTTCTTCGGATCGATATTGACCGTATCGGTGTGACCCATGAGTAGGATGGGCTTCTTCTTGCCGGTGCCCTTCAGGCGAGCGACGACATTGGGCCGGTGTTCCTGGCCCTTCACGGCGAAGGTCTTCACCTCGATGCCCTCGGCCTTCATGACGCTGACCAGATAGTCGGCCGCGGGCTTTTCGTTGCCGGGCGGGTCAGAGGTGTCGAACTGAACGATTGTGGTGAAGTGCTTCAGCACTTCCGCGTCCATCTTGTTCGTCGGCGTATCGGCGGCGATGGCGCCCCCGGCAACGGTGCAAACGGATGCGAGAAGGAAGGAACGGAGAATTTGAGTCGCCCTGCGAGATTTCATAGAACCCCCATGTGACGTTTCCACCCGGAACGGGCGGTTTCTGGGGGTAAGACTAGGGTGAAACCGGAGGGTCCTTCAACCGGCTAGGCGGCGCTTTCGGCGACTTTGAGCTGGGCGGCGCCGGCCTTGGCGATGAGGCCCCCGCACCTCCCGTGTGTTACACTGTCAAGAGTTGCACCTTGGGGGGAGAATCAGATGTCAATTGATCTGACGATGCTCACTTACACTGCAGTGCTGACGTCGCTGCTGTGGCTGCCTTACATCGGCGCGCTTTTCGTTAAGGCCGGCATCTTGCCGGTGCTCACTTACGCCGCAGATGCGACCCCGTTGCCCGAATGGGCGGCGCGGTTGAAGAAGGCCCATTACAATGCGGTCGAGAACCTCGTTGTCTTCGCTGTGGCCGTGCTCGTCGCGCACGTCACCGGAAGCGCGAACGAAGCGACGGCGATGGCGGCGACAATCTATTTTTGGTCCCGAGCGGCGCATTTTGTGCTCTACGCCGCCGGTGTCCCGTTCGGCCGCACGCTTTCCTTCTCCGCCGGCTGGGCCGCGACGCTGTGGATCTTCTGGGAAATCCTGACGGCGGCAGTGTAGAGCCAGGCCTCGAAAGCCTCTCTATACCGCCCGGGTTTTCACGTAACGGCCGGGGGCGTCTTCGATGACCTTGAGCTTGCCGTCGCCCGGTTGGCGCGCCGGCAGGTCGCCCCCGGATTGCGGCCGCAGCCAGCCATCCCAATCGGTCCACCAGGAGCCGGGATGCTCCGTGGCGCCGGCCAGCCAGGCGTCCGGGGTCTGAGGGTTCTTCACCGTGGGAGTCTTGTCGTTGGTCCAGTAGCCGTACTTCTTGGCCGCTGGCGCGTTGACGACGCCGGCGATGTGGCCGGAGCCCGAAAGGACGAAGCGGGTTGGCCCGCTGAAGAGCTGGGTTGCCGCGAACGTCGACTTCCAGGGCGCGATATGGTCTTCGCGGCAACTGATCATGTAGGTGGGGATGTCGATCGTGCGGAGATCGATAGGAATACCGCCGAGCGAGAGGCCTCCGGGCGCCGACAGCTTGTTCTCAAGGTACATTTTGCGCAGATAGAAACTGTGCATGGCCCGCGGCATCCGGGTGGAGTCCGCGTTCCAGTAAAGCAGGTCGAAGGGGAACGGTTCCTTGCCGAGGAGGTAATTGCTGACCACGAAGGACCAGATCAGGTCGTTGGCCCGGAGCATATTGAACGACATGGCCATGTCGGCGGCATCCAGGTATCCGGTCTCCTCCATGCGCTTCTCGATGCTCGAGATCTGCTCGTCGTCGATGAAGACGCCGAGATCGCCCGGCTCCTTGAAGTCCGTCAGGGTGACGAAATAGGTGGCGGTGGCGACCGTCGTGTCCTTCTTGGCTTTCAGGTAGGCGAGGGTGGACGCAAGCAGGGTGCCGCCGATGCAATATCCGACCATGTGGGTCTGTTTGGCCCCGGTGGCCTTGAGCACAGCGTCCTTGGCGGCGACGGCGCCCTTAAGCATGTAGTCGTCGAAGGTGGTCTCGGCGAGGGACGCGTCGGGATTGATCCAGGAGACGATGAAGGTGGTGTAGCCCTGGTCGGTGAGCCACTTCACCAGCGAGTTCTTTTCCCGAAGGTCGAGAATGTAGAACTTGTTGATCCAGGGCGGAACGATCACCACCGGTGTTTCTTTCACGGTCGCGGTGGTCGGGGTGTACTGGATCAGCTGCATGAGCGGCGTCTCGGCGACGACCTTGCCCGGGGTCATGGCAACATTCTCGCCGACGGTGAAAGCCTCCTCGTCCGTCATCGAGACGCGGAGCTTGCCTTTGCCTTTCTCCAGATCCTCAAGAAGATTCTGTAAGCCCTTGATCAGATTCTCGCCTTTGGACTCGGCGGTGGTCCTCAAGACCTGCGGATTGGTCAGGGCAAAATTGGTCGGGGCCAGCGCGTCGGCGAACTGGCGGGTGAAGAATTCGACCTTGTGTTTGGTATGGGGATCGAGCCCCTCGACATCCGCCACGGTCGACTGCATCCAGCGCGTGGTGAGCAGGTAGGACTGTTTGATGAAGTCGAAGACCTGGTTCTCCTGCCAGGCGGGATCGGCGAACCGCTTGTCCCCTGAATCGGGCGCCGCGGTCGGCGCCGCCGTCTCGTGGCCGAGGGCCGTGAGGGTCGCGTTCCGCCACAGCTCCATGTAGCCGCGCCAAAGGCCGAGTTGGGCGTCCATGAGCCGCGTCGGTTCGGCCATCATCTTCGACGTCAGTTCGAGGAAGGCGCTGCCGATGCTCGTCATGTCGACCATGCCGACGCCGCCCGCCTTGGGGTCTGTCGCGCTGCGGCTGAGGAAGTCCTGAACCAGCGTCTGCGAGCGCCCGGCGATGTCGGCCATGACCGTGGGCCAATCGGCCGCCGGCTGTCCTTCAGGAGGAACCGTCGTGTCTTTACCCGCCTTTGGCGAGGTGGCGCTTTTGTTCTTTGACATGTCCCCATCCGCGCCCGGTTTGGTGGATAGGCCCGGGTCGTATTATCTTCTATTGTCTTCGACAGGTGCTCAGGTATGCATAAGTCGCGCCCCACGCGCTGTCCAGGCGCAGGGCTTGCGGGTGCATTAAGCTCGAATATGAATTGTGACTCATAAGACCATGACAAAGAACGAGAAAGATTGCGATCTCCCGGCGCTCTCGCGCCCTGCGCTAAGGGCCGCTGCCGTCGTCGCCGCGCTTATGCTTGGCGCCTGCGCTTCCGACGATGCCGCGACCGACGAGGCCGTGTCTACCGATGCTGTCGCGAGCGCGCCTGCCGCCGAGCCAGCTCCGGCGCCGGCGAGCACCGCCTTCGGCGCTCCCGCTCCGCGCTTTACCGTTCCGTCAGCCGCCGGGCAGAGCCCGCCGAACGTCAATACCGTTCCCACGGCCGCGCCTACACCGCGTTCGACCGAAGAAGAGCGCGACGAGGCACGCAAGGGTCTGGTCGCCGATCTTGCGAACGCGCGCCACAGTGAGCAGGGCGGACGCACCCAGCCTGTCGTCGTGCGGCCCTATGTCGAGACGGTCGCTGCGCCACCCGCAGCTGCGGAGCCGGCGCCGAGTGAACCTTTGACCAATCGGCTCGATACGCCGTCGCCGCCGCGTCCCGCCGAAGCCGGCGGCGCGCCGGCAAAGCCCGCAGCTGGACCAGCGCCGGCGAACAAGATCCCCAGCGGAAGCGAATAGCTCGCTATATTTAGCGACTTTCGGACCGGGGATCCGCCGGCGGCGGGGCGCTGAATCCTCCGGAAAATGCCCCGGTTCGTCCATAGCTCCGTCATAAACAGAGTGTACCAATCGCATTGTGGAAAGGCAGCGTCTGCCGCATAACGGGCCCTCAAATCACCAAGGCTTTTCGATGAAGACCGAGTTCAACCGCATCAAACGATTGCCGCCCTATGTGTTCGCGGAAGTGAACGCCATGAAGGCGCGCCTGCGCGCCGCCGGCGAGGACATCATCGACTTCGGGATGGGAAATCCGGACCTCGCGACCCCGCAGCACATCATCGACAAGCTCACCGAGACCGCGCAGGACCCGAAGGCGCACCGCTACTCGTCGTCCCAAGGCATCAAGGGCCTGCGCAAGGCGTTCGTGAACTATTACGAGCGTCGTTTTGGCGTATCGCTCGACATGAACAAGGAGGTTTGTGTCACCCTCGGCTCGAAGGAGGGTCTTGCGAACCTGGCCTCGGCCATCACCAACCCGGGCGACCTGATCCTTTCGCCCAACCCGGCCTATCCGATCCATCCCTTCGGCTTCATCATCGCCGACGGCGCCGTGCGCTCGCTGCCGTGCACGCCGGACGCCGAGTTCCTGGCGGCCCTCGACCGCGCCGTGCGCAATTCGACGCCCAAGCCGGTGGCGCTGATCCTCAACTATCCTTCAAATCCGACGGCGCTGGTGGCCGACCTCGACTTCTACGCCCAGGTCGTCGACTTCTGCCGCCACCACGACATTTGGATCCTCTCCGACCTCGCCTACGCCGAGATCTATTTCAACGACAAGCCGCCACCGTCGATCCTGCAGGTGCCGGGTGCGAAAGAAGTCGCGATCGAGTTCACATCCATGAGCAAGACCTACAGCATGCCGGGTTGGCGTGTCGGCTTCGCCGCGGGCAATCCGGTGCTCATGAATGCTCTGATCCGGATCAAGTCGTATCTCGACTATGGCGCTTTCACGCCGGTCCAGGTCGCCGCCGCCGCCGCGCTCAACGGTCCGCAGGACTGCGTGGCCGAAGCGCGCGCGATCTACAAGGAGCGCCGGGACATCCTCATCGAAGGGTTCGGCCAGGCGCAGTGGCATATTCCGAGCCCGGAAGCGTCCATGTTCGCCTGGGCGCCGATCCCCGAGCCGTTCAAGCATCTCGGTGCCTTGGAGTTCTCGAAGCTCCTCATGAGCGAAGCCAAGATCGCGGTCGCGCCGGGTACGGGATTCGGCGAAGCGGGCGAGGGCTATGTGCGCATCGCGCTCGTCGAGAACAAGCACCGCATCCGTCAGGCCCTGCGCAATATCCGCATTTTCCTCGGCTCCGCGGGCCAGGTGCTCGAGCGCGCCGAACGTCAGCGCGCGGCGTCGTAATGCCGGCGCTCAAGGTTGCAATCGCCGGCCTCGGCACGGTCGGTGCGGGCACGCTCAAGATTTTGCATCAGAACGCCCGTGAGATCGCTGAGCGTTGCGGCCGTCCCATCACCGTGACCGCCGTTGCGTCACGCGACCGGAAGAAGGATCGCGGCGTTCCCCTGGACGGTGTGACGTGGTTCGACGACGCCGCTGCGATGGCCGCCGACGCCGACGCGGACGTTGTGGTTGAACTCATCGGCGGGCCCGAAGGCATCGCCCGCAAGACCGTTGAAACCGCGATCGCGCGCGGCCGACACGTCGTGACGGCGAACAAGGCGTTGCTGGCCCATCATGGGGTCACCCTCGCGGCCAGCGCGGAGAAGGCGGGCCTCGCCCTCAATTTCGAAGGGGCTGTTGCCGGCGGTATCCCGATCATCAAGGCGCTGCGGGAAGGTCTGGCGGCGAACAAGATCCGTCGCGTGACAGGAATCCTGAACGGAACCTGCAACTACATCCTCACCACCATGCGCGCGAGCGGCCGGAGTTTCGCCGATGTGCTGAAGGAAGCGCAGGAGCTCGGTTACGCGGAGGCGGATCCGTCCTTCGACATCGACGGCACCGACGCCGCGCACAAACTTGCGATCCTGACCAGCGTCGCGTTCGGAACGCCCGTGGACATCAAATCCATTCATGTCGAAGGTATCCGCAACGTCTCCAGCCTCGACCTTCAGTACGCCGACGAATTCGGCTACGTGATCAAACTACTCGGCGTCGCCGAACTGCTTGACCGCGACGGTGGTGCAATTATGCAGCGCGTCTATCCCTGCCTCATCACGCCGGACATGCCGCTCGCGAACGTCGACGGCGTATTCAACGCCGTGGTGGCGGAAGGTGATTTCGTCGGGCGCTCGGTCTATGAAGGCCGCGGCGCGGGCGCCGGCCCCACGGCTTCGGCGGTGGTGGCCGACCTCATGGATATCGCGACCGGCCGTCGGGTGCCTCCGTTTGGCATTCCTGTAGGCGCGCTCAAGAAGATTCCCAGCGTCCCCGTGGCCGAGCATGTGGGCGAGTATTATGTGCGTCTGCTCGTCGCCGACCGGCCGGGTGTGTTCGCCGATATCGCCATAGCCTTCCGCGATGAATCCGTATCCATGGAATCGGTCATCCAGCGCGGCCGCAATGCAGCAAACGTGAATGTGGTCATCATTACGCACGAGACTCAGGAAGCGCCGCTCCTGCGCGCCCTTAAGCGTTTACAGGCTAATGCGGCGCTGGTCGAGCCTCCCCATATGATGCGTATCGAGAAGTTCAATAGTTAGCGCGTGGCCCCGAAAAGTGGGCACCGGTTTTCGGATAGGCCACGCGCAAAATTTGACGTCCCTTGCATCGTTGGAGCGCACCTTTCTAGAATGCGCTCCGTTCCTGCTTAAAGCCTTCATCGGAGAGCCTCATGTCGCTGCAGCTTGACGCGTCGTTCAACAACGTCTTGGAGCGCAACCTCGCGCTGGAGGCGGTGCGTGTCACCGAAGCGGCGGCCTTGTCCGCTTCACGCCTTGTGGGCCGAGGCGACGAAAAGCAGGCCGATCAGGCGGCCGTCGACGCCATGCGCCGTGCGCTCAACAGCCTCAATATCGAAGGCACGGTCGTGATCGGCGAGGGCGAGCGCGACGAAGCCCCAATGCTCTACATCGGTGAAAAGGTCGGCACCGGGAAAGGCCCCAAGGTCGATATCGCGCTTGATCCCCTGGAAGGCACGACCATCACCGCTAAGGGCGGCGCCAATGCGCTGGCGGTCATCGCCATGGCGGAGTCCGGCAACTTTCTGAATGCACCGGACGTGTATATGGACAAGATAGCCGTGGGCGGCGGTCTGCCGGAAGGCGTCGTCGACATCGACAACGCGCCTGAAGCAAATCTCAAGAGTCTCGCCAAGGCTAAGCAGTGCGACGTCGAAGACTTGCTTGTGTGCATCCTCGACCGGCCGCGTCACGCCGATCTCATTTCGAAAGTGCGCGCCGCCGGCGCGCGCATCATGCTCATCACCGACGGCGACGTGTCCGGTGTGATCGCCACCGCGCAGCCGGACTCCGGCGTCGATATGTATGTTGGTTCGGGCGGCGCGCCGGAAGGTGTGTTGGCCGCGGCCGCTTTGCGCTGTATCGGCGGGCAGATGCAGGGCCGCCTGCTTTTCCGCAATGACGACGAAAAGTCCCGCGCCGCGAAGTGGGGCATCAAGGATCTCAATCGCAAGTACGGCTTACTCGACCTTGCAAAGGGCAATGTGATGTTCGCGGCCACCGGCGTCACCACCGGCGCCATGCTGAAGGGCGTCCGCCGCTTCCATGGGGGCGCTATCACGCATTCTCTCGTGATGCGTTCCAAGACGCGCACGGTGCGCTACGTCGAAGCGCACCACACCTTCGAAGGCGATCACGAGTAAAGTGAACAATATCGCGCCTTCGTTTTTGGGCGTCGCGAAGTCCTTCCAAGGCCGCCGCTGGGACCTGCGCGCGGTGGACGAAGGACTTGTCACCGAACTTGTGCGTCAGGCCGGCGTAACGGACGCGGTGGCTCGCGTGCTTGCGAGCCGAGGGGTCTCGACGGACGCGTGCTCCGATTTTCTGCGCCCCACGCTCAAAGCCTTGATGCCCGATCCCAGCTTGTTTGTGGACATGGACGGCGCGGCGGCGCGAATCTTGCGGGCCATCGACAAGGGCGAACGCATCGCGGTGTTCGGCGACTATGACGTCGACGGCGCCACATCGTCGGCGCTCCTCGCACGGTTCTTCCGCGCTATTGGTATTGCCGTCACAGTCTATATTCCGGACCGCGCGGCTGAAGGCTACGGCCCAAATGCGCCTGCGCTTTTGAAGCTGCGCGAGCAGGGCGTCGATCTCGTCATCACGGTCGATTGCGGCATTGTTGCCTACGAGCCGCTGGCGGCCGCCCGCGATGCCGGACTTGATGTAATCGTCGTCGACCATCACAAGGCCGAGCCGGCGCTGCCCGCCGCAAGTGCGATCGTTAATCCCAACCGCCTTGACTGCAACAGCCGCCAGGGGCATCTCGCCGCCGTTGGCGTTGCCTTCCTCCTCGTGGTCGCGATCAATCGCGCGCTGCGCAACGCCGGGTGGTACGGGGCCAACGGCCGCGCCGAACCCGACCTCAAGCAGTGGCTGGACCTCGTGGCCCTCGGCACGGTGTGTGACGTCGTGCCGCTGACGGGCCTCAACCGTGCCTTCGTCACACAGGGCCTCAACGTCCTCCGGAAAGGCGCGAATGTCGGCCTCGCTGCCTTGGCGCGCGTCGCGCGCATCGACACGGCGCCCACGGCTTTTCACCTCGGCTATCTGCTGGGCCCACGGGTGAACGCGGGTGGGCGTGTCGGCCAGGCCGACCTCGGTACGCGCCTTCTCTCGACCGAAGACCCCGAGGAGGCGGCCGCGCTCGCGCTCCGCCTCGACGAGTACAACGGCGCGCGCAAGGAGATCGAAGCGGCGGTGCTGCGCGAGGCCATCGAGCAAGTGGAAAGCCGCGCCGACAATACGCCCTTGATCTTCGCCGCCGGCGAGAAGTGGCATGCGGGCGTGATCGGCATCGTGGCGGGACGTTTGCGCGAGCGCTATGACCGCCCGACCTGCGTGGTCGCCATGGATGGTGGTCTTGCGAAAGGGTCGGGGCGCTCGATCCCCGGCGTCGATCTCGGGCGCGCCGTGCTCGCGGCGCGCGAAGCCGGTTACCTCATGAACGGCGGTGGTCACGCCATGGCCGCCGGATTCACACTGCTTGCCGACAAGCTCGACGCCTTCAGCGTCTTCATGCAGGAACAAGTGAGCGCGCAGCTCAAGGGGGAGCCGATGGCGCCGACCCTGAATCTGGACGGCGCCCTGAGCGTCTCGGCCGTTACGCCGGCCTTCATCGAAGAGCTTTCCTGCATCGGCCCCTTCGGTGCGGGCAATGACGAGCCTCGCTTCGCTGTGGTGGATGCGCGCATCGTGAAAGCCGATATCGTCGGATCCGGCCACGTGCGCTGCATCCTTTCCAGCGCGAGCGGTGGCCGGTTGAAGGCGATCGCTTTCAACAGCGTCGACGACGAACTCGGCCACGGCTTGCTGAAGGCCGCCGGCGCGCGGTTGCATCTTGCCGGAACCATCCGCGCCGATACCTGGCAGGGCCGCACCGAGGCCCAACTGGTGATCGACGACGCCGCGCGCTGCGAATAACCTCCTGTTCTTGTGAAGGTTTTGCGTCCCCGCGGCCAATTGACCGGTTCCCAAAGCCATGCCACGGTAGTTTCGTAACATAGGCCGCACCGTCGGCAGTAACAGGGGGAGAAGCATGCGTTTTCTGAAGACATTGGCCGCGGCTGTCGCGGGTCTTGCGATGCTGGCCGCACCGGCCATGTCCGCCGACGTGGAGTTCACCGGCTCCAAATTTACCTGCCTCGAATACACCAATGGGCTTGGCGAGAATTCGTCCGGCAAGCTGCAATCGGTGATCGCGCGGGTTTGGATCCACGGCTATCTCGCGGGCTACAACAAGGCCTCGCAGAAGCTTACCTTCACCGATGACGCCGCCGCCGAAGCGGCGCTCGACAACAATCTCTTGCAGACCTGCCGCGAGTGGGCGAGCCGCGACATCCTCGGCGTTTCGCTCGAACTGATGGCGAAAGTTGAGCGCCAGATGCCCAACAAGGCCGGCGCCGATTTCTCGCCAGTCGGCTACACTTGCGAACAGCACACCAAAGCCAAGGCCGGCGCGGCTGCAGATGCGAACCGCGCCGACATCGCCGAGCTGTGGGCCTTCGCTTTCATCCAGGGCTACAAGAACCTGAACCAGCCGGACCTCGAAGTGCCGGTGGAGAGCAAGAATCAGCTTGTGGGCGCGATCAACAACGTCTGCAACAAGAACGCGGGCCTCCAGTACATGGACATCGCCGCGCTCGTGTCGGAAAAGGTGAAGCTGCAGTAGCAACTGTCACCGAAGAAAAGAGAAGGGGGCCGATTTGGCCCCCTTTTTTTTATTTCGGCTGCTTCTTGTTGCGCTTGCCGGGAATCTTCGGCGGCAAGGTGGTATCGCCTTCGCCGAGGATACGTTGCATCAGCACCGCATCGACCCACCGGCCGAACTTGAAACAGGTGGAGCTGAGCGCGCCCACGACGAAGAATCCGTGGCGGCTGTGAAGGGCGAGGGAGGCGGCGTTCGTGCTGTCGCCGATCACCGCGATCATTTGGCGAAAGCCGAGCGCGATGCAGCGCTCGATGAGCTCACTCATCAGGGCGTTGCCGACGTTGCGTCCCAGAGCCTCCTTGGCGACGTAAACGGAATCCTCGACCGTATAGCGGTAACCCGAGCGATCCCGATAAGGCCCGGCATAGGCGTATCCGATGATCTGCTTACCCTTCATTGCCACAAGGTAGGGCAGGCCCCTGGATTGGACTTTCTGGAACCTGGCGGTCATCTCCGCCACGGTCGGCGCGTCCTCCTCGAACGAGGCCGTCGTATGGGTCACATAATATGAGTAGATCTCCTGGACCGACGGCATGTCGGCCTCCGTGGCCATCCGGACGCGAACCTTGAAAGCTCCGGGACCAATCTTGGACGACGAGGACGTCATGCCTGCACCACCATGCGGGGAGAAAAATGCGTTCGCGGTCTCTAACGCGGCGCTATCCGCAGCGCAACGGAAATTCCCTTACCGGGGTCCGGCAAACTCGGCCACGAAGTTCTCGACCCGGACGGTGGCGAGCTCCGTGGGGCTGTGCCGGAAGTACTGAGCAAAGAGCGCGTGGTGCCCGGCCATGTCGACGGCCACGGATCGCGGCGCAGATGCGGCCTTGTCCAAGGCGCGCTCGAATTCCGCGGGATCGGTGAAGAAGTCCATGAAACCCCGCAAGCGCGCGTCGTTGGGCGAGGGCGCGAGCAAGGTGGGGTCCATTGCGGTTTCGCCCCAGGACGGAATCAGGATCGGAGCGCCGGTCAGGAGACATTCGTGCAAGGAGATCGAGCGGAAGCCGACAATGGCGCGTGCGTTGGAAACCAACCGGGGCAGCATGAGCGCGTCGACGATCTTGAGGTTGCCTGGTCGCTCCGGCATCATCGCTTCGATCATCTCGATCTCGGGCTTGTGCTTCGCCTTCACCAGGAAAGGCACATCGGGATGGCGGCGGGCGGCGGCTGAGAATCGCCTCAGCATCTCGACGAAGTGCGCGTCGGCGCCATAGCCTTTGCGGTAGGACATGAGCACCACCGGGTCTTCGTATTCGGTCGGTGTCTCAATTCTCCAGACATCGAAGCGCGGGAATCCGGTGTTTCGCAGGATCTCTGGCGGCTGAAGCTTGAGGTCGGTGATGAAGTCCATGGTCACATCGCCGGCGACGGCGACGCCGTCGACGCGGGGGAAGGACTTGCATCTCTCGTAAAGCTCCGCATCCTCTTTCCGATTGGGGGTGAGATTGTGCTCGCGCATGAGCACGAGGAACGGCACGCCCATGTCCCGGCACGCCATGCGCAGGCATTCTTCATTCCAGTAATCCCAATTGCCGGCCATGACGGCCACCAGCGAAGGCATCTTTGCCTTGGCTTCGGTGAGGATGCTGTGACCGTAGGCGCGCGCCTTCGCCCAGGCTGCGTCCACGTCCGGCCCGGACTCGTTCACGTAGACCGCCTGCTTCTGGAGCCTTTCCGGCATCCAAGGGGCCTGAGTTTCCGTGAGATGTGTGTCTAGGATCGCAACCCAGTTATACCGGGTGCTCCAGTGTTGGAGCATGACGATATCCCGATTGAACTGGTCGCTGTTGATACAAAGGACCGTAGGGAGGCCGGGGTCGTATTTCGGGTAGAGGAACTTCATGGACGTATGGGTACCACAGCGGAGAGAGTCTCTCGATTGGGTCAAAATGGCGCGGTATCTTACGCAGACCGCCCGGGGTGTCCACGGTCTCCGGCGGGAACCCGGGCCGAGCCGCCGCCCGGACGGCTACCGGAAATTGCCCAATTTTGCCAAATAAATAGGAGGATTCCACGCGGGCTTGATTTCTCCCCGCAAGGCCGTTATCACCGGCGCTCTTCAAGCGGCCTCGTCATGCGTCCCCATCGTCTAGAGGCCTAGGACATCGCCCTTTCACGGCGGTAACCGGGGTTCGAATCCCCGTGGGGACGCCATTCTCTTCCAAACCGCTGCGGCTGTTTTTCCGGAGAGCGAAAGACCCTATGAGGCCCAGGGCGGTCGCATGCCGATCGTCTTATGCGCCGGCCAGACGGCGAG
>CAMDOZ010000074.1 GCA_945903705.1 Fidelibacterota bacterium | reverse complement strand
GCGGCGCAAGGCTGGCACCTTCAACGCCGGTTGCGACGACACGTCCGTCCCAGAGCGCGCTGAGGCTGTCGGCTTCGTTGCGCCGCGCGCAGGAGGGCGTGAGCAGATCGGCGGCGATGCCGGCGAACAGGCCGCTCCGGCGCCCGAAGCGGGCATAACGGTCGTACCGGTCGTTGATGCCCGAGCGAAAAAGCGACAGGAACACGTGATCGAATTCGAACGGCGCGGCGGCTTTGCCCGGGACATAACTCGGGTCCGGCACATAGTGATCGAGGTTGATGACCTTCTCTTCGCCTTCGGGACCGTCTTCAATGCGGCCGAGATTGATGCTGAACTCTCTCAGGATCATCGCCCGGCCCTTTTCGTCCACGTGACCAACGGACGCCGTGAACCGTTTCTCCCAGAACCGGACCGGCGCGACGCAGAGCGTCTCCGCCGCGCTCCGCCCCTCGCCGCTGCCGACGAGGGTGAGGAAATAGCTGGAAACCGGCTGCACGAGGCCGGTGGGAAGCCGGACGCTAATGAGGCGCTGCGCGGGCATGGCCGCGAGGGTGAGGAGATGGTGGGCGATAAGTTCGGGCGGAGCCTGGGTGCGCTCGGCGGCGGCGGAGGCCGCGGCTTCGATCCGGGGGCCGAGGGCCGAGAGCGGGAAAACGGGGCGCGGGGTGGGCGGCGCGACGGCGAGCGGTGCGGGGACAGGAGCGGACTTCGGGATCGGCGCCATTTCGGGACTCCGGCTGACAACGAAATGGGGACATTGTACCTATTATTGGGACATTGTAAAGGAGGATCATTGCGCGGCGGTTCGCGAGCGGGCTGCGCAACCTGCACCGGCTCTATCTGCCCCTGGCAGACTCCGCGCTGATATATGATAATTCCTCCGAACGCGGGATCCTCATAGCCGAGCGGAAGTCACCCGGCAAACTCATCATCTACGATCCCGCGAAGTGGAAGACTGTCGAGGACGGATCACCGTGAGCGAATTAAGCACCCCAGAGTGGAACGCAAAGATTGTGAAGGCCCTGAAGGAAGAAAATTCCCGCCGGTTTGCCGGAGCGAGCAAAACCGCGGCCACGCGGCCCGCCACGCGTGCGCGGCGCAATAACGGCAAGGCCCGTCCAAAAAAAGCCGTCGCGCGCCGCAAAGCTTAGGTTTTCATCGTTTCAAGACGCGGGTCGAGGCCCGCCGATCGCCGCAAAAGCCAGGCCCCGAGGAGGGGTGCGGCGGTGTTTCCCACGGCGATCAAGGCCGCCGTCACAAGCGGCTCGTCGGCGAGGGCGTTGCTGACGAAGGCGCCGAGGAAAATTCCGGGCCAAACCTTAGGCCCGCGCAACAAGAGGGCCGCGAGGGCAATGCCCGTCGGCGGCCAGACGGCCGTGACTTGCTTGGTGGCGAAGGCGAGGGAGAAGCCGACCTCGGCGGCGGCGACATAGGCGAGGGCGACGACCGCGGACCAGACGATGCTGGTCATGTCGATGCGCAGGCCGAACGGCGCAGCCGATAACCGTTTATGGTGCGCGATGTTGCCCCCTTCCGCGCTTGAACCGACAGGATGCGCCCGCGAGATTGGCCGAATATATATTGTTCCAGAACGCGTTAGACCAGTCCTATCCGGTTACGTTTCCTGCCGTCAGCAACGCGCAAGGCGCCGGTTCGGCTGCACACGAAACCTTCGGTGTTGCCGCCGGTGCAGCTGGATTAGACTCGCTTTCGTCAGACACGGGAGGCACGTCATGAAGACCGTCTGGAAAATCTCGGTGGCGCTTGCAGTGCTGCTGGCTGTCGTGGCCGGCCCGGGAGTGAAACCGAGCGCGGCGCATGAGGCGACCGCGACGCTCGTGGCGGAGACGGCGCAAAATCTGATCGCGGCGCTATCGCCCGAACAGCGCGCCAAGGCGCTCCTGCCCTTCGCGGGCGATGCGCGCAAGGACTGGCACTTCGTTCCCAAGGATCGCAAGGGCCTGCCGCTCAAGGATCTGGCACCTTGGCAACAACCCCTAGCCCACGCCTTCATGAGCGCGGGCCTCAGCCAGCGCGGCTATATCAAGGCCACGACCATCATGAGCCTGGAGGAGATTTTACGCGCCGCCCAGGGCGGGCGCGGGACGGTGCGCGATCCGGAGCTCTATTACATCACCATTTTCGGCGACCCCTCGGCACGAGAGCCATGGGGCTGGAGCGTCGAGGGCCATCACGTCTCGCTCAACTTCACCGTCGTCGACGGGAAGACGATGTCGAGCACACCGACGTTCCTCGGCACCAATCCGGCCGAGGTCCGGGAGGGCCCGCGCAAGGGCCTGCGCGTGTTGGCGCGCGAGGAGGACCTGGCGCGCACGCTTCTCACGTCCTTCGACGCGAGTCAGCGCGGCGTTGCGGTGATCGCGGCGGACGCGCCGCGGGATATCGAAACCATGAACAAGGTGCGCGCCGAACCGCTCGCCAATAAAGGATTGCCGGCCGCGCGCATGACGCCTGCGCAGGCCCAGACGCTGATCGCGCTGCTGGAGGAGTACGCAAGCACCATGCCGGCGGCCCTGGCGGAGGAGCGTATGAAGAAAGTGCGCGCCGCCGGCCTCGACAAGGTGCAATTCAGCTGGGCGGGAAGCGCCGAGCGGGGCGCGCCCCATTATTACCGGGTCCAGGGCCCTTCCTTCCTGGTGGAGTACGACAACACCCAGAACAACGCGAATCACGTGCATAGTGTCTGGCGTGATTTTGCCGGGGACTTTGGGGAGGATTTATTGGCGGAGCATTACCGGACGGCGCCGCATCATCAGAAGAAGTAGGGCGGCGAAGGGCCTAACAGACATGCGGTGCTGTGCCGCGACCGACGCGCTCCGGAACCGATTCTCAGACTGAAAACCCTGGATTCCCGGCACAAGGCCGGGAATGACAATAAAAGTGAAATCGGGCGCTGCCGGACCGCACGGCACTTCAGAAGAAGTAAATCGGGGACAGAATCGCCGGATTCCGGCCCTTTCTAGCCCCATTTCCCCTTGGCAGGGCCCGCCCCCCTGATAAGCTCCTGCCCGTCCCATCCGGGACTAAAATCTCTACTCGGGAGCGGTTCGATGGCTAGCGGCACGGTTAAGTGGTTCAACTCTACAAAAGGCTTTGGTTTCATTCAGCCCGACAGCGGCGGGAAGGACGTCTTCGTCCATATCAGCGCAGTCGAGCGTGCGGGCCTGAGCGGCCTGAATGAAGGCCAGAAGATCAGCTATGACGTCGTGAACGAACGCGGCAAAGACGCCGCCGCAAACTTGAAAGTGTCGTAGTACGCGAACGGCATAACCGGCGCCCGGCGGCAGGAAACCAACCCTGCCCCGGCCCCGGCCAGCGGCTTTATCCGGCCTTCTTTATCTCGGGCTTCTTTGGTTGATTTGCCGCGTGGGCAAGAGGCTGCGCGCGCAGTTTCAGCGTCTGCTGCAGATTGCTCGCTTCCTTAGCGCGCCGATCCGCAAAAAACTGCACATCGTGTTTTTCAGAGGCGGCACGCCGATCGTCGGCGCTTTTCTTGGAGCGCCCGCCTTCATTCCGCGTTTTTTGAATCTCCGCCATCTTTCACTCCATCCTCATGTCCGGGGGGCGATTGTCGCCTTTCCCTGGGGTCCAACTTTTCCGCCAGGCCTTCCCAGGCGTCGGACATCGTCAAGAGGAACGCACGCTGGCCGGGTTGACTGGAACTCGCCAGCTGGCGGCATTCTTTTGCGTTTTGACGATGAGAGTCTGCTTTGCTCTTCTCAGTCATGGCTCGCCCCGAAAACTACAGGTTTCTAATGTCCGCCTGCCGGGAAAAGTTCCCTTAAGGCGTGTGGCAGAAAAGTGGCGGCGCGGGCGTCGTGTGCGCGGTCCGCGAGAAGTCTTAGCGGCGCAACAAAAACATTGATCGTGACGTTGTCTCGCCCATGGAAAAAGCTGTGCAATTTAGAAAGAACGCCGAGACGTGCCTGGCTTTCGCGAGGCACGCGGCCCCGGACGATCGCGCCCTCTTCCTGCAGATCGCAGAACAATGGGTGAAGATGGCCGGTGATCTGGACCCGCCGAGCGGAACCGTTACTCCCGCTCCGCCCTTGACCACGCGGCAATCGGACTCGCGCACCCGGCATTAGCCCGGGCCGCACGATTCCATCAGGTGTCTTTGAAAAAAGCCTTTGAATATCGTCAGCACGCGTTGGAGTGCAGACGGCTCGCCGGATTGGCGCCCCGCGATCAACGCGTGAAGCTCCTCTCCATGGCCGCGATCTGGGACGGGCTAGCCTCGGACCATGACAAGCTCGACAAACTCGCAAGCTCGGGCGAAATGCCGCCACCACCCCAAGGTACTGAGTCCTCTCGGGGAAAGTAGGCCCGGCCGCCTGCTCGCCATGGTTCGTTCCCCGGGCTAAAATGGCTGAACTGAGAGGCGCATTCAGGGGGAAACCATGAGCCGTCACGCGGTTGTCTTTGGCCTTACGGCTTCGTTTCTTATGGCCAGCACCGCGGCGATGGCCGCGGAAAAAGAACCTCACCCCTTTGAGCACGTGCGCGCGACCATTCAGGACATGGTCGTCACGGGGTGGCTCCCCTCCATGAGCGTCGCCGTGGCCAAGGACGGAAAGATTATCTGGGAAGAAGGATTCGGCCTCGCGGACGTCCAGAACAAAGTGCCGGCCACGCCGCACACCCTTTATTCGATGGCCTCGATCTCGAAACCGATCACCGCCACGGGCCTCATGGTGCTGGTGAACCGCGGGCAAGTGGCGCTCGACAAGCCGATGAACGATTACCTGGGCCCTGCGAAGCTCACCGCCTTCACGGGCAACGTCAATGACGCCACGGTGCGGCGCATCGCCAACCATACGTCGGGCCTGCCGCTCCACTATCAATTCTTCTATGAGGACGAGGATCTCCGCCGCCCGGCCTTCGACGAAAGCATCCGCCGCTATGGCAAGCTGGTGACCGTGCCGGGCGCGACCTATCAGTACTCGAACTTCGGCTTCGGCCTGATCGACCACGTGATCGCGCGCACGAGCAAGATGTCCTACGAGGCCTTCATGGAAGCGGAGGTGTTCAAACCGCTGGGACTTTCCAATATCGTCGCCGGTCGGCCCGTCTCAGGTAAGGGGGCTCGGCATAAGGAAAATCAGATCGCCAAGCGCTATGCGCCGACCGGCGCGGTGATCCCGCATTACGACTTCGATCACATGGGCGCGTCGGCGGTCTATGCGAGTGCGCACGACCTCGTGCGCTTCGGCATGTTCTATCTGAAGAACCACCTCGCCGATCAGAAAGCGATTTTTCCCGACACCGTCATCGACGAGATGCTGCACGTCTCAACGCCGCCCGGCAAAGGTCCGAACCCGCCGCGCTATGGCATCGGCTTTGCCGCTTACGAGGTCGACGGCAGCCCGGCGCGCGGACACAGCGGCGGCATGGGCGGCGTTTCGACCGATCTCACGCTGTCGACGGATCACAACATCGCCATCGTCGTCCTGGTCAATGCGCAGAATCAGAGCCGCGAGATCGGCCGCATCCGGGAGATGATCCATAGGACCCTGGTGCCGAGCAAAGAGAAGCAGAGGGTCTTCGCGAAGGACAGCGCTTTGCAGGGCGCTTGGCGCGGCAGCGTCGAGACCTACGAGAAGAAGATCCCGGTGGTGCTGACGGTCGGTGACTCGGCGGTGCAGATGAAAGTCGGCAACGGCGCGCAGCAGAACGTCACCGACGTGCGCCTCGATGACGAAGGCTTCCTGTGGCTCTCCTCGGTCGAAGGGGATTTGGCCACCGCCGACGCGGGACGTTATCCGTATCGCCTGATGTTCAAACTCGCGCCGGCGAACGGCGAACTCACGGGCACCGTCACGGCGATGTCGGTGGGGATGAGCGGGCGTACCGGAAATGGGCTCTCGTCATGGACGAAGCTGGCGAAAGACTAAACCGCATCGGGCCTGCACGGCTTATTGACTCGCGACGACGCGCGAATGCTCTTAATGTGTTCCATCACCAGCCGCGATCCTTTCCCAGGCGCTGATGACTGAGAGTTCGCGTACTCCCGCCTTAGTGCGAGGAGTGCGTGTTGAAGAAGTCTCTTGGGCCCGGCAACGGGCTGGAACAATCCGTATTCGCCGATAATCTTCTGCTCGCGCCTCTATCCGCGAAAGCGCTGGGCCGCCTACCCTTTGAAAAGATTGAGATGAAGGCCGGCGAAATCTTATGCAGGTCACAATACCCGATCGACCACGCCTATTTTCCGCTGAGCGGGATGATCTCCCTGGTTCAGACCCTGGACGACGGCGGCACGGTTGAGGTCGGCATGATCGGCCGTGAAGGTTTCTTTGGGGTACCTCTTCTCTACTGCAGTAACTCCACACCCGTGGAAGCGCTTGTCCAGGGAAGCGGCAGCGCGCTCCGCTTACCCAGCAGCAGATTTATGGCCGAAGTGGCGAAGAACGACGTCCTGCGTTCGTTGCTGCTAAGGTATTCGGGAGCCCTCTATGCGCAAACCCTGCAGACCGCCGCCTGCAACGGACGCCACAAGGTCCCGGAACGATTGGCGCGCTGGCTTTTGGAAGCGCACGACCGTCTCGAGACCGACGACATGCCCCTTCGCCACGAATTCATCTCCTACATGCTGGGATGCAGACGCTCGAGCGTCACGGTCGGCGTCGGCGCTTTACGGCGCCGGGGGATCATCGAAATTGGCCGCGGCGTCGTGCGGGTGAAGGATCGCCGCAAGCTGGAGGCCGCCGCCTGCGGTTGCTATGAGACGGTGAGAGAAGAATTCAAGCGGCTGTTCGCGAAGCCGCGTTAACAAGCCGACCCGTTCATTTAACGTACGGCATCGTACTGAGGCTTCCGCGCGAAGTCCTTAAGGTGATCTCATCATCAGCTCGCGACCCCTCAGGCGCTGATGACTGAGAGTGCGCGTACTCCCGCCTTCAAGCGAGGAGTGCGCGTTGAAAAAATCTCATAAGGCCCGCAGCGGGCTGGAACAGGCGGCGTTCACCGGCAATCGGCTGCTCGCGCAGGTGTCCGCGAAAGCATTGAGCCGTCTTCCCTTTGAAAAATTTGAGATGAAGGCCGGCGAAATCCTCTGCCGGTCACAACACCCGATCGATCACGTGTATTTTCCGCTGGGGGGGGATGATCTCCCTCGTTCAGGCCCTGGACGACGGCAGCACGGTCGAGGTCGGGATGATCGGCCGGGAAGGCTTCTTCGGCGCGCCTCTTCTCTACGGCAGCGCATCCACACCCGTGGAAGCGATTGTCCAGGGAACCGGGCCTGCGCTCCGCCTTTCGAGCGGCCCCTTCATGGCGGAAGTGGCGAAGAACGAGGGCTTGCGCGTGTGGCTGATGCGGTATTCGGGGGCCCTCTATGCCCAGACGTTACAGACCGCCGCTTGCAATGGACGTCACCTGGTTGCCGAACGACTGGCGCGCTGGCTGTTGGAAGTGCACGACCGCCTCCAGACCGACGACATGCCGCTCCGCCAGGAATTCATCTCCTACATGCTCGGGTGCAGGCGCGCGAGCGTCACCGTCGGCGTCGGCACGTTGCGGCGCCAAGGGGCCATCGAAATTGGCCGGGGAATCGTGCGGGTGAAGAACCGCCGCAAGTTGGAGACCGCCGCCTGCGGCTGTTACGAAACGGTGAGGGATGAATTCAAGCGGCTGTTCGCGAAGCCGCGGTAAGGCTCGCGCAGGGCGCATCGGAAAGCATCGCGGCGGCGGACTAGCGTTTTGCGCGTGAGCCTACCGATGGATCGGCCTATATAGAGGCCCGATGATCATCCCTCCCAAACCCCGCGCGCCCCTCGCCGTCGCCGGCCTGCTCGCCCGCTGCCCGCGCTGCGGCCGGGGTGAGCTGTTCGAGGGGTATCTGAAAGTCCGCGCCGGCTGCAGTGTGTGCGGCCTCAGCTTCGCCGGCCACGATGCCGCCGACGGTCCCGCCTTCTTCATCATGATGCCGCTGTCGATCATAACCGCGGTGTGCGCCCTGCTGGTCGAGGTCTTCATCGGCCCGCCCATGTGGGTGCATATGGTGATCTGGCCGGTCTTTATCACCCTGTTCGCCGGCCTCACCCTACGGCCGGTCAAGGCTACGATGGTCGCTTTGCAGTACCGTTTCCGGGACGTGGAGCGGTAGGGGTAGGCGTAGCGTGGGCAATTCTTCGTCACCCTGGGCGGAGCCCAGGGTCCAGGGTTGCAAGCACTGGGCCATGCCGGTCAGCCGGCATTCGGCGTTACATCCAGCCCAGAAACCCTGCGCGTTAGCTGTTGCATTTGTTGCGGTAACCCGCGTTTTCTAAGCGAGCCGTACTACCCCCGCGCTGGGGACAAGCCCCAGGATGACCAAGAAACCAACCGGTGCTAAACTTGGCTCTTCAGCGTGGCAGCACGGGGGTGAATCGCCATGACAAAATTCATCAGCCGACGGAATGCGCTTCTGAGCGGGGCCGCCCTTGCGATCTTAGGACCCGCCGCCATCCGCGCGGCCGAGCCGAAATACCAGATCACGCTTTACCGCGATCCGGACTGCGCCTGTTGCATGGACTGGGTCGCGATCGCGCAGAGGTCCTTCGCGGTCGAGGTCATCCATACTCACGGGATGATGGACATCAAACAGAAGCTGGATGTGCCTTCCGACCTGATGAGCTGCCATACGGGCGTGGTCGACAAGTACATCATCGAAGGCCACGTTCCCATTGCGGATATCGAGCGCCTCTTGCGCGAGCGGCCCTACCTGGTGCGCGGCCTCGCCGTCCCGGGCATGCCGGTTGGCGCCCCGGGGATGGAGTCCCCGGACGGGCGGGTCGATCCCTTCTCCGTGATCGCGTTCAGATCGGATGGAGAGATCAGAGCGTTCTCTCGACATGGCGGGGCTTAGACGCGTCGCAAAAATTACGGTGTCATTCCCGCGAAAGCGGGAATCCATTCCTCAACAAGGTCGATGTCTGTTGCACAATGGATCGCCCGGTCAAGCCGGGCGATGACAATAAGGGAACACGATCTCCGGTTTCGCGAACATCAGAAATCACAAAAAAGGGCGGTCCCAAGACCGCCCTTTCTGATTCGCAGTATTGCGCGTTACCGCGTGAGATCTTCGTCCGGCGTCGATGTGATGTTGTGGATCGAGACATCCGTGCCGTTGAACTCCTGTTCTTCGGAGAGACGGATTCCGATCGTAGCCTTCAGAACGCCGTAGACCACAAAGCCGGAGATGAGCCCGATGGCAACGCCCACCAGCGTGCCGATGAGCTGCGCCATGAACGAGACGCCGCCCATGCCGCCCAGGGCTTCGAGGCCGAAGACGCCGCACAGGATGCCGCCCAAGGTTCCGCAAAGACCATGCAACGGCCAAACGCCGAGCACGTCGTCGATGCGGAGCTTGTTCTGCATGAAGTTGAACGCCCAAACGAACAGAGCGCCCGCCATGGCGCCGGTCGCAAGCGCGCCGACGGGGTGCATCACGTTCGAGCCCGCGCAGACCGCGACGAGACCCGCAAGCGCGCCGTTGTGCACGAAGCCGGGATCGTTACGGCCCACCACGAGGGCGGCGATGGTGCCGCCCGCCATGGCCATCAGCGAGTTGACGGCGACGAGGCCCGACACGGCCTCGAGCTTCTGCGCGCTCATGACGTTGAAGCCGAACCAGCCCACCGACAGGATCCACGCGCCGAGGGCGAGCCAAATGATGTTCGACGGCGGCATGCCCACGGGTTTACCGTCGGCCGTATAGCGGCCCTTGCGGTTGCCGAGCATGATGACGGCGCCCAGCGCGATCCAGCCGCCCATGGCGTGCACCACCACCGAGCCCGCGAAATCGTTGAACGCCACGCCGCCGGTCATGCCCTTGATCAGGTCCTGGAAGCCGTACTTGTTGTTCCAGGCCATGCCTTCGAAGGTCGGGTAGATGAAGGCGACGATGAGGAAGGTGGCAATGAGCTGCGGATAGAATTTCGCGCGCTCGGCGATGCCGCCCGAGATGATGGCGGGCACGGCGGCGGCGAAGGTGAGCAGGAAGAAGTATCGCACCAGGTCGAAGCCCTGGGCCTGGAAGCCGGTGCCCTCGCCTCCTGAAATGACCTTCGCGCTGTCGAGGAAGCTCATGCCGTAGGCGATGGAGAAGCCGATGAAGAAGTAGGCGATCGTCGAGCCCGAGAAGTCGACGATGATCTTCACCAGGGCATTCACCTGCGCGCGTTTGCGCACGGTGCCCACTTCAAGAAACGCGAAGCCGGCGTGCATGGCCAAGACCATGATCGCGCCCATGAGAATGAAAAAGACGTCAGCGCCCATGAAAATCCCCCCCGGAACCCACTAAATGACATGCCACTTTTTAGAGCGGCTAACGTCTTTAGATGCCTTATGGCTAAGGTTTAGGCAATCTTACGAATCGTGAATCGGAAAAATTCTCTGTTGGAAACCTGGGTGACCTGCAGTCCGTGGGCTGCGCAAAAAACAGGCACATCCTTGAGCGCCGCCGGATCGGTGGCGAGGAGGATCACCTCCGTCCCCGGTTCGAGCGCCTTCAGAGCTTTGTTCAAACGCAGGACCGGCAGCGGACAATTGAGCCCGCGGGCATCAATGGTAAGAGGCTGCAAGGCGTTAGGGCCGGTTTGCGTCATGAGGGGAGAACTGTAGTGTGCAGGACGCACGCGGCGGAAGAGAAGAAGCATGCCCTCGTTCGGGTTTGAGTTATCCACAGGTCTGAGCCTGGGCGCGACCGTCGGCGCGACGGTCCTCCTGACCAATTTCTGCGCCTTGGGGGGAATCGCCGACATCCTTTTTGCGAAAGACTGGCGCCGATTCCGCTCGTGGGTGCTGGCAGCGGGCGTTGCCATCGTAGGCGCCCACAGCCTCGATGCCGCAGGCGCGATTCAGCTCGACCGCGCGACGACCCTCAACCCTTACATCCTCTGGCTCCCATCCCTTCTCGGCGGACTGCTGTTCGGATTCGGAATGTCCCTCAGCGGCGGCTGCATCAGCCGTGGATTGGCGCGCATGGGCGCGGGTTCGCTCAAGTCGTTCGCGATCATCGTCGTGATCGGACTGAGCGCCGCGGCGACCATGACCGTGCTGGCGCCCGCGCACGCCGCTCTCGCCCGCTGGGGCGTGCTGGAGACCTTCGGGCCCGGCGGCGTCCACAGGATCTTCGGAAATCTGCCGTTCGTCGGCGCGGAGACCGTGCGCTGGATCTTTGTTGCGATGTTCGGCGGCGGCGCCCTCTGGTTCGCGCTGAAGGATGCGTGGTTCCGGCAGTCGCGCGATCATCTTCTCGGCGGGCTGATCATCGGGACGGTGGTCGTCGCCGCGTGGGCGGTCGCCTGGCGGGTGTTCGAAACAAGCGGCGCGACCTCCTTCACGGCGATCAATTTCGTGCCGCCGCTTGGTGATTTGATTTTGGCCGCCGGCGGCCGTGCGGCGGCGGTGTTTCCCATCGCCGTGACGTTCGGGGTACCGCTCGGCGCCTTCGTCGCCGGTCTCCTCACCCGCAACCTCGCCTTCGATACCTTTGCCGTGCGCGACGACATCGTGCGGAGCTTGATCGGGGCGGTACTCATGGGCGTCGGCGGCACCATCGGCATGGGCTGCACCTTCGGCCAGGGCCTTTCAGGCGTCTCGACACTGTCGCCGACCGCCTTCATCGCCGTGGCGGGGATCATCGCCGGCTGCGTCTGGGGGATCCGGTACCATGAGGTGGGGTCTGTGTGGGGCGGTTTGAAGCTCGCGCTGAGGCGGGGCTAGGCGCTATTCTTTCCGCATGTGGGGACGCATCCTTACAATTGTTGCGATGATTGCGGCTCCGGCACCGGCTTTGGCCTGGAGCGCCGACGGCCACCGGGCCGTTTGCATGATCGCCTGGGAGCAGATGACCGACGCCGCGAAGAAGGGTGTCGTCGAGCTCCTCGATATCACATCCGAAAAAGAGTTCACGGAGTCCTGCCTCTGGGCCGACGAGATCGCAAAGTCTCGGCCTGAAGTGGCGGGATGGCACGGCATCAGCCTTCCCAAGGCCGAGCGCGCTTTTGATCTCGCGCGGGATTGCCCGGCGAAGACGAGTTGCAGCGTCGCGCAGGTCGAAAAGCATGCGGCCATCCTGAAGAGTGCCGCGCCCAAGGGCGAGAAAGCGGAAGCCCTCAAGTTCCTCGCCCACCTCATCGGCGATCTGCACCAGCCTTTGAACATCGCCTTCACCGATCATCTGAGCGGTCGGCAGATCTCCGGCATGTTCCACGGGCTGCCTTCGAACTTGCATGTGGTGTGGGACCACGGTCTGCTCGGGACCTTCGTGACGCCGGGCAAGGACGGGGCGAAGATCATCTTCGATGTCTCGGCCTGGACGGGCAGGCTTTACGGCGCGGACAAGAAGACGCCTCTCTCCTGGGCGAACGAGACGCTGTGGGTCACGGTCGCGCCGCCGACCGGTTATCTCGGCAACCAGGGCGGCGACTTTTTCGGCGACCGCTACATCCGCCAGAATAGGTCGATTGCCGTAGAGCAGATCGACAAAGCGGGTGTGCGGCTCGCAGACATGCTAAACGAGGCGCTGAAGTAGAAGGGGCACTCCATGGGCAAGAAGGTCAACGGTTTCGAAATCGACGCCAAGAAAGTCCTTGGCGCCAAAGGCTGGCACTTTGAGATTTCCCACGGCGCCAAAAAGGTCGAACAGAGCGAGCCCGACCACCGCGACTACGGCGCCGCCATGAAGGCCGGCACCATGCGCGCGCTGGAGATGGATGAGCCGGAGGGTTAGAAAGAGGCCTGTGCCGCGGCAACAATCGGCCGCGGTAAAACGCCGGGGGCTCCATGGGTGGAGAAGCTGACTTCGAAAAGATGGCCTGCCTGGAAGAGTATAAGGAGGCCGGCCACTATCATCGGCAACACCTTGTGCTCATGTTCGGTGATTTGGCGATCTTCCTTGCCGCAAACGCGGGACTGATACATCTCCTGAACGCGGACCCAGAGCCGTCGCCGGCCTGGCGGATCATCCTTCCCGTCGCCGGACTAGTATTGTCCTTCGTGTTTGGACGCCGGCACCGCGTGCTCTACGATCGGTCCAGCCTCGCGCGGAAGCGCGCCATTGACCTACAAGACGGGCTCAAGATGAAACTCTATCAGGAAGGGCCTAAGCCCTCCTTTCTGATGGGATTGGGCAAGACCGCCTCCATGCCGACAGAGGCTCTCTACTGGTTGAGCTTCTCGTTCTGGTTCGTCATGGCTGTCTACGCGAGCGTCGTTTTCGCGCGTAATTGATAGGCTAATGTGAACCCGCAGCTACCTTCAGCAGCGCCGCGAGATCGCTCGCAACGGCCTTCGCGGTTTTCTTTTCCATGGCGCGATAGCGCGCGAGCACGTCACGCCCAAGGGCCGTGAGTTCGGCGCCGCCGCCCCCGCCTTTGCCGCCTTTGCTTTTCTCGACCAGCGGCGTCTTGAACATCTTGTTCAGGGTATCCACCAGGAGCCAGGCGCGCCGGTAGCTCATGTCCATGGCCTTGCCGGCGGCGACGATCGATCCGGTCTTGGCGATCAGGGCGAGCAGGTCGGCCTTTCCCGGTCCCAGATGGTCCTGGGGCGTGAGATAGACGCGAAGCTGCGGTCCGATGGGGTGTTTCTTGGGTTTCTTTGGCATCGCTGGGGACTATACACAGGGTCAACGGAGTAAACTATTGTAGGCACCGAGCTTACGAAAATTATCTCCGATAAATTTTCGCGTCCGCCGACGGCGTTCAGGGCAACATGAGAGTTCGCGAAATATATCGGAGATAATTTTCTACTGCGGCATCTGGAGCGTGTGAATGTCCGATCAAGTTTTCTTCGCGAGCCCCGGCGATATCAACGACTGGCGCGCGGCGGACGATGTGGTGATCGTCGATGTACGCGAGCAGAACGAATGGGATCAGGTGCGGATCCCCGGCGCGACGCTCCTGCCCTTGTCGGCCTTCGATGTCGCGAAGATCCCCGCGGCGGGCACGAAGCACCTGGTGTTCCACTGCAAGAGCGGCGTCCGTTGCGGCATCGCCGCGGAGCGCGCGGTGACGGCGGGCTTCAAGGGCACGATCGTGCGGATGCAGGGCGGTATTCTGGGTTGGCTGCGGTCGGGCTACGAGGTCGAGGAAGGATAGCGGCTCCGGTGAACACGTCCGCGGCATCACTTAAGACCGAAGACCATCGCCTCTTCCTGGTGGTGGTGGACGACTCGCCGGAATTGCCGGCGGCCATTGACTACGCCTGCGAGCGCGCGCGGCGGACAGGCGGACGCGTGGCGCTTCTGTACGTGTATCAAGTCGATCAGGAGTTCCATCACTTCAAGTTCGTCACCGAGCTCGCCGACCAGGAGGCGCGCCGCGAAGCCGAGGACGTCGTGCGTCTGTACGCCTTGCGCATCGTTCAGGAAACGGGGCGAACACCGGACACCTATGTGCGTCAAGGCGCGCGCCGCGCGGAACTGTTCAAGCTCGTCAAAGAGCATCCCGAGATTTCGATCCTGATCTTGAGTTCGGCGCCGGGAAAAAAACCGGGCCCGCTGGTGGAGGCGGTGACGGGAAAATACGCGGGCAAGATCGGGATTCCGGTGACGGTGGTGCCTGGGCTGGCGCGCGCGGCACCCGTTTAGAGCACCCGCAACTCCGCTTTTTGCCTGTACAAATCGGCCGGACATGCGTTCGGCTCGAATATTTTTCGGCGGAACCATGGATAGAGCGGGAGGCGGTTTTTCCGTCGAATGGTAGATGAGTTTTGTCACAATTCGCGGAATCGGCGCCTATTTGTTACAGATCAAAGAATCTCCCTTGGAATTCGTGCTCCTCTGGCCCTAGAGCTATTCCTAGCCAACACGGGCACTTAGACCCGTGCATTCGCGGCCGGGGGGCTCGCGGGTATGGGTACTGGGGGTTTTTAAGTGACCGAGCACAGCAAGGTCGTTCCGCTTCCGCGGGTGATCGTTCAACCGCCGAAAGACCTTCGCGCGCTGGTCGAAGACTTGGCCGCGTGGCGCCACAAGCCCATCGCCCATACACAGCTTTTCATCGTCGATGCGACCGGCGCCGTGCCGACGGCGAAGCTCACGTCCGAAATGATGAACACTCTGGTCGGCGGCCTCTGCTATGTCGCGGCGCGCTACAGCGCGACCATTTACCACGTCGCCCCCACCGAATTCGCGATGATCGTGCAATCCGAAGGCGCGAAAAGCCTCGAGCTGCTCCGCGACGTGAAGATCGCGATGCTGCGCGCAGTGGAAAAACACGCTCCGGAAAACTTCGGTCATGTCAACCAGGCCCGCTTTGCGATGATCTTCGATCTCGCGCAGAATTTCCGCGGCGCGGCCGAGCGCATCGCGAAATACACCGCCGACGCCCAGAAGGCCGCCGATCCCGACGCGAAGAAGCAGGAACTGCGTCCGCTTTCGCCGGAAGACCTCGACAATATCCTTCACGCCTTCAGAAAGTTCGGCGCCGACAAGTTCCTGAAGGCTTTCATGCGCGACCAGATGGTCGTTCAAGCGAAGCCCGGGTTCGAACCCGTGCCTTCGATGCACGAGTACTACGTCAGCATGGACGCGCTGCGTAAGCCGTTGTTCATCGACGTCGAGATGCGCGCCTCGGGCCCGCTGTTCAACGAATTCACCCGTGTGCTGGACCAGATCGTGCTGCGCTCGTTCTCGCACATGACGACGCTGACGCCGATGCCGTTCTCGCTCAACGTCAATGTGGTGACCACCTTCACGGCGGCCTTCGCCGACTTCATGGATCAAACGTCCAAGGACACGCTGTCCCGGATCACCTTCGAATTCCGCCAGGCGGACATCGTCGAGCACTTCGACGAATTCGAAGTGGCGCGCGGCATGATCAAGGCCATGGGCGCGACCATCGGCGTCGATAAGATCTTCCCGCAGACCCTCGGTCTCGTGGATCTCGACTATATCGGCGCGAAGTACGCGAAGGTGCATTGGCGGGCGGGCGCGGAAGACCTGCTGCGCGAGCGTGGCAAGACTTTCAAGTATATGCGCGAATGCAACATCCAGCCGGTGCTGATCCGGGTGGACAACATGCAGGCCCTGACGCTCGGCGCGGAGTTGGGCGTGGACATGTTCCAGGGCTTCGCCATCGACAATATGCTGCGCGCGAAGGCGGCTTAAGAGCCACTCCAGACCAGTGCAATTACCCTGGACCCTGGGCATTCGCCCAGGGTGACGTTTGAGTTTGGGATGTCGTCCTGGGGCCGGCGGGCGAAGGCCCGCCATTTGTTCGCCGCGCGCTTCGCGCGTCCCCAGGACCCAGGGCGGTACGCTCCAAGCATGAGCGAGCACTTCTACGTTTACATCCTCGCAAGTAAACGGAATGGAACGCTGTATATCGGCGTCACCAATGACTTGGTACGCCGCGTATTCGAACATCGGCAAGGCGCCGTTCCCGGCTTCACGAAGCGGTACCGCGTACATTCCCTCGTCTACTTCGAACAGTTCGACAATGTCACCGCTGCCATCCAGCGCGAGAAGACCATGAAGTTTTGGTCGCGACAATGGAAGGTCAATAAGATCGAAGAAGGAAATCCGACGTGGCGCGACCTGTACGAAGAAATCGCCGCGCCTTGATTTTCTGCCGCGGACTGCCGCCTAGTCCTTCGGGCCTAATCCCCACTCTTTCGCCCACGCGAGACCGCGGAGCGTTTCGCCGCGCGGATTGTATTCCGTGCCGACCCAGCCGTCGTAGCCTTGGGCATCCAGAAAATCGAAGATGAAGCGCCAGTTCACTTCGTTGAACTTGTCGGGTTCGTGACGGCCGGGAACGCCCGCGACCTGCACGTGGCCGATGATATCGAGGTTGTTCTCGAGAAAGTCGGCGAGATTCCCCTGCGCCCGCTGGGCGTGATAGGCGTCGAAGAGGACTTTCAGATTCTTCTTTTCCAGCCGGCGGACGATATCTGCCGCCTGGTCCGGGAACGTGAGGAAGTAGCCGGGCATGACGATGTTCTCGATGAGGACTTCGACATCCTCCTTCTTCGCGCGGTCGGCCGCGTAGATGAGATTTTTTTCGTAGGTTTCGAGCGCGCCGTCGGCGTCCGGTTCGATGACCCCCGCCATCACGTGGATGCGCGGTGATTCCGCCTCGTCGGCGAAGGCCAGCGCGATATCGATGCTGTCCTTGAAGTCCTGCTCGCGGCCGGGAAGTGCGGCGAACCCGCGCTCGCCCCCCTCCCAATTGCCCGGCGGCGCATTGAAGAGGGCGAGCTTGACGCCCGCCATGGCGCAGGCGTCGGCAAAGTCGATCGCATCCACGTGATAGGGAAATTGACATTCCACCGCCTTGAAGCCGGCATCGGCGGCCGCCTTGATCCGTTCCAGGAACGGAAGCTCGTTGAACATAAGGGAGATGTTGGCGGCAAAGCGCGGCATAGAGCTATCCGAATGAGCGGTGAATGAGGTCGTCGATCTTGTGCGCGATTT
>CAMDOZ010000073.1 GCA_945903705.1 Fidelibacterota bacterium | reverse complement strand
GTCATCTGGAGCCTACACCATCACGATATGGAGGGACCTGTATAACCTTGCAACTGCGGCAAAAAGAAAGCGCGGTGGTGTTTTTTTCCGAGGGCCGCTGGAATCAAAAACCCTCCCCTTGATGGCGCGGGGAAAGCACCATTTATGTTGTGTGGCGCGGTCCCAAATAGCATCTCATGTGCAAACGCGGGTCGCGAGCGATAGCGAGCGGGGTGGGGTGAGGCGGTGAGGACGGCACATTTCCTCAGGTAAAGTAGAAATCAGAAACACCCCCACCCCTGCCCCTCCCCACAAGGGGGAGGGGTTTTCGAAAAGCGACGTGTTTCGCCGCTAGTGGTGAGCAGCGCCTTCCATGCTCTGTTTACGGGTCTGCACGACACGGTCCGCGTCGCGGCCGATCAGCTCCTGATAGTGGCTGAACATCGACTCATAGGTGCCGATCCCTTGCGTGATGGATCGGATTTCGGTGATCAGGTCCTGCATCGCCGCTTCGGGCATGTTGACGTGGATTTCCTCCCAGCCGTCCCACTCCGCGCGGGCGTTGAAGCCTAAGATCTGCGCGCGCCGTTGTGTGATCACCCGCTGCACACGCGAGGTGAACTCCGTGGGCATGTAGATCTTCACGTCGTAGATCGGCTCCAACAGGACAGGCTCACACTGCGGTAACGCCTCGGTCATGGCGATACGGCCCGCTGTGCGGAAGGCCTGATCGGAGCTGTCGACGTTGTGATACTGGCCGTCGTAGAGCCGCACGTTGATGTCCACGACGTTGAAACCGAGCGGCCCATGCGTCGTATTGTCCTTGAGGCCGGCTTCCACGGCGGGAATGAAGTTCTTCGGCACCACGCCGCCCACGATGTTGTCGGTGAACACGAAGCCCGATCCCCGCGGCAACGGTGTGATCTCGACGCGGATGTCGGCGAACTGGCCGTGGCCGCCGGACTGACGCTTGTGACGCGCATGGTGGTTGATGCTCTTGCGGATGGTTTCGCGGTAGGGCACCTGCGGCGCGTGGGTTTCCACGACCAGGTCGAATTTGCGCTTGAGACGCTCGAGGGCGATGCCGAGCTGGATGTCGCCCTGTCCGCGCAGCAGAAGCTCCGACGTCTCATTGACGTGATCGAGGCTGAGCGAAGGATCCTCCTCGCAGATCTTGCGCAAGGCCTCCCCAAGCTTGACGTCGTCCTTGCGCTCCTTTGCCGAGATCGCGACGGTGAACAACGGCTTCGGCGGCTTCGGCCAGGTCTTAGACGCGACCACGGCCGTCTCGGTCAGGATCGAGCCCGACTTGCTGGCGTCGAACTTGCTGAGGGCGACGATGCCGCCTTCCAGCACCGCGCTCACCTTGGCGGTCTTGGCCTGCTTGGGCTCGGCCGCTTCCTGCATGTTGGAGACGCGCACCCCGGCGAGTTCATCTCCGTCTTTCAGCGTGCCGCGCCAGACGCGCGTCAATGACAGCTTGCCGACGTGAGGGGCGTAAAGAGTCTTGAAGATCTGAGCGACGCGGGCACCCTTCGGAATCCCGAGCCGGTCGGCGGTGGCGCTCGCCGTCGGCACCTCGTGACGCAGCGCTTTCAAGAGGCGCCGTATGCCGTGACCGTGTTCCGCGGCGCCGATCATCACCGGGACGATCAGGTCCTCCTGCATCTCGCGCGTAATGTGCCGGTAGACTTCGTTGCGGTCGGGAATGACGTCCTCGAGGAGTTTCTCGAGCAGCGCATCGTCGAAGGCGGACAGTTTCTCAAGGAGCTGGCGGCGCGCATCGGCAAGAGTGTCGTCGGATACCTTCTCCAGAGGGATTTGTTCCGAGGCCTTGTTCTCGACGTAGTGGTAGGCCCGCTCGGCGACGAGATCGACGTAGCCGGTGATGTGTCCGCTTTCGGTGATCACGGCGTGACGCAACACGAGTGGCCGCGCGGACTGGCGCTGGGCCGCGGCGAGCAGCTCCTGAACGCCGTGGACGTCTGAATCGATCTTATTGATGAACAGGAAGTGGGGGATCTTGTGCGCGTCGAGGAATTTCAAAAGCGGTCCCAGCGCCAGCATGCGGTCTTCGTCAGGATCGACCACCACCACCACGGCGTCGGAGATCGTCATGGCTTGCTGCGCGTCTTGCACCAAATCCACCGCGCCAGGGCAATCGAGCACCACCCAATCGTCGCCGAGGTAGGAGAAGCGCACCGGTGTCATCTCGGTCGACATCTGCCGGTCGCGCGCTTCCGGGCTGACGTCGCTCACCATGGTTCCGTCCGCGATGCTACCTCGTTTCGGGATGGCCCCGGCCGCGACCAACAAACTTTCTATGAGTGTGGTCTTTCCGCTGGACTGCGGGCCGACGAGGGCCACGCATCGGGTGCCCTTGGGGGATCCTGTGGTTCTCGCGTTGTTATCGGACATGGCGCCTTCCTCCTTGAAAGATCAACACGTAGGCCGAAACGTGGGCCGAAAAACCGAAGGCGCATAAAATGCAAAAAGGGACCTCGTATGGGGTCCCTTCGTTTATGCGCGCATGTAGGTGCAATCGATATGGCGAGCGGGGCTCGTCTCCTTCTGTCTGTGGCGTGATGACAGTGATGTGTGCTTCATCCCATCCCGTCCTAGAAGCGCGGCTCTGAACCTTATGCGGTTCTTCAAGCCTTATGGTGAGAGCTTAGCAAAGCTCTTCGATCCGACTAAAGGACAGAGATGGTAATGTTGCTGCGCACAACGGACACGTGCATTGTCGCAAGACTGGGCAGAAGCCGTTGATTCCTGTAGATTGTTGATGCACGCACGCCTAACAGGGGAGGGCCGATGAACCGCATTCGCATGATCGTTCTTGCGACTCTTCTTGCGTCCGGCGTTGCGGCGGGGCCGGCGCTGGTGGCGCCGGCGCGCGCGCAGGTCATGCCGGAGCAGGGCATGACCCTGCCCTGGTTCCGCTCGCGGTCCGAACAAGTCCAGCGCGACGCTTGCCGCCGTAATCTTCCGGAATGCCGCGCCACCGTTCGCGCGCAAATGGATATCGAGCAGTCCATCACTGTAATCCTGCCGTGGGCCGCGCTTGGCGTCGCGGTTCTCGGCGTCCTCTTCTATTTGCGGGCGCAGGAGAAAAAACGCGAACGGAAAAAGAAGATCGCGCGCATGCACCACACGCCGGGCGCCTACAAGACGCTCGACAAAGGCAAGCCGGCGAAGAGCGAAGATGAGGAAGAGGCGGACCGGGACCGGATGGCGTCCTAGTGAGAGTCCTGCTGACCGGCGCCGGCGGTTTTCTCGGCCGCTATGTCCATCAAAGCCTGACCTCACGCGGAATCGAAACGATCGCCCTCGGGCGCACGCAACAAGTGCCAGGCGCGTTCATCGCCGCCGATCTCCTAAATCCTTTGAATGTCGAGACTGCGGTTGCACAAGCTGGGGCGACCCACTTGGTGCACCTCGCGTGGTATGTCGAACACGGCAAATTCTGGCAGTCGCCGCTTAACTCCGATTGGGTTGACGCGACGGCGTACCTGGCGGAGACCTTCTGTAAAGCGGGAGGGCGACGGGTCGTCGCTGCCGGAACCTGTTTTGAATACGCGCAAACGGACGATCCTGCGATTGAAGACGTCACGCCTGTACAGCCGCGCACGCCGTACGGCATCGCCAAGGACGAAGCCCGCGGCCGGGTGATGACGGCGTGCGCGCGTTATGGCGCCAGCTGCGCTTGGGGCCGCATCTTCGTTCCCTATGGAACGGGCGAGAACGCGCAGCGCTTGCTTCCCTCTCTCATCGCCGCGCTCACGGGCGGGCGGCCACCCTTTGGAGTCAATCGCCCGGCCTTGCGGGATTTTATCAACGCGGCCGATTTGGGCGAAGCCTTCGCGGTGCTGGCGGCTGCGGAAGAGTCCGGCGCCTATAACATCTCAACGGGCGAAGGCGTGAAGATTGAAACCGTCGTGCGCGAGGTAGCTGCGCAGCTTGGCGCCGATCCTGCGCCTATCCTTGACCTTCCGAGCGCGCGGCCGGGCGAACCCGGCGTCATCGTCGGCGATTGCCGCAAACTGGAAGTCCTTGGTTGGCGCCCGCGGGTTTCGTTGAAGGAAGGCGTGGCGCGTATGATCGCTCGCTTGTAGCGGTCCCTATCCGATATGCGCTTTGAGGAACTGCGCGCCGAACTGCGCGCCGGCGTTGTCGATGCCGTGCTGCAGGCCCGGAATGATCATGCTTTGGCAGGGAACCCCGGCGCTTTTCAGCACCTTCTCGGATTCCACTGTGGCGGCGGCGGGGATCACGGGGTCGGCCGCGCCGTGAACCAACGCCACCGGCGGCTTGCTCTTGATCTCGGCGGCGAGTTTGTCGGCGGCGCTGAGCGCGCCCGAGAATCCGAGGATAGCGCCGATCTCCTGGGGCCGCCGCAATCCGACATGCAGGCTCATGATCGTTCCTTGCGAAAAGCCGAGGAGGGCGACGCGGTTCGGCGTGATCGTGTGGGCCGCCATGATCTGATCGAGGAAGAGGTCGAGACGCACGGCCGCCTTCACCACGCGGTCGTTCATGGCGCGGAAAGTCTCGCCCATGCGTAAGGGATCGCGCTGGATCGCTTCGGGATCGAAGCCGGCGAGGCTGTACCACTGGCGTCCGCCGCCCATGCCGCCTTCCCACGGATCGGGCGCATTGGGGGAATAGAAGATCGCGTGTGGAAGAGCTTGGGCGAAAAACGGCGCAAGGCCGATCAGGTCGTCGCCGCTGGCGCCGTAACCGTGCACGAGCACCACGGCCGCCGTGGGCGCTTTCCCCGAGGCGGGGCCATGGGTAGGCCCCTGAAGTGCATCGACATTCGCCATCACGCCCTCGCGCTATTTTTCGCAAGCTTAAACCGGCTTATGCTCTAACCGATGTCCGAGTTTGATGCCATCCTGTTTGCCAATGCCGCGTTCTATGCGGCCTTCACCGCGCGCGATGTGGCGGCGCTGGAAAAAGTGTGGGCGAAGGATCGGCCTTTAAGCTGCGTCCATCCGGGGCGCACTGCGATCACGGGCCGCGACGCGGTGATGCGAAGCTGGCGCGCAATCCTTGAAAATCCGGAAGCGCCGAAAATCTCCTGCCACGACGAAAAGATCCAGGTCCACGGCGATACCGCCGTGGTGACCTGCATCGAGCAGCTCGCGATGGCGTCCGGCGCACAGTTCCTGATGGCGACCAACGTCTTCGTCCGGGTTGGGTCGATTTGGGCGATGGTGCACCACCATGCCGGGTCCGTGCAGGTCGATCCCGGCGCCATTGTTACCGAGCGGAAACCGGCTTTGAACTAGGCGTTTTGCCCTGGTTGCGTGGTCCGGCGCACTTGTCTATAAACCGCGCAAATTCCGGTTATCCACAACACCCTGGAGCGATCAGTACCGCCATGGCCACGCAACGCACCTTCTCGATCATCAAACCCGACGCCACCCGCCGCAACTTGACCGGCGCCATCAATGCGATGCTGGAGAAGGGCGGCCTGCGCATTGTCGCGCAGAAGCGTATGCTCCTCAGCCGCGCCCAGGCGGAAGCTTTCTACGGCGTCCACAAGGAGCGTCCGTTCTTCAAGAGCCTGTGCGACTTCATGACCTCGGGACCCATCGTCGCCCAGGTGCTGGAAGGCGAGAACGCGGTCGCGCGTAATCGCGAAATCATGGGCGCCACCAATCCGGCGAACGCCGCCGAAGGCACCATCCGCAAGGTCCATGCGGAATCCATCGAAGCCAATTCCGTCCACGGCTCGGACTCGCCGGAAAACGCGGCCATCGAAATCGCGTTCTTCTTCTCCGGCTTCGAAATCGTCGGCTAGGTTTTTTCCTCCCCCTGAAAGGGGGCGCGGGGAATACTCAGTTTGTGTTGGATGCGCAGTAGCTCAATCAGCACTGAGGTGCAATCCGCGAGGAGGGGGTCGTTTGTTGTTTTCTGACATCGATCAAATTGATAGAAAACGACCCCTCCCGCGTTTACGCCCTAGGTGCTGCTGGAATTCAACACAATCGCAGCAAACGGCGGTGTCCCCGCGCCTCCCCTTTCAGGGGAGGACTAAAAAGTGAGCGCGCTGCCCGCCCGCCCTCGCATCGGCTTCCTCGCCTCCCATAACGGGACCAATATGCGCGCCGTCGTCGCGGCTTGCCGCGGCGGTGCGCTTCAAGCCGAGCCGGCTCTGCTGATCAGCAACAATCGCGACAGCACCGCCATCGCCTGGGCCCAAGAGAACAATGTTCCTTGGGCGCATATCAGCGCGAAGGTCACAGGCTCCGAAGAGGCCGCGGACACGGCTATCGCTGATACGCTGAAGCGTCACGGCGCCGACCTCGTGGTCCTCGCGGGCTACATGCGCAAGTTGGGACCGGCCACGCTGAAGGCTTATCATCGGCGCATCCTGAATGTTCACCCCGCGCTGCTGCCGAAGTTCGGCGGGCAGGGCATGTATGGCGCTCATGTCCACGAAGCGGTGCTGAAGGCGGGCGAGCGCGAGACCGGCGTCACCATTCATCTCGTCGACGACGAATACGACCACGGCGCGGTGGTTGCCCAGGCAAGCGTGCCGGTCGAACCGGCGGATACCGCGGCGACGCTCGCGGCGCGCGTGCAGGCGCGCGAGCAAACGCTCTATCCGGAAACCTTACGGCGGATTGTCGCGGGGGAAATTGATCTCGACCGTTTGGTCTAGAGCGTTTTCCGGCGAAGTGGGCACCGGTTCGCGCCGGCGAAGGCCGGCATCTTTTTAGGTTGCGCGCCTTCGCGCGCAGAGAAAACGCGACCACATCTATGAATCTAGAGCGTAACCCCAATCGGGTTGCGCTCTAGTCCAGCCAGCGATCCAGATTGAGCATCTTCACGCGGGGCTCGGCGCTGCGGCTCACGACGATGCCGATCCGCATCACGGTCTCGCCGTGATTGGTGAGAAGCTTGGTTGCTTCGTCGACTTTCTCGGGTGCCACGACGGCGACCATGCCGACGCCGCAGTTGAAGGTGCGGGCGAGTTCCTGGCTCTCGATGCCCCCGATCTTGGCGATCCACTTCATCATCGGCGGCAGCGCAATCGCGCCTGCGTCGATATCGGCGCCGAGGCCTTCGGGAAGAACGCGTGGGACATTGTCGACAAAGCCCCCCCCGGTGATATGGGCCAGGGCGCGGATGTGGCCGGCGCGGATCGCCGCGAGGCAGCTCTTCACATAGATGCGCGTCGGTGTGAGCAGCGAGTCCGCCAACGTACCGATGCGCGAGGAAGGCGCCGGACCGTCATAAGCGTGACCGCTTTTTTCGACCACGCGGCGTACGAGCGAATACCCGTTGGAGTGGAATCCCGACGAGCCGAGGCCGAGTATGATATCGCCGGGATTGACGTTCGCGCCGGTCAGGGCTTGATCGCGCTCCACCGCCCCGATGGCAAAGCCCGCGAGGTCGTAGTGACCGGGCGCGTACATGCCCGGCATCTCGGCGGTCTCGCCGCCGACCAGGGCACAACCCGCGATCTTGCAGCCTTCGGCAATACCGGCGATTACCTCGCGTGCCGCCGCGACGTCGAGCTTGCCGGTGGCGAAGTAGTCGAGGAACAGGAGCGGCTCCGCTCCTTGCACCACAAGGTCGTTCACCGACATGGCGACCAGGTCGATGCCGATGGTGCGGTGCTTGCCTGCGGCCTGCGCCACCAGAAGCTTCGTGCCGACGCCGTCGGTGGTGGCGACAAGCACCGGGTCCTTGAATCCGGCGGCTTTCAGATCGAAAAAAGCGCCGAACCCGCCCAGAGAGGCGTCGGAGCCCGCGCGCGATGTCGCCTTCGCGAGCGGCTTGATTGCCTCGACCAGCGCATTACCTGCGTCGATATCGACCCCGGCGTCTTTGTAGGTTAAACCGTTCTTCATAAATGCTAAATTCGACCCTTGAGACGCCGCGCGCGGCATGGCTGCGGGCGAATTATCTTTGTTTGAAACAGGTTATGGCAGGTGCCGTGGTGAGGGCCAACATACTTAATCGACGCCGCTTTGCAATGGCCGCGGCGGCCCTTCCGCTCGCCGTTTCTTTCTGGCCCCGAAGCGCATTCAGCCAAGCCGCCACTGCCCTTCCGGCGTCCGTTCTCGATGTCTACGTGGCCGAATCGGTGCCGGTGGACGTAACGGCCGGCAGCGTCGGCGAGGCGCGGGATCGCGGCCTCACGCAAGGGCGCATCGCCGGCTTTCGGCGCATCCTCGAGCGCATCGTCGCCCGTGAAGACCTGCCTCAGGTCCCGCAGCAGAATGCCGAGCAGATCATCGAGATGGTGCGCGACTTTTCCATCGCGAACGAGCGCAGCTCGGCGGTGCGCTATCTCGCCGATCTCACGGTGCGGTTCAATCCGAACGCCGTCCGTCTCCTTCTCCGTAACGCCGGCGTGCCCTTTACCGAAACCGTCAGCAGGCCGCTGGTGGTCGTGCCCGTCATGATGAGCGGCGCCGCCGCCAGCGTGTGGGGCAGCGTGTGGCACGACACGTGGCTGAGGTCGGAACGCGACGGCGGACTCTTGCCTCTCATCGTGCCCACGGGCGACGCCGAAGATAATGCGCAAGTCACGGCCGCCGCCGCGACCGCAAAGAATGTGCCGGTGCTCTTGGCGTTGGCCGAGCGCCATCACGCCGGCGGCGTCCTTGTCGTCGCCGCGAATATCGAGGGCGGTGGTCCGATCGGCATGACTCTGACGGAAATTCGCCCGGACACCACCCCGGCCGAACTTTCCGTTACCCACTCCGGTGCGTCCGGTCAGGCGGCGCCGGAAGTGATGGCGGGTGCCGTACAAACGGCCGTCGCGGCCGCGGCCGATAGCTGGCGCCGGCGCAACCGCGTGACCTTCGGCACCCGCAATCAGATGACCGCACTGGTTCCTGTGACCGACCTCAAGGAATGGCTGAACATCAGGACGCGTCTCGGCAACGTCGCGCTGGTGGACCAGGTGGATGTCCAGGCCATGACCCGCGACCGCGTCCAGATCACCATTCATTTTGCCGGCGAAGAGGAACAGCTGCGCCTCGCCGTGGCCCAGCACAACTTGAGCTTCACGGAACAGAGCGGTGTCTGGGTTCTTGAGAACGTAGGCGCGGCGCGCCGCGCGCTGAACCAGGCGGGCGCCCCCAGCGAGGGCGCTCCGTGATCTCCGATCGCGCCGCATGAACGATCCGCGGACGACGCTCCAGCAACGCCAGCTTGCCCTCGATCTCGGTCACCGGCCGGCTTACGGACGTGAAGATTTTCTGGTGGCGCCCGGAAATCGCGCGGCCGTCGAATGGATCGACCGCTGGCCGGCGTGGCCGAGCCATGCGCTCGCGCTCTTCGGGCCTGCCGGATGCGGCAAGTCGCATCTCTCGCAAGTCTTTGCGCTCAAGACCCGGGCGGTCGCCTTGGCGGCGCCGGACCTCACATCGGATGTGGTTGGCGCCATCCTCGGACGGGCCGGTGCTTTTGTCGTGGAAGAGGGGGACCTCGCCGACGAGCGGGCGCTCTTCCATCTCTTCAACGCCGTTCGTGAAAGTAAAGGAGCGCTTCTCCTGACGGGCCGCGAACCGCCGGCGCGCTGGCGCACGGAGTTACCGGACTTGCGCTCGCGCCTCGCCTCGATCCCCGCCGTCGGGATTGACCCACCCGACGACGCCATGATGGAAGCGGTGCTGGTGAAGTTGTTCGCCGACCGCCAGCTCTCCGTGGCGCCCGACGTGATCGCCTATGCCCTGCGCCGCATGGACCGGAGTTTCGCCGCCGCGCGCCGCCTTGTGGCGACCGCCGACAAGGAATCTCTCGCCGGAAAGCGGCCGATCACAATTCCCCTCGTCAAGACGATCATCGGCGAGGAGATCGCTTAGCCGTTTTCTTCTTCGCCGCCTTGCGTTTGGCGGGCGGTGTATGCGCGAGGTCGCGCGGTTTCAGGAACCGCACAAGCGTGCCCGTGCCGGGCGCGACTTGCCGCCAATGCGCGGCCGGGAAACGGACCGTACACAAGGCGCCCGTTGGATACTTCTCCTTGAGCTTGGCGAAATCTTGCCGCCGCCCGGGCGCGGCGCGTGCGCTGAGCGCGAGGGCAAGGTCGTGCGTGGTGGGATTATGGCCGACCAGCAGGATGGACGACGCGCTCTCCGGGAGGCGGCGGATGAACGCCAACACGTCCTGCGGCGAGACCAGATACAGCTCGTCATGGAATGTCGTCGGGATGCGGCGCAAATTCGGGCCGAGGCGTTCCAGGGTTTCGCGCGCACGCTTGGCGGTCGAACAGCAGATCATATCGACCTGGAAATCTTCAGCAGCGAGCTGGCGCCCCATTGCTTTCGCCGCCGCAACCCCACGCTTGTTCAGGGGGCGCGCGTGGTCGGACAGTGCCAGATCGCCCCAATCGGACTTCGCGTGTCGTAGAAGGTGAAGCACTTTCATGGATGCAGGGTTCGGCTGTAGAGGGCGATCATTTGATGCGAGGCCGGCATCATGATAGCCTCAATCTCCTTAAATCATTGCACTTTTGTGAAGACGCCCGGGTCTGTGAATCGTCGATGAATCCGTCCGAACCCGCCCCAGATCTTGCCCGTTCTCGCGGCCGCGCCGCGAAGATGCCGGCGGTTGAATCCTTTCCGCCGCGCGAGCGGTTCATCAACCGCGAGCTGTCCTGGCTGGCGTTCAACACCCGCGTGCTCGAGGAAGCGCGTAATCCGCGCCACCCGCTGCTGGAGCGCGTGAGGTTCCTGTCGATCTCCGCATCCAACCTCGACGAATTCTACATGGTGCGCGTGGCCGGCCTTAAAGGCCAGGTGAACGCCGGCATCTCACTCCCGTCGGCCGACGGGCTCACGCCGCAGGAACAGCTGGACGTCATCAACGATGAGGTGCGCCACCTCTTCAAGCTGCAGGACGAAACCTGGATCGAGCTGAAGGCGATGCTGGCCGATAACGGCATTTGCGTCGTTGGCCCCAGCGACCTTTCCGAGGTGGATAGCCGCGACCTGGAGAAGAAGTTTCTCGAGCACATCTTCCCGGTCTTCACGCCGCTCGCGGTCGATCCCGCGCATCCGTTCCCGTTCATTCCGAATCTTGGCCACGCGCTTGTCTTCCAGCTCGTTCGAATTTCGGACGGCGAAGTCATGCGTGCGCTCGTCCCGATTCCGACGCAGGTGCAGCGCTTCGTCCGCCTTAAAGGCGAAACGGTGCGGTTCATCCTGATGGAAGACGTGGTGACGATGTTCCTCGACGCGCTGTTCCCGGGGTATCGCGTACTTCAGGCCGGTCACTTCCGGGTCATCCGGGATTCGGAAATGGAAGTGGACGAAGAAGCTCAGGACCTGGTGTCGAGTTTCGAAAGTGCGCTTAAGCGCCGCCGCCGCGGCACCTGCATCCGTCTCGCACTCGCGGGCGATATGCCGGGAGATCAAGTGAAGGTAATCTGCGACGAGTTGGAAGTCGCTCAGGCCGATACCTTCAAGATCGAAGGCATGATCGGCCAGACCGACCTGAAGCAGCTCATCATCGACGAGCGCCCGGACCTTCTGTTCCCCCCTTACAACGCGCGGTTCCCGGAACGCATCCGCGATTTCGGTGACGACTGCTTCGCCGCCATCCGCCAAAAAGACATCGTCGTCCACCATCCGTTCGAATCCTTCGATGTGGTGGTGCAGTTCCTGCGTCAGGCGGCGCGCGACCCGAACGTTCTTTCGATCAAGCAAACCCTGTATCGCACCAGTAAGGACAGCGCGATCATCAAGGCCTTGGTGGAAGCGGCCGAGGCCGGGAAGTCGGTCACGGCCATGGTGGAGCTCAAGGCGCGCTTCGACGAAGAGGCCAACATCCGTTGGGCGCGCGATTTGGAGCGTGCCGGCGCGAACGTGGTGTTCGGGTTCGTGAACTTGAAGACCCACGCCAAGATTTCATTGGTCGTTCGGCGTGAGGGGAACGAAACGCGCTCCTATGTCCACTTCGGGACCGGCAACTACCATCCGGTGACGGCGAAGATCTACACCGACCTTTCATACTTCACGTCCGATCCCGTGCTGTGCCGCGATGCGACGCGTGTGTTCAACTATATGACCGGATACGCGAAGCCGGATGCGCTGGAGAAGCTCTCCATCGCGCCTTTGGGCCTGCGCGAGCGCATCATGAAGCTGATTGCCGACGAGATCGAGCATGTGAAGAGTGGGCGCCCGGGAACGATTTGGGCCAAGATGAACTCGCTCGTCGATCCCGACATCATCGACGGGCTTTACCGCGCCTCGCAGGCGGGCGTGAAGATCGACCTCGTCATCCGCGGCATTTGCGGCCTCAGGCCCGGCGTGCCGGGTCTGTCCGACAACATCCGCGTGAAAAGCATCGTCGGGCGATTCCTCGAGCACTCGCGTATCATGTGCGTCGGCAACGGCCATGAAATGCCGTCGCCGCAGGCAAAGGTTTTCATCTCGTCGGCCGACTGGATGCCGCGCAACCTGGTCGCGCGCGTCGAGACCTTCGTGCCGATCGAAAATCCGACCGTGCAGCAGCAAATGCTCGACCAGATCATGGTCGCGAACATGAACGATAACGAACAGAGCTGGGTGCTGCAGCCCGACGGGCGGTATATCCGCGAACAATTTGCCGACCGGCCGTTTTCGGCGCACGAGTATTTCATGACCAACCCGAGCCTCTCCGGCCAGGGCAGCGCGCTGGAACGCGCGAAAAAACGGCTTCCCAAGCTGGTTCCCAGCCGCCGCTAAGTCCGTTATAAAGCGGGCACAAAAAGGCGGCAGCTCAGCCGCATGCCTCCAGAATGCTTTTACGGATTGATGGGCCGAAAAGTTACTCCACGAAAACGGCGTGTTGACACGAAGCGGGCCCGCAAGCCCGTGGCCGTCATCGACATCGGATCGAACTCCGTGCGCCTTGTGGTCTACGACGGCCAAACCCGCACGCCCATTCCCGTGCACAACGAAAAAGCCATTTGCGCGCTGGGCAAAGGGCTGGAAAAGACCGGAAAGCTGAACCCGGACGGCGTGAGGATGGCGTTCGACACCGTCGGGCGCTTTGTGAAAATCGCGCGCGCTTTGGGCGCCGGCGAGATTGACGCCCTGGCGACGGCCGCCGTGCGCGACGCCAGCGACGGCAAGGCATTCGCAAACGCGATCTCGCGCCGGACCAAGATCAACGTCCAGATCCTCACGGGCAAACAGGAAGCCGAGCGCTCGGCGCTCGGCGTGCTGTGTGGAATCCCCGACGCGGACGGCATCGTTGCCGACCTGGGCGGGGGCAGTCTCGAGTTGGTGAAGGTCGGTCACCGCCGCATGAGCGAGCACACGACCTTGCCGCTCGGGCTTTTGCGCATCAATGAAGCCGCCGACGGCGATCGTGACAAGGCCCTGTCGATCATCGACAAGGCCCTCGACAAGCATAAGTGGGTGACGAAGCAGAAGGATAGGACCCTCTACGCCGTGGGCGGCGCGTGGCGTTCGCTGGCGCGGGTCTGTATCGCGCAAATGAACTATCCGCTGCATGTTCTCGATAACTTCACCCTGGAACGCCAGCAGGCCATTTCGCTGTTCGACGTGATCTCGCGCCTCTCGCAGCGCAGCCTCGAGCAGATCAAAGGCGTGTCACGCGCGCGTCTCGCGACCCTGCCGTTGGCTGCGGCCGTTCTCGAGCGCCTGCTGGAAGTCGTAAAGCCGCGGTCGCTGGTGTTCTCGATCTACGGCATGCGCGAGGGACAGTTCTTCAAGGAACTGCCGGCTGCGGTGCGCAAACAGGACCCGATCGTCAGCCTCGCCGAGGAAATGGCGCGGGCGGCCGGCCGCTCGACGGAGGCGGGGCACGAATCCTTCAAGTGGATGAGCCCTCTGTTCAAGGACGAAGGCGCGAAGCAGAAAAAACTGCGCTTGGCCGCATGCCTCCTGCGCGACGTGTGGTGGACCGAACATCCCGACTATCGCGCCGAACAGGCTTTCTTGCGGGTCTTAAGGCTTCCGTTCCTCGGTCTCGGCCACGAAGACCGCGCCGCCCTGGCCCTTGGACTCTACTACCGCTATCAGACCGAACCGTCGGAGCCCATTATCGAGCAGGCCCACGCGTTGCTGGCTGAATCGCGCATTCATCGCATCCGGACGGTCGGGCTCGCCATGCGCCTCGCCTACGCTCTCTCGGCCGGAGCGGCGGGATGGGTAGCCAAAACCTCGCTCAAAATGAACGGCGAAAAACTCGTTCTGCGGGTTCCGCGGGACGAGCCCATGTTCCGGTCGGGCTCCTATGAGCGCCGCCTCAAGCGCCTCGCCGACCACCTCGGCCTCACGGCCCAGGTGAAGATGACCTAAGACACTTCGCGCTCGAACACTTCGACATCCTTGCCGTTGGCCGAAAGGCCGATGGCGAGTTTGCCGTGTTTGAGCTTGAGGGCGTCGTCGCCGAACAGCTCGCGGCGCCAGCCGTTGAGGGCGGGCACGTCGGCGGTGTCGGACAGCGCGATGGCTTCGACATCGTCGCTCGTGGCGATCAGGCGCTGCGCCACGTGGTGACGATCTGATTTCGTTTTCAGAAGCAGCTTCAAAAGCTCGACGATGGCCCGGGGCGCGGGGTTGTCGCCGTTGTCCTGGCGGTCGGACGCCGGGCAATCGCTCTCGGGGACCGAGCGGCCCTTGGCGATCGCGGCGAGGACGCCGTCCACGTACTTCCCGCTGGCAAGGGGCTTCGCGAGGCGCGAGCGTTTGATGTCGTCCGCGGTCACCGGCATGCTCGCGGCCAGCTCGAGCAACGCATCGTCTTTCGCGACCCTTTGGCGGGGCATGTCCAGGGATTGCGCCGTGATCTCGCGCCACGCTGCAAGTTCCCGCAACACGCACAACAGGCGCGGCGCGCGCGTGCGCGCCCGGATGCGGCGCCAAGCCTCGCGCGGCTCGACGCGGTACGTGCCGGGAGCCGTCAGGACGTCGGATTCCTCCTGTAGCCAGGGCAGGCGTCCGGATTTCTCCAGCTTCTTTGAAAGCACCCCGTAGACCTTGCGCAGGTGCGTGACGTCGCCGAGCGCATACTTGACTTGCCGGTCGGTGAGCGGGCGCTGCGACCAGTCGGTGAAACGCTGCGACTTGTCGAGATGCGCTCCCGCGAGCTTCGAGACCAGCGTCTCATAGCCCACCTGATCGCCGAAACCGCAGACCATGGCCGCGATTTGCGTATCGAAGATGGGTGTCGGGACCTGGGTGGTGGCGGTATAGAAGATTTCAAGGTCCTGGCGACCGGCGTGGAATACTTTCAGCACCTTGGGATTGGCCAGAAGGTCGTAAAGGGGCTTCAAGTTGATCCCCGGCGCAAGCGGATCGACGCAATGCGCTTCATCGGGACCGGCCATCTGAACCAGGCAGAGTTTTGCCCAGTAGGTGGTTTCCCGCATGAATTCGGTGTCGACCGTGACGAATTCCGTCTGGCTCAGGCGGTCACATAGCGCGCTGAGCGCGGCCGTATCTGTAATCAACGTCATGGGGCCTGTCTTAGCTTCTGAATCCCGGCCCCGCAATGGCGGAGGCCCTAAAAGGGGCCTCAGTGCTTGACAAAAGGCGGGGTTCGGTGTGCTTTCACGCCCGCCCGAAAGGGGGGTGGCGCCAGGTTTCCCGGCGGCCTCCAGACCTCACTTTGCCTAAGGATTTGAGCCGATGCACCGCTATCGTACACATACCTGTGGCGCACTTCGCCAGGAGGATGCGGGCAAAGAGGTTAAGATCGCCGGTTGGGTGCATCGGAAGCGTGACCACGGGAACCTCCTGTTCGTCGACCTGCGCGACCAGTTCGGCATTACCCAGTGCGTGGCCGATATTTCGAGCGCCGTTTTCAAGACGCTGGAAGGCGTCCGCCCCGAAAGCGTCATTAGCGTGCTTGGGAAGGTCGTGCCGCGCTCGGCCGAGACCGTGAACGACAAGCTGCCGACCGGACGGGTCGAACTCGTCGTGAAGGAAGTGGCGGTCCTGTCGGAAGCCGCGGTCCTGCCGATGCAGGTGGCCGGCGATCAGGAATACTCGGAAGAGATGCGGCTCAGCTACCGCTTCCTCGACCTGCGCCGCGACAAGATGCGCGACAATATGCTCCTGCGCTCCAAGGTCATCGCCTCGATCCGCCGCCGCATGTGGGACGCTGGCTTCTACGAGTTCCAAACCCCGATCTTGACGGCGTCTTCGCCGGAAGGGGCGCGCGACTTCCTGGTGCCGTCGCGTCTGCACCCGGGCAAGTTCTACGCGCTGCCGCAGGCGCCCCAGCAGTTCAAACAGCTGCTGATGACCTCGGGGTTTGATCGCTACTTCCAGATTGCGCCCTGCTTCCGCGACGAAGACAGCCGCGCCGACCGCTCACCCGGCGAGTTCTATCAGCTCGATTTTGAAATGGCATTCGCGACCCAGGACGACGTTTTTGAAACCATCGCTCCGGTGCTCGCCGGCGTGTTCGAGGAATTCGCCCGCGGCCGCCGCGTCACCAAGACGCCGTTCCCGCGCATCACCTTCGACGATGCCATGGCCAAGTACGGCAGCGACAAGCCGGACCTGCGCAACCCGCTGCTTGTCACCGATGTTACCGCAGCTTTCAAAGGGTCGGGCTTCGGCTTGTTCGCCAAGAACATCGACAAGGGCGGTATCGTGCGCGCGGTTGTCGGTCCGAAGTCCTCCGATCAGCCCCGCAGCTGGTTCGACAAGCTGAACGAATGGGCGCGCGAGAACGGCGCGGGCGGCCTGGGCTATATCCAATTCAAGGCCGACGGACCGGCGGGCCCGATCGCCAAGAACCTCGACGCGGACCGCGTTGCTCAGATCAAGACGGCCACGGGCGCCAAGGACGGCGACTCAGTGTTCTTCGTCTGCGACCAGCCCACGCCGGCGGCGAAGTTCGCGGGCCTCGTACGCACCAAGATCTGCAACGAATTGAACCTGCTCGATGCCGAGCAGTTCGCGTTCTGCTGGATCGTCGACTTCCCGATGTACGAACGCAACGACGACACCGGAAAGATCGAGTTCAGCCACAACCCGTTCTCGATGCCGCAAGGCGAGATGGAAGCGCTGCTGACCAAGGATCCGCTCGAAATCAAAGCGTTCCAGTACGATATCGTCTGCAACGGCATCGAGCTGTCCTCGGGTGCGATCCGTAACCACCGCCCGGACATCATGTACAAGGCATTCGAGATCGCCGGTTACACCAAGGAAGACGTCGAAACGCGCTTCGGCGGCATGTTGAACGCCTTCAAGCACGGCGCGCCGCCGCACGGCGGTTCGGCGCCCGGCATCGACCGCATCGTCATGTTGCTGGCGGACGAACCGAACATCCGTGAAGTCATCCTGTTTCCGATGACCGGCCGCGCGGAAGACTTGCTCATGCAGGCGCCGAACACGGTCACGCCGCGCCAGCTCAAGGAGCTGCACATCAAGCTCGATCTGCCTAAGGAAGTGGCGAAAGAAACGAAGCCTGCGTAACGCGAGGGCTTCTACCGGGCCTTCAGGTTATAGCGCGCGCGGCGCTCCTGCTTGATCTTGTACATGGCCGCGTCCGCGGCCTCGAGCAGTTCCTTCACTTCGGCCTTTGCGGCGTACATGTGCACGCCGCAGCTCGCCTTGATGGGAATCTGCG
>CAMDOZ010000072.1 GCA_945903705.1 Fidelibacterota bacterium | reverse complement strand
ACCGCGCCGCGTTCGGCCAAGGCCATTGGTGCGGGTGAACTCCTTGTCAAGGACGAGGGACGGCTGCCCACGGGGTCGTTTAAGGCGCGCGGACTCGCGGTTGCCGTCTCCATGGCCAAGGAGCTTGGGGTCAGCCGGATGGCGATGCCCACGGCGGGTAATGCGGGTGGGGCGCTGGCCGCATATTGCGCCCGGGCCGGCATCGCAGCCTACGTCTTCTATCCCGAGGATGCGCCGCCCATCACGGTTTCAGAGATCCCGCTTTACGGCGGCCATGGCTTTGCCGTCAATGGTCTGATTAACGAACTCGGCCCTATCGTCGAGAAGGGCGTGGGGCCGGCGCGATGGTTCAGTACGGCGACCTTCAAGGAGCCCTATCGAGTCGAAGGCAAGAAAACTATGGGCTTAGAACTGGCCGAGCAACTCAACTGGGACCTTCCCGACGTGATTTTTTATCCCACCGGCGGCGGAACCGGCCTGATCGGCATGTGGAAAGCCTTCGCGGAAATGGAGAGCATCGGCTGGATTGGGGCCAAACGGCCGCGCATGGTGGCCGTGCAGGCGCGCAACTGCGCGCCCATCGTCCGCGCGTTCGATCAGGGCAAGGAGTTTGCTGAGCTCTGGGAAAATGCGCACACGTCGATCCCCGGTGTGCGCGTGCCGGCAACCATCGGCGATTTCCTCATCCTGCGTGTGTTACGCGAGAGCGGTGGCTTCGCCCTTGCCGTCGATGATGCTGACGCCGATCGTGCCCGCAGCGATATGGCCAAGGCGGACGGCATCAATCTTTGCCCCGAGGGGTCTGCGACCTTCGCCGCTTTCCGTCAAGCCATGGCCGATGGGCGCGTGGGCAAGCACGAGCGTGTGGTGTTGTTCAACTGCGGCAGCGGCCTGAAGTCTCCGACGGATTTCGTCCCGCAGCCGCTTGATCGCCACAAGCCCATCGACTATGCCGCGTTCCTCCCGGCTGTCTGAAATGCCAACCGGAATTCTTATTGGTTCAAGTCCGGCCGACATAGCCAAACCAAAATTCGAACGGCAAATTTCGATTTCCGCCCGCGGCGCGGCGCAACAAGCGCGTTCTCAGATAGGAATTTCGTGGAGGGGCCGCGTTGCTAGTCAAAGCCAACCTAGAATCGAGATCACGCAGCAGCTGCTCGACGCTGCATGCGGAAAAGTCTCGACGGCGGCTGAACCCTTAGAACGTGCGCGTTGAAGCCGGCCCCCGATATCAGAACTCTCCGGGGGCGCGAACAGTTGACGACTGTAGCAGTGCTTCGGCGTCGAGAACGTCCTCCCGGGGAGCGACACCATGACCCTGGAAAAGCAGCTTGCCTCCCGATAAACTACCGGTGCCAAATTGGGAGGGCGCAGTCATGCGATTCATCGTTTTGGCCCTGGCGGGGCTGCTACTCGCGCACAACGGCGCTTCGGCGCAAAACGCGAAACCGGCACGAACCAATCTCACCAATCTCCTGGAAGCCGAAGCTGCTCGCTTCTCTGGCCTGGCCGGCGTCTACGTCAAGCATATCCCCAGTGGGGAGGAAGCCGCGGTGCGGGGCGACGTCCACTTCAACAGCGCCAGCACGATAAAGATGGCGATCATGGTTCTCGCCTACCGGCTGGTCGACCAGAAGAAGCTAAACCTCGATCAGCGTCACGAGCTCAAGTTGGCCGATTATCGCGGCGGATCGGGCATCCTGCGCTACAAGGACCCGGGCCTGAAACTCACTATCCGCGACATCATCACCCAGATGACCGTTACCAGCGACAATACCGCCACCGACCTCATGATCCACTATGTCGGCGGCACGCCGGCCGTGAATGCGTTCCTTAAGGAACAGGGATTTAAGGATATGCGGCTCGTCAGCACAGTCGGAGAGTCGTTCCGCGCCCGCGCATTTGAGCTGCTCGATCCCAAGTACAAATCCTTGAGCATGGAAGAGGTCTATGCCCTCGGCACCGACGATGTCCGGTGGACGGCGCCGAGGCGCGAACTGATCGAACGCATCAATGCCGAAGCAAAGGCGAAGAACCTGCCCGCGCTCACCCGCAAACTTGGCGCGTTGGACGAGAACACCTGGCTCGGTGTCGCCACGCCCAACGAGATGGGCCGCCTCCTGGTAGGCATCGAAACCGCGACGCTTGTCTCCAGTAAAAGCGCCGAGGACATCAAGCGCATCATGCGCGCCCAGATCTCCGGCGCTCGTAAATTGCCGCAGTTTCTGGACGTACCCGTCGCCCACAAGACCGGCGAGCGCGAAGGCATCACAAACGATGTCGGTATGATCTACGCCAAATCCGGCCCGATCGTCATTGCCGTCTACAACATGGGTTACACTGGCAATTCGGGCGAAGCTGATGACCGGATCGCTTACGTCGGAAAAGTGGTCGTCGATTATTTCGACGGTCCTGCCGCCAACGAGTAAGGAGATTGACCATGCGCATCGCGGTCCTCGCAGCGGCCTTCGCTCTCTTCATCACACCGGCCGCCACGGCCCAGCAAGCGCCGGCCCAATCGGCGCTCAACCGGCTGCTGGCCGCCGAAATCGGCCGCTTTGCCGGTCCCGGCGGTCCTTATCGCGGGGGCATCTACATCAAGCACATGAAGACGGGCGAGGAAGCCGGTTTTCGCGCCGACGAGCTGTTCGAGAGCGCGAGCACCATCAAGATGGTCATGACGGTGATGGCCTACCGGCTGGCCGAGCAGAAGAAGCTCAACCTCGCTGAGCGCTACATCGTACGCGAGGCCGACTTTCGCGGTGGTGGCATCATTCGTCTCAGCGACCCTGACCTCAATCCCACGCTGCGCGACGTCATCGGCGAGATGATCATGACGAGCAATAACGCGGCCACCGACATCATGACCGCCAAGGTCGGCGGCGTGGATGCCGTGAACGCTTTCCTGAAGGCGGAGGGCTTCAACTCTCTGCGCCTCAACTCGACGACGTTCGGCTACTTCCGCCAGCGTTACGATCTGATCGACACCAAGTACAAGACGATGACGCCGCTGGACTTCTACGCCTTGCAGCGTAATCAGCCGACCAAAACGATGACGGCCGAGATGATCAAGCGCATTCGGGCTGAGGCCGATGCGGCGCAAGTCGACAAACGCTTCCTGGAACTGCGCTCCGACAAGAATTACTGGTATGGAATTGCCACGCCGCGCGACATGGGACGACTTCTGGAAGGCATCGAGCGCGCGACGATCGTCTCTAAGGAATCGGCGGACGAGATCAAGCGCTTCATGCGGGCCCAGAAGTCCGGCGCCCTTAAGATTCCGCACTGGCTCGATGTTCCTGTCGCTCACAAGACGGGCGAAACCACCGGCGTAACCAATGACGTGGGCGTGATTTACGCCAAGTCGGGCCCAATCATCATCTCGTTTTACAGCCAGGGCTACACAGGTCGCCGATCCGAAGCCGACAGCCGGCTGGGTCATGTCGCGCGTCTGGTAGTGGAGTACTTCGATGGAGCTCCCGTCGCCGAAACTCCTTAACCGCATCTTCGGGCGAGGCCGATTTCCCCATGACTGGAACGTATGTTTCCCTGGCGGGCGGCATTAAAAAATCCTGCGGCAACATGCACAGGGCTGGAGGTACCTGGAAGGTTTCTCTCCCGGCCCCACTCGCGCCTTGCTGCGACTTCTCCGGCGCCCATAAACGTCTATTCGGGCGGAGTTGTGGGTCGGTTCGTGGGTAAGGGCCTAGACTTTGGCTAACTAGTTGAAATAGTGGTAAAACATTGGCCTGTCGGCGGACTCCCTGTCCGCCAGCCAGGGTCACTCGGTCTCTTGGTGCACATGACCCGCCCCGCCGTCATCAGTATTAGCAGCCAACAATTCGGTACCGACCTCGGCGTTCTTAAGGGGTCAGTTCCGGGAATCAACTGGGTCCAAATCAACGACCTCGCACTGATCAGCGCTCAGAAGAACTGGATGCCCAAGCACATGCAGGAGCAGACGGTGTATGGGTACGAAACCGGCCCCGACATCGACGCGATTTGGGACCGTGCGCGGCGCCTGGGTGTCGACTTAATCTCCAACGTCATGAAAGAGCAGCCGGTTTGGGCGGTGATGGCGGGCAATTTCGATTACTGGAACGATGAAGCGATGCGGCTCGGATGCGAAGAGCTAGGCATTCCCTTTTTGACTTTACTTCGCGAACACTTTTTGACCGCGGACGATTACGAGGACGGCCTCGGCTACCAGGGTTACCGGCTCAAACCGAAAACTGCGGGCGTCGCCGTTGCCGGTGAACTCAGCCGTCACACCTTGACCAAGTTCAATATCATCCCCGACTCACGCATTCGGATAACCGGCTTCCCGCGCTTCGACCTCTGGCTCAGGCCGATTGAGCCATTCTTCGAGCGCCCGGTGATCCTGCTGTCATATTTGAAGGGTTATGGCGCGCAGGAAAATTTCCAGGAATTGCTCGAACTGACTTCCGCCGCGGCGGAGCGTTACCCCGACGTTCCATTTATCGTAAAGGCAAAACACGCGTGGGAGCTCGCGGAGATCAAGGCCATGGTGCGCAAACTCGGCGACAAAGTTAAGGTCATTGAGACTTACGACATGCCGAGGCTTCTGCACAATGCGCGCGCGATTATCGGGTACAACTCGCTCTCGCTTTTCGAAGGGCTATTGACCTCGTCGCCGATTTTTATTCCGCAGTGGGGCGACGCCCTTCGGCCGCCGAAGTCACAGGCGCCCTGTCCGACCGACCCGCTCCTTAAGGACCACATGACGTTCTCGGGAAGCGTCGAGGAATTCTTATCTGGGCTTGATGCCGCTATCGCCGGCCGATATCGGGTCAGCGATCTCGCCGACCGCCAGGCCACCTTCGCCAAGTATGTACGCCATACCCCCGATGAACCGGCATGCCATCGCGTGGTTAAGTTCATTGAGGAATTCCGCAGCCGCTGACGTGGGCAGGCCGCCACGTTGCGGTCGACGGCCCGAGAAAATACCGTCAGACGGATTGGCGGCGCTGCAAATGATGAATAGTCGCGGTCACCAGGATTTCTTCGCCGTCGATATATCGGGCGATCGGTTTGCCGGTCGACTCAATCACCACCGTAATCGGGCGATGGTAGTCCTTTGAGAACGTCACGCCGCCGGCGCGCGCATATTCTTCGGTGGCGAAGCGCGCAATCTTCTCACGGGTATCGGTATCGATAATCTTGAACAATACGAGAGCCTGCTGCGATCATTTCCAATGCGCCATGATTACATGCGGGGTCCTTGCGGCCTAAGACTATCTCGTACGCGTCGTTGCGCGTGATTCGCGTGATTTTCCAAGGATTTCCCGACTTGTTCTGAGCGTTTCAGTTGAGGCGCCGTTATAATTTCATCAGACAATTGTCATTGCCGCGACGGAAGGTATCTCCCAACGTGACGGCGCGGTCTGAATCGGTGGGGAAGATATTGCGGTCGCCACGCTCCAGTCTTGTCCTCGCATTCTGGCCATGCTTACGGGCTGCGACGCCCTGTTGCCTGGAGAATTAGGCGTTAGAATAGAGCAAACCACTCCAATAGGTTTGCATCTTGCTCAAACAGGCCGTTTCGCTTCACCAGGCTGGCCGACTTTCGGAAGCCGAACAGCTCTACCAGCAAGTTCTGGCGGCAGACCCGCGTAATTTCCCCGCGCAGTATCAGCTCGCGCTCTTGCTCTATCATAGCCGGCGCCTGCCGGCTGCCGCGCAAGCGGCCGAAGCCGCGTTGAAGCTGAATCCCGAAAACCCGGAAGCGCAGGTTCTGCATAGTGTCGCGGCGTTGGAAGCCGGACAGCTCGACCAGGCATTGGCCAGTATCTCGAAGGTGACCGCTCGCGCTCCCGGCGACGCGGAAGCGTGGCATACGCGGGGTGTGATCCTCACGCAATTGCATCGCCCCGAAGAGGCGGTGAACAGTTTCGACAAAGCCATCGCCGCCAACCCGGCGTTCGCCGCTGCCCTTTCCCACCGCGGCAATACGCTGATCGAAATGAAGCGTCACCGCGAGGCCGTTGAGACCTTCGATCGGGTCTTGGCGCAGAAAGCGAATTCGTTTGAAGCCTGGAGCAATCGCGGCTTGGCCCTGTACGAGCTGAAGCGCTTTGCGGAATCCCTCGAGAGTTATGACAAGGCCATGGAGATTCGCTCCGACTATGCTCCGGCCTGGACCAATCGCGGAAACGTGCTGGTCGCGCTCAAACGCTTCGATGACGCACTCGCCAGTTACGACCAAGCCATCGCGCGCACTCCGGACAATATCAAGGCCTGGTACGCCCGCGCCGTCGCGCTGCGAACCGTGCACAGGTTCGAGGATTCGCTCGCATGCGTCGAAAAGGCTCTGACGATACGCCCGGACTATCTCCCACTCTCGTATATGCGCGGTTGGCTGCTGTGCGAACTCCATCGCGTCGCGGACGGCCTTGCCGTCATACGTCAAACCGCCCAGCAGGAACTGCGGTCGCGAACCGGCGCGAAGCGGCTGGATTCGGCCCACAGGCAGCGTCACGACGCCGAGCAACGCGACCATCTGACGGAGCAGGGCATTAGGCTTCAGGACGGAGGCCTGCATTTTGAAGACGGCGCCAGAGTCGGCGGCCGGGCCGTCACCGCGGCCAATGCAGACCTTGCGACGGCGCAGTGGCAGAAGAGCCGTCCAAGACTTGTCGTCATAGATAATCTCTTGACCGAGGAAGCGCTGGAGAAGTTGCGGCGTTTCTGCCGGAACTCGACGGTATGGCACTCCGCCTACGAAAAGGGCTACCTCGGCGCGATGCCGGAACAGGGTTTTGCCTGTCCGCTCCTGGCGCAGATCGCCGACGAACTCCGCGAGACATTTCCAGCCGTCGTCGGTGACCATCCGCTGCGGAAGCTATGGGCTTTCAAGTACGATAGCCGTCTCTCCGGGATTGGGATTCACGCCGATCAGGCGGCGGTGAACGTGAACTTCTGGATTGCACCGGATGACGCAAACCTCAATCCCGACAGCGGCGGCATGGTGATTTGGGATGTGGCGGCCCCGGAAGACTGGGATATCGAGACGTACAACGGCGACGAAGCCGCGGTGCGGGCATTCCTGGAGGGCGCCGGCGCCAAGGCTGTGAAAGTGCCTCACCGGGCCAACCGAGCGGTGATTTTCGATTCCGATTTGTTCCACGAAACCGATACCATCGCGTTCAACGAGGGGTACCTCAATCGCCGCATCAACGTCACGATGCTGTACGGCCGGCGCACATACTTGGGAAGCTGAAGGAATGCTCATGCGTAAAAGTCTCGTCCTGTTCGCGGCCCTGGCCTTTGTGCCGGCATCGACGTTCGCCGCGGAGGCAGTGAATTTCGCCGTAGTCCAGCCCGAGGTGCTGGCCGTCACCGACGCGCTCTCGAGCGCATGGGGCGATTACGACAACGACGGCGACCTCGATCTCGCGGTCGCCTACGAGTACGGCATCCTGAAGCTGTTCCAGAACACCGGCGGTGTTTTCGCCGACGTCGCAGACAAAGCAGGCCTCGGACTTGCCGGCGGTGCTTCCGCCGACGTGCTGAAACCCATCGAGCTTCGCTCGGCAGCATGGGGCGACTACGACGGCGATGGGCACCTCGATCTCTACGTCGGCACCCGCTTCGCCGGCACCGGCAAACCGCCCGCGCAGAATCGCAGCTATCTCTACCGCAACAGCGGCAAAGGCACGTTCACCGAGGTCGCGGTAAAAATGGGTGTCGACGCGCCGGCCGCCAGCGTGCGGCAAGCGAGTTTCCTCGACCTCGACGGCGACGGCGATCTCGACCTGTTCATGGCCGACCGCAACGGGGCCAACCGCATGTTCCGCAACGACGGTACCGGTTTTGTCGACATCGCCGAGAAAGTAGGGCTCGCCGACAAGCGCTTTACGGTTGGCGTATGCTGGGCCGACTACGACAAGGACGGCGACTTCGACGCTTTCGTGGCCAACCAGGACGGCGGTACCGACGCCTTCTACAAGAACGACAAAGGCCAGTTCACCGACATCGCACCGCAGCTCAAGATGGATCAACCCGGTCGCGCGAAGGACGAGGGCGGTGTCGGCTGCTCCGTCGGCGACTACGACAACGACGGTAACCTCGACATCTTTGTCGCCACCTACGGTGAGAACCTGCTCTATCGCGGCGACGGCAAGGGCGCTTTCACTAACGTCGCAAGCGCCATGGGTTTCACCGGCAAGGGCCACAACGTCGGCGCCAGCTGGGGCGACTACGATAACGACGGCCTCCTCGACATCTTCGTGGCCGACTACCACGACAACGAGCCGCACAACTTTTTCTTCCGCAATACCGGCAAGGGTTTCGTGAACGTCATCACCCCGGTGATGAACGGCTCAGATCACGGCGTGCAATGGGCCGACTTCGACAAGGACGGCGATATCGATCTTTCCTTGACCAATGCCTTCTCGAAGACGCTGGCCCGGCATGTGCTCCTGCGCAACGATCTCGGCCCGGCGGCGCGCAAAAAGTCCGTTCAGGTGATGGTGCTGGACGCCAAGGGCAAGTTCGCGCCCGGGGCCGAAGTGCGGCTGTACGACGGGAATGGGAAGCTGCTCGGCGCGCGCCTCGTGAACACCGGCGACGGATACAACACCCACAGCGTCATGCCCGTGCACTTTGGCGTCGGCGCGGACGGCCCTGTGACGGTGGAAGTGACCTATATCACCGCCAAGGGCCGTGTGACGCAGCGTGAGACCGGCGTGCAACCCGCCGGTCAGGTCGTAACCATCAAACAGAAGTAGACGCTACTTCGGCAGCTTGCCGTCGATCTCGGAATACATGCGGGCGAGGGCGCGGGGCGCCTGGCCGGCGGCGGCGGTCGAGTTGGCGTAGGGACCCCAATTCGCCTGCTTGTTCGCCGGGCAGTCCTTCTCCGTCGGGCACGGTGCACCGGTGGCGTGCAGGCGCTTGCCTTCCGAGACGACAAGCTCGACGGCCTTCAGGAATTCCGCGAGATCGGCCTTCAGCACGTCGGGCGGGCCCGCCGTGAACCCATGACCGGGAATGAACCAGGTCACGTCCATGGCCTGGGCCTTCTTCACCGTCGCGACCCACTCGCTCGGATGACCGGTGACCATCGGCGGGAAGATGTTGCGATCAAAAAGCTCGCTCATGAACATGATCTTGGAGGCCGGCAGGTAGACGACGAGGTCGCCCCCGGTATGGCCGCGGCCGAGGTTGAGGATCTGGATCTCCGTGCCGCCGAGCTTAATGGAGCGCTTGTCGTCGACGATCTCCGTCGCGAGCACGGGGCGCTTGGCGCCCTGCATCGTTTTCAGCGAGGCGGTCGAGGAGATGTAGACGGCGTCGGGGAAGGCCGCTTTCAGCGTCGGAAATCCGCCGACGTGATCGCCGTGATCCGAGGCGATGACCACGTACTTGAGCGGTTGCGGGGTGATCTTCTTGATGGCGCCGATAAGGCCGTTCGCACGGGCCTCGTTGTCCTGGCCATCCACCAACACGACGCCTTCGGTCGTGACGATGATGAGGCTGTTGGTGGTGAAGGTGAACTCGGGCGTGATCAGCGTGTCTTCATAGGCGTAGATATTCGGAGCGAGCAGATGCCAGCGCGGGAAGTCGGTCGCCTTCAAGCCGTGATGAGCGATATCAGCCGACTTCGCGGGATTGACCTTTGCGGTATCGGCGGCGATGGCGGCGCCGGAGATCAGGAGCGCACCAACCAGGGCGGTCGCGGCAAATCGTAGAGTCTTCATGGATGTCTCCCCAAGTGAGGCCGCGCCAAGCCGGCGGCCGATGGTCCTATTGTAATGATTTTCGCGCGGCATCTGCGACACGCGGCATGCGCCGAATTAGTAAAATATTTGAATGACTTGGGCCGATTTTTGGGTTTCGCGGCATGCTGCGGCATCACGCGGCATCGTCCCCGCAAGGCGTAGGGGAGCGGCGGGGCAACGGCGTTCCGCGCCCCGTCTGCTCAGCTGATTAACGATGTCAAACAGCGGTCTGTCGCCGGCACGCGAGGCCGGCAGCAGACAGAAGGGGTGTCCCATAAATAGGGACATTTGTCAACATTTTATATACGCTGCCAGGCGTGTGCCGATCATCGTCTGGAGGCGTAGAGTGAACCCGAGTTCGAATCCCCGATGGCACGCCACTCTTGAACAGAAGTGAGTACCGAATCGGTATCTCCCAGGCTCTTAGCCGTCAGAGCGCCAAGGACGGCGCTTTTCTGCCCGGTCATGCGGACTTCCTTATTGGGAATATCGACCTCGACCCGGTCGACAAATAACCTGAGATAGGCCTTTTTGAATTCCGGCGATCCGGCGGCTAACTGATTTTTGAAGCCAGCGCAGAATACTTCCAGGTTATCGTTGGAAATCAGCTTTTTCGGAATTCCGTAGGGCCGGGATAATTTCCCGATTTCTCGAATAATATTGTCGCGGCTGAATTTCAGCTCGTTAATGCGGCTCTTGAGCTGAGCGTCTAATTCGACGGTTCCATTTTCGATAGCGGCATACAGGTTGCCGATTTTCTTTTCGGCTTGGCTCTGTTCTTTTTTTAGGCGGCTGGCATTTGATTTCGCATTTTTGCCGCTCGCGGTTTCATGGGTATTTAATTCTGCAATTAATTCCTTCACCCGCGACGGCGTAAATGCAACGTCGCCCAGTGTTTTGATCACAATATCGTCCAAGGCCCGCAACGGGATTGATTGGCCTTGGCAGATATCCTTGCCCTTGGTGGCCTGGCCCGCGCAGGTGTAATAGCGGTAGCGGCCATGCTTGCCGGTGCGCAGCATCATCCGACCGCCGCACTTGGAGCACACCGCAATTCCTGACAGGAGGACCGGGCTATTGGTCAATCTCGGATTCTGCTTTTTAGGTTGACGCGAGTTTAGCCGCTCCTGGACGAGTGCGAATTTTTCGGGGGGAATAATTACCGGCGTATCGAATTCCACCCACTCCGATGGCGGCTTTACCTTTCGGGTGCGAACGCAGGATTTATTGAAGTGGTGACGACCCGCGTAGGTTTCCCGCGTGAGGGTGCGATAAACCAGTCCTGTACTAAAGCGAGCATTATCCCGAAAGCGTTGGCCGGTCCGGTTCAGGTGGCTTGCGATCGCTTTAACGCCCAGTGAATGGCCGGCGGTCCCGAATAAATAGAGATCGAAAATCGTCCTGACCGTCCGCGCTTCGCTTTCGAGGATGGAAAGTCGTTTCTTTATTTTCTCGCCACGCCGCTCGGCCTCGATGCCTTGATATCCGAATGGGGGCGGTGAGCCATTCCAAAACCCCTGCCGCGCATTTTCTTTCATGGCCCGAAGGGTGTGTTTGGCATTTTCTTTGCTTTGATATTCGTCAAAAAGCGCCATGATCTTGCGGACCATCTCGCCCATCGGATCGTTGCCGGTCTCCTGCGTAATCGAAATTAATTCGACGTCGCGCTTCCTCAATTCCCGGATATAAAATTCAAGGTCAAAGGCGTCCCGCGCGAAGCGCGAATAGCTGTGAACAAGGACGGCGTCGAACTTTCGGTCACTGTTGCGCGCGTCAGCGATCATGTCCTGAAATGCGGGCCGATTGTCGGTCGTCGCGCTGGCTCCCCGCTCCACAAACTCCTGGACGATTCTCCATCCCCGCCGTTTGCAATAGGCTTCGGCCTGTTTGCGTTGGTCGGGAATTGAGAGGTCTTTTTCAGCCTGGCGAGCCGTGGAGACCCGGAGATACAGCGCGACGTTCCGACTCATGTTCAGCCTCTTGGCTATTCTTTGTCGAGCTTACCGTGCTTAACGACAAACGCGACCACTTCGTCGATATGCCCGTGCAGCAGATCCAATTCCTGCGAAAGAATTGGCACTGCACCGGCCTCAACCTGGACCGCATCCGCCTGCGACGGCGGCTTGGCGATCTTACTCAGCTTAGAGCTTTTCGGGTCTTGCACTCATAGTTACCTCCTCTCAGTGCATAGTCTATTCCGGCCCAATCCGTGCCATTCCGTGTCCAATCAATCCGACGCCCGATCCTGTTTGAATTCCCGTCTCAAATCCGCCTCGAGTCCGTTCCGGCCAAATTCGTTCAGCGTAATTTTCCGAAATGCGATGAATTGCTGTTCCGGCAGCGCGGCTTGAGCAACATCCAGCAATCGGGCGAGGCGGGGATTTATGAGAGCCTTGATCGCTTCGAGGTTCACCATTGGCCGCACCTCCATTTCTGGACCCGCTCAGACAGCGCTTGGTCCCATGCGGCCTGGGAGTGGTGCGGTTCGATCAGGTCATGCAGGTCGCGGAGCGTATCGAAGAGAAATGGCGGCTCCGGCTCGTTATTGATCACCTGGAGAAGGGCGCCCACGCCCTTCAAATCGCCATACACGGATTGCATCTGACGAAACAGCCGTTCCTGCAATCCCGCATTACGCGGAAGGTCGGCGACCAGTCCAAAGCGGGGAATCGTTTTTACGTCCCTGACGACCGCATCCCACAATGGATGCAAGGGCCAGCGCGCGCGATTTTGGTCAGGCCCAGGTCGGCAAAGACGGGTGTGATCATTGGCAAGTATATGGAGCAGGTCGCCCTGCAAATCGCCGAGGTCATTTATCGTGTTTATTCCGGCGGATTTAAGCCGGTCTCTGCGGACCTGAAATTCCGTGCGCCAAACATTTTCTTTTTGCCCCCATAAATCAAAAAAGAAATGCTTGCTGCTTTGCTGTTTTATTTCCGCGACCTTGTCATATACGCGGACGACAATATGGCCTTTTCCCAGCTGCACGGTCTGCAATTGCTGGTGTTGGCTCCAAGTCGCCGTCTTATCGGCCCGCGTGACAAAGTCGCGGTCGGTAAAATCAATTTCAGATAAACCGTAATCAAATGCCCAGTCGGCGCGCGATACGCTCTCAGAGCGCAAGATTTCGCCGCCGAGGGAATTTATCCAATCCTGGAATTCCGCTGTTAGCGCCGGGAGGCCTCGCGTCCAAAGGCCCTCGCTATAAAACTGGACGTAACAATTGGGAATTATCCGCCGGCCTAAACGGACTTCCATTGTCTTGCTGACCAGGACAATGGCGTAGGGATTTTTGCCGTAAGGCATTAATCCCCACGATTTTGAGCCCAATTGAATTTCTTCCAATTCACCGCGATTTTCCCGGAGCAATTCCTTGCGAGCCAATAGTTCGCTCCAATCGAACCGGCTTTCATCAAACCGGACGTAATTGCCCACATAAAGGCTATCCAAGCCTCTCAGCAGCAATTTCGGCGGCGTATCGCCGATTTGATTATTTAATTCCGGGTCCATTTCCATTCCGTTCAAATAAGACGTAATACGGCTTATTATCGTCAAAAAAACTCAGACGAAATTCATTCTCCGAAATACGCTCGTTAAATTGATTACTACCGCGCTCGTATAGAGGTAGGGATTTCCTGGCTTCTTTAATTCAGCGTTATCTGGATTTTCTGCGATCTGGGCCGTGAGGGGCGCGTCCTGTGACAATTCCCAGGAATTATTCCCCGAGGGGCCGAAGAGGCCGGTCAAGTAGACCTGAGCTTTCCCGGTCTTTGCGTACCTCCAGAGCCTCCTTTCATAATCGTCGGCCAGCTGCACGGCGAGGAGCGTTAGGGCCGACTGATCGACACCTATCCGCGAGAGCTCTTGGAGAATGGCCGCGTGATATACGCGGTCTTCGTCGTACTCGAGGCTGACGCCCGTCCCGGGGGTTGCGTCGCCTGCAGGCGGAAGAGCGTCCTTCTCCGTCCAATAGCGAATCTGACGGTAGACTCGGCCAAAGTCCTCAGAATCCTTTGATCCAGTAAGGATTTCCGCGATTTCCTTGACGGAATATGGGTCTTTCATGCCTACGCAAATAAAACAATTCACGGCTTATCGCAAATGGAATCGCGCACGGTAGGCCTGATCCGACCGCGCCCGCCGCGCAAGGTGTTGCCGAGGAGTGGGCCGGTCAACGCCAAGCGGCGCGAGCGCGCCGCGCCTTCGGCGGCACTGACCGGCCCACTCCTCGGCAAAGATGCTCGGCAAGCGCGGTCGGATCAGTGTGGCCCCTAGCAGAAACGCAAACCGCCGGTCCTTCGGACCGGCGGCATGTATTTTGAGCCCCCCGTGTTACTAATGCGGGGGTTCGCAAATCACTTGGTTCCCGTACATCTGAAATCCGATCCGCAAATGCCCTATACCGGCGGTTTTCCTGTCATCAGTAGTAGCAGGTATTCCGTACACAGCAGTTTATGGTGTTTGCGCAGCTCTGTAGTTCCGCTCGTTTTTCGCGAGGGCCAGGAGCACCCGCTTCTGGTCGATTCCAGCGGATTGAGGCAAAGGGCGGTTCAGCATTCAACGGTGCATTGCCTGCGACTTTCAAACACACGTAGAAATGAACTGCGAAATGATGGAGCCATTGCGGTGTTTAAGTTTGCCTCTTAATCCGTGGTTACTTCGAGCCGAGCAAAGAGACGAATGAGTTCAGCTAGTCGCGAAACGCACATCTTTTCCATCACGCGCGCTTTGTAAATTTCGATGGTTCGGACACTGAGTTTAAGAGAGGCCGCGATCTCGCGGTTGTGCCGGCCATCAAGTACTGCGTCGAGGACTTGCCGTTCGCGCACTGAAAGCGTGGCTAAGCGCTCGTCAAGCTGTTGGCGTTCAGCGCGGAGCGAGGCTTCGCGGCCGGAGCGCAACAACGCCTCCCCTACGACCCGCACCATTTCCTCCTCATGCACCGGCTTCTCGAGGAAGTCGAAAGCACCTAACTTCAACGCCCTGGTCGCGGAAGCAACGCTGCCGAAGGCCGTGACAACTATGATAGGCGCATTTATACCGCGCGACTTGCAGGTCTCTACGATCTCCAGTCCGCTCATACCGGTCATGCGAAGGTCGAGCACCATGCAGTCAAGCCTTGGAAGCGCGGGAGAGGCTAGCAACTCCTCTCCACTGCAGAATTCGAGGACCTCAAAGTCGCGGAAGCGAAGCACAAGCGCGAGGGAGTCGCGCAATCCCGCGTCGTCGTCGACGATCCCAATCGTGTGCCCCACCGCCATGTTAACCCTCCGTATAATCAACAGGTAAAGTAACGACGAACCTGGCACCACCCAAGTGAGAGTCTTCAAGAGTAATTGTGCCACCGTGGGCAACTATCACGGAGCGGCTCATCGAAAGACCGAGGCCAAGGCCATCTTTCTTCGTGGTGATCAGGGGCTCGAAAATGTCGTCACGTACATCGCTAGCCACGCCCGCTCCGGAATCTTCAATCTCCAACATTACGAAATCGGTTGAACGCCGCACTGTGACCGAGAGCTGCCTAAAATCCTCAAGCACTGGCTTAAGAGCGTCAATGGCGTTCACGAGCAGGTTATAAATTACGGCGCGCAGCTGAACTCGATCTCCAAGCACTTCGTTTGGTCCGCCTTGAATCACAAGGTAGGGGCTGATGGCGTTGTGACCCAGCCGATCTTTCAGCAGCAGCACAGCCTCTTTGACGATAGAGCCGATATCTATGTTTTCGACTACCAAGGAGCCGGTGCGGAAAAACTCTCGCAGGCGATGGAGTGTGTCAGTCGCGCGTATCACCTCCTGAGTGAGCTTGGCTCCGATGGCTATCGCTTCCTGATTATTCGGGGCAATTTTCCTTAAAACATGATTGAGCGCCGATGCGTAGTTGGAGATGGCACCAATCGGATGGCCGAGCTCATGGGCGAGAGTGCCGGCGAGTTCGCCGGTTGCAGCCATTCGTAGGCTTGCTGAAAGTTCTTCTTCGCGCGCACGGAGCTGCAAGGTTGCGGCCTTGCTTTGGTCGACCGCAAGGCCGAAAATTATGCCAGCGGCCGACAGCACGAGAAGAAGCGTCTGAAAGAGCGTGATGTTAACCTCTTGGTGCGCCGCTAAAAAAAGAGACGCAATCGCGCTGACTTGGACCAATCCATTCATCGCGATCGCCCCGACTACGCCGAACCGAAGCACGATCCAGATCATGGGCAAGAAGAGTACGAACAGATAGCGGCTTGCAGTCTGTGGGTGCTCTCCAAACGCGACCCATACTGCCGCAACGACAAACGCGCCTTGTGCGAAAGCCTCAAGGACAAGGGAAATCGTAAATTTCTGCTTCTGACCTGGAACCAAGTGGGGGGCAAGCAGTGGCGTGAAAATTACGACACCAATAACATTACCCACCCAAAACCGGACGGCATGAAGACCGGCTTCCTTCAGCGCAATGATGTCGAAACCACATAACGTCAGAACGAATAAGACCGTGGCAACAGCAGCGATGACAGGCGTTACAAGCAGAACGCTAACCATTCGGTTCTTGATCAAATAGTGCGAGGAAAGGCGGCTCAAGCGGCGCGCAAAGTAGATGGAAGCTGCCGTCTGGCTCGCCGCTACGATCCCCTCCAGAACCGCAAGGGTGATGGGCATCGGACCATTGGGAACAATGAATCCCGCAACTGTCGCTGTTGCAAAGGCGAGAAACACTCCTTCCCGCGCGCGCGTCATCGCGATCGCCAAGCAAACGCCGAGCAGCGGATTCCAGGGCGTAATTGGATCAATGTGGATAGGCGTTAAAGATGTGAGGCGGTCCAGGGCAATCAACGCGAAGAACACCAGCGGAAGACCAAGCCAGTTCCATTTCGCGGCGACGCGTGGCGGTCGTGGCACCGGTGGTTCAATGATCTCTGTCATAACGTCCATAGTCACATTGACCTGCCCAGAATCTGTGTGGGGTGGGATAGCGCGCAGCCTTCACTACTTCCACCGCAGCCGCTCAGCAACCGGACCTTGTGTCAGAGAACGCTTGCTGGCAAGCGCGGAGCAGATGTCGAGGATTCTATTCCAGCAGCACTCAATGCATATCTAGTTTCGTGACAATACGTCTTCGATCAGAGAAATGATTTGTCCAACGCTAATGCGAAAGCTTGTCAACCAACTGACGGCGCAGCTTGGATCTGCAATGACGACATGCCACCACGAGGGCCGGTGTAGCCTGCGCTGTGGCCAAACCCACGCAATGTCACGCCACTTTTCCGAGAGAGCTCAACTCGCGGGCCGCACCTGCACTGCGCTCGACTGACATGACCACGTTCTGAGGCTTGCCGCTGGCAGTGAGCAGAACGCGGCCCAGATATTCCCCTACAATGCCAAGGATGATGAGCTGTACGCCCGAAACCAGTAGTAGGACGACCATTAGCGAGCCCCAGCCCGGCGGTGTTCCGTAAAACAACGCCTCTATCGCTGCCAACACGGCTCCTACCATACCCACAGCGCTCAGCAAAAAGCCCATCAGAGTGCTCAGATGGAGCGGCATGATGGAGAAGTTCGCGAAGACGGTGCAACTCAGGCGCAGCAGCCGGCTGAGCGTGTAGTTGCTCTTTCCGCTGCTCCGCGCGACGTGCAGCACTTCCACCGATATGATGTCTTGGGTGACTTGCAGAATGAGCCCGTCCACATGGGGAAACGGCCCCGCATGGGCGACGATATTCCGAACAACAAACGCACTCATGCAGCGGAAAGTTGACAAATAAAGGCCTTTCGGTTTGTCCAATAAGAAGTCGGCCGTCGCGTTGACGAAAGCGCTGCCGAGATTTCGCCAAGCCGCATGACTCTTGCTGGCGTACC
>CAMDOZ010000071.1 GCA_945903705.1 Fidelibacterota bacterium | reverse complement strand
AATAAGAATGCGTATAGTCGCAGCGTTGACAAGCTCGCAGTTAAATCCACGGGCGCGAGAGGCTGCGGCTCTGGTGGGAAGAGCGCCCTGATCATCCCGATAACGCTCATCACGCGCGGCGGCGAAAAACTGATGCTGGACGCTACCGGGATTGACCGCCTGGCGTCAGTGCAGGATCAAACGCTGATTAAGGCGTTCGCCCGAGGTTGGCGCTGGAGAAAGGCATTCGAGGACGGCATCGTACGATCGGTCCCGGAGCTGGCTGCGCGCGAAGGAGTTAAGCAAGCCTATATTAACCGGCTACTGAAACTTGCTTTTCTATCTCCGGAGAACATCGACAAAATCCTATCCGGAAACATTGCCACTCTCCCGGTACTGGAACGCCTTCGGACCGCTGTAGTGCCCGCATCGTGGCGAGAGCAGGAGCATTTTATGACGGCTCTTGCGGCGGTTAGCGCCGACTGCCCCAAATAGAACCGGCAAAGTCGATACCGGACTTTTTGGCCCGGAGAAAATGGGGCTATTTCCACCTGTTCCGGCCCGTTGCGCAAAAATTGGCCGAGTTTCCATCGCCCCTATACGTGCGAAAACGCCGCAAAATACGGGCTTCTTGAGTGCAAACTCGATACCGGAGAATGTCAGCCATGACTGCCTGGCGGAGAGGGAGGGATTCGAACCCTCGGTATCGGTTTCCCAATACACCGGTTTAGCAAACCGGCGCCTTAAGCCACTCGGCCACCTCTCCCCTGGCCGACAAAGCACTGAAAACACGCGCTTTTTCTTCGCAGATAGGCCCAGAGACGGCCGGGAAGATGAAGGTTGGCTCCGCGAAAGTCAACGGGGCGAGCGCGCCTGAAAAATATGGGGAATTCGCGCGTTCAGGGCGTGGTGCAGATACCGGCCGGAACGTCCTTGGCCGGCGCGACGAAATAAATTCCGTCGTTGCTGTAAGCCGTGAAGACGGCTTCGGAGCGCGCAAAACCTTCCGGCCGGGCGAGCGCGCTGAGATCGCCCCAGAACGTGAAGAAGAGCTGCGCGTCGACGACCGCATTCTCCCGCAGAAGTACGATGAGTTGATAGCGTTCGTCGGCTTTCATCTGCGCTACCGCTTCTTCGCGTGCGCGTTGGTCCCACTTTGCGTCGACAAGCAGCGGATGGCTGAGCATGTCCTCGCCCGCCGTGATCACGACCATTCTGTCCCACGGCACGCGGATGAAATCGGTCGCGCAGATATAAGGATGCGACGGCGTCTCGCGCCGCTGCACTTGGCGCACATCTTCCGCTTCCGGCGGCGTCGGATCGGCCGCCGCACGGACGGCGATCTCGCCCGAAAAATCGTGCAGCCACGCTTTGGGAAGATAGGGCTGATAGAGGAGCCATCCGGCGAGCCCGCACAAGGCGAGCCCAAGGACGAAGACCGTGCCGCTCTTCACGCGCGGCTTCGGTTGGGCAGATTCGCTCAAGCTTCGAGCTTCTTCTTCAACAACTCTGAGCAGACGGCGGGATTGGCTTTGCCCTGGGTGGCTTTCATCACCTGGCCCACGAACCAGCCCATGACTTGCGTCTTGCCCGCCCGGTACTGCGCAACCTTGTCGGCGTTCTCGGCCATCACCTTCTCGATCGCCGCGTCGATGGCGCCGGTGTCGGTGATTTGCTTCATGCCGCGTTCTTCGACGATGGCGTCGGGAGCCTTGCCCGTATCGACCATGATTTCGAAGACTTCCTTGGCCATGCGGCCGGAGATCGTATCGTCAGCGATGAGATCGATGAGACGTCCCAGGTTCTTGGCGCTCACCGGGCTATCGCCGATGTTTACGCCTTGCTTATTGAGCACGCCGAACAGATTGCTGATCACCCAGTTCGCCGCCAGCTTCGCGTCGCGGCCTTTGGCGACCTCTTCGAAGTAGTCCGCGCTCGCCTTCTCATCCACGAGGACGCCGGCATCATAGGCCGTAAGCCCAAACGCACTGGTGAAACGGGCTTTCTTGTCGTCCGGAAGCTCCGGTAGTTCCGCTTTGATTCGCTGGACAAAGGCATCGTCGAATTCCACCGGCAGCAGGTCGGGATCCGGGAAATAACGGTAGTCATGCGCGAACTCTTTCGAGCGCATGGTCCGCGTCTCGCCCTTGTTGGAATCGTAGAGGCGCGTTTCCTGATCGATAGTGCCGCCGCTTTCGTAAACCTCGACGTGACGGCGCGCTTCATGCTCGATGGCTTGCATGACGAAGCGGACCGAGTTCACGTTCTTGATTTCGCAGCGTGTCCGCAGTTCCGTCGAACCGACCGGGCGCACCGACACGTTTGCGTCACAGCGCATGGAGCCTTCTTCCATGTTGCCGTCGCAGGTTCCGAGGTAGCGCAGGATCGACCGCAATTTCTTGAGATAGAGGCCGGCTTCTTCCGGCGTCCGAATGTCAGGCTTGGAGACGATCTCCATGAGCCCGACACCCGAGCGGTTCAGATCGATGTAGGTCTTCTGCGGGTGCAAATCATGGATGGATTTTCCGGCGTCCTGCTCGAGGTGGAGGCGTTCGATGCCGATTTCGCGGGTCGAGCCGTCGGGCATGTCGAGGACGAGGATCCCCTCGCCGACGATCGGCTGATCGTACTGGCTGATCTGATAGCCTTGCGGCAAGTCGGCGTAGAAATAGTTCTTCCGCGCAAAGACGCTGCGCTTGTTGATCTTGGCCTTGAGGCCAAGTCCGCTTTTTACCGCCTGTTCGACGCATTGCTCGTTGAGAACGGGCAGCATGCCGGGCATGCCCGCGTCGATGAACGAGACCTGCGCATTCGGCCCGGCGCCAAAGTCCGTCGAAGCGCCCGAAAACAGCTTGGCCTTCGAGATCACCTGGGCATGAACTTCCAGCCCGACGACGAGCTCCCAATCGTGTTTTTCGCCTTTGATGATGTAACCCATGGCGACCTCTACACCGCAGGCAGCAGCGGAAACTGCGCTGCGTCCTCGAGCACTTGGCACACACGGAAGAGCGTCTCTTCATCCCAACGGCGCGTGAGCACCTGAAGACCGAGCGGCAGGCCGTCCGCGCTCAAACCCGCCGGGACCGATGCGCCGGGAATTCCGGCCATGGACGCGGGCACCGTGAAGACGTCGTTCAAATACATCGCGATGGGATCGTCGGATTTCTCGCCGATGCCGAAGGCCGGCGTCGGCGCCGTCGGCGTCAGGATCGCATCCACCTTCTCGAACGCGTCGGTGAAATCCTGATTGATCAGGGCGCGGACTTTCTGGGCCTTGAGATAGTAGGCGTCGTAGTAGCCGGCGGAGAGCACATAGGTTCCGATCATAATGCGGCGGCGCACTTCAGCGCCGAAACCGGCGGCCCGGGTCTTGGCATACATGTCGTCAAGGGACTTGCCCGGCACGCGCAGGCCGAAGCGGACACCGTCATAGCGCGCGAGGTTCGAAGAGGCCTCGGCGGGTGCCACTATATAATAAGTAGGAAGGGCGGCCTTGGTGTGCGGAAGACTGATCTCGACCGGGGTCGCGCCGGCACTCTTCAGCCACTCCACGCCTTTGTCCCAGAGCACGGCAAGTTCCGGGCTCAAGCCGGCCGGACGGTATTCCTTTGGGATTCCGATACGCAGACCCTTCACGCCTTTGCCGAGCGCAGCTTCAAAATCCGGAACGTCCAATTGAGCCGACGTTGAATCCTTCGGATCGAACCCCGACATCGCACGCAGCATGATCGCGGCGTCCCGCACGGTCCTGGTCATCGGACCAGCTTGATCGAGCGAGCTTGCGAACGCGACGATGCCCCAGCGCGAACACCGGCCGTACGTGGGCTTCACACCGACGATGCCACAGAAGGCGGCGGGTTGACGGATCGATCCGCCGGTATCGGTCCCGGTCGCGCCCATGACGAGATGCGCGGCGACAGACGCTGCGGAGCCGCCCGACGAACCGCCGGGCACGAGTTCGACGTTGCGTCCCTTGGCTTTCCAGGGATTTTTCACCGGGCCGTAGTAGCTGGTGATGTTGGCCGAACCCATCGCAAATTCATCGAGGTTCAATTTGCCGAGCATCACCGAGCCAGCATCGCGCAGTTTCTGGCTGACGGTGCTTTCATACGGCGGCGTGAAGCCATCGAGAATGTGAGAGGCGGCCGTCGTCAGCACACCTTCCGTGCAGAACAAATCCTTGATGCCGAGCGGAATGCCTTCAAGAGCGCCGCCCTGCCCGGCGAATAGCCGCTTGTCGGACTCCTTCGCGCGTTCGCGGGCGACGTCCGATGTGACGGTAATAAATGCGTTGAGGTCCTTGGCGCGCTCCATGGCGGCCAAGTGCGCTTCCGCCAGCTCGAGCGCCGTGAATTCCTTTTTTAGGAGCTTCTCGCGCGCAGCGGCGATGGTCAGGGACGTAAGTTCAGTCACGGACGTCCCCTACTCAACGACCTTCGGCACGCCGAAGAAGCTATCGTGACCATCGGGCGCGTTGGCCAGGACCTTGTCCGCCTTGTCTCCGTCGGTGACGGCATCCTTGCGCCATTGAAGCTTGAGGTCGGTTCCGCCGGTCATCGGAGCTACGTTCTCCGTATCGACTTCCTTGAGCTGCTCGATCCAATCAAGAATGCCCGAAAGCTGCCCGGCAACGGCCTCGAGGTCCGTGTCGGGGACTTCGATGCGCGCCAGGGTGGCGATGCGCCGTACGGTGGCTTTATCCAATGACATCCGCTACATCTCGAAAGGCGCCGGCCTGCCGCCGGCGGAATGTGCGTAACACCCGATATGGCGATCTGCAAGCCCACCGCGTTGAAGGCGCAACTGGCGCGAAATCAGACGATTTTAGGCCTCGATCTCGGGTCCAAGACGATCGGTCTCGCGCTGTCCGACGTCGGCTATATTGTGGCGTCTCCCCTGAAGACCATCGCGCGGCGCAAGTTCACCCAGGACATGGGCGAGCTGAGCGAGGTCATCCAAAAACACAATGTCGGCGCGCTGGTTATCGGCCTGCCGGTCCAGATGGACGGCACCGAGGGGCCTCGGGCCCAGGCGACCCGATCCTTCGCGAATGAGGTTCTTAAGCGGATCGACCTGCCGGTGGCCTTTTGGGATGAGCGGCTATCCACAAACGCGGTCGAGCGGATGTTAACGGACGAAGCGGATCTCTCCCGAAAGCGGCGCGCGGAAGTGGTGGACAAGGCGGCGGCGGCTTACATCCTCCAGGGGGCCCTGGAGGCGATGCGGAATCAGCCCCCAGATTGAGCCCGCGTTTGAGCTTGGTTGAGCTTGCCTAGGCGGACCCTCGTGAATATAGTCCGGGCTCATGCCCGATCCGGTCTTTCCGCACCGTCACCTCCTCGGCATCGAGGGGCTTTCCCCGGCTGAAATCAATCATTTACTGGACCGTTCCGACCACTACGTCGCGCTGAACCGCGCCGCGGAGAAGACGACGGACGCCCTGCGCGGCCGCACCATCGTCAACCTTTTCTTCGAGAACTCCACCCGCACGCGCACCTCGTTCGAGCTCGCCGCAAAACGTCTCGGCGCCAACGTCATCAACATGCAGGTGGAAACCAGCTCGGTTGCGAAGGGCGAGACGCTGATCGATACGGCCGTCACCCTGAACGCCATGCACCCGGACGTGCTGGCCGTGCGCCATCCGGACTCCGGCGCGGTGAAGCTCCTGGCCGACAAAGTGAATTGCGGTGTCGTCAACGGCGGCGACGGCAGCCACGAACATCCGACACAAGCTCTGCTCGATGCTCTGACCATCCGCAGGAGAAAGGGCAGACTGAGCGGCCTCCTCGTCGCCATCTGCGGCGATGTGCTTCACAGCCGCGTGGCACGCTCGAATTTTCTTCTGCTGCTGACCATGGGCGCCCGCGTCCGCATCATCGCGCCGCGGACCCTGATCCCGAGCCAGGTAGACAGGATGGGCGTCGAGGTCTTCACCGACATGGCGGCCGGACTCAAGGACGTGGACATCGTCATGATGCTGCGCGTGCAGAACGAGCGCATGCGCGGCAGCTTCATCCCATCGGTGCGCGAGTACTTCCACTTCTTCGGTCTCGACCGCGCGAAGCTCGCGCAAGCCAAACCCGATGCCTTGATCATGCACCCCGGCCCCATGAACCGCGGCACTGAGATCGACTCCGACGTCGCCGACGACTACGAGCGCAGCGTCATCCGCGAGCAGGTCGAACTCGGCGTCGCGGTGCGCATGGCCGTTCTCGAGATCCTTGCGTACAACAACATGACAGCCCCAGCACGGAGGGCTGCGTCATGAGCGTCGCAAAGCCCGGCCGTGTCGCCTATGTGAACGCCCGCGTCATCGATCCCGCCTCCGGGTTCGACGGGCCGGCGCAAGTCCTGACCAGCGGCGAAGAGATCCTCGATGTCGGGCCCAAGTTGTTCGACGGCAAGATGCCGGCAGACGTACAGGTCGTCGACTGCGACGGCATGTGCCTCGCCCCGGGCCTGGTGGACATGCGCGTCCAACTGCGTGAGCCGGGCGAAGAACACAAAGAAAGCTTAAAGAGCGCTTGTGAAGCGGCCGTGGCCGGCGGCGTCACGACGATGGTGTGCCTGCCGAACACCAACCCGGTGATGGACGATGAACCGACGCTTGAATTCGTCGCGCGGCGCGCCCGCCTCCTCGCTCTGACCAAAGTCTACTGCTACGGCGCCATTACAAAGGGGCTTCAGGGCAAGGAACTTGCCGAGATGGGCCTTCTGTCCAAGGCCGGCGCCCTCGCATTCACCGACGCAACAAAGGCCGTCGCCGACGCACAGGTTATGCGCCGGGCGCTGCAATACGCCGCGACCTTCGGCCTCATGATCGTACAGCATCCGGAAGAACCGGCCCTCGCGACCGGCGTGATGAATTCAGGCGAGATCGCGACGCGCATGGGGCTTTCGGGAATCCCGCGCGAAGCCGAGATCATCATGCTCGAACGCGACCTGCGGCTGACGGCGATGACGGGCGGACGCTATCACGCCGCCCATATTTCGACCTCGGACAGCGTCGAAATCATCGCTCGCGCCAAGAAACAGGGCCTCAATGTCACCTGCGATACGGCGCCCTTCTATTTCTCGCTGAATGAAATGGCCGTCGGCGATTACCGGACCTTCGCCAAACTGTCGCCTCCGCTCCGCAACGAGCAAGACCGGCGGGCGATTGTCGAAGGCCTGAAGTCCGGTGTGATCGACGCGATTGCCAGCGACCATGCGCCTCACGATCAGGACAGCAAGCGCATTCCATTCCCGCAAGCCGCGTTCGGCGGCAGCGGGCTTGAGACGCTGCTGGCGGTGTCGCTCGACCTTTATCACAACGGCAATATGGACCTGCTCGAGGTCATACGTCGCCTGACGGTCGCGCCCGCCAAGCTGCTCGGTCTCGAGGCCGGCCGCCTCGCGCGTGGTCAGAAAGCCGACCTCGTCGTCTTCAATTCCGATGAAGGCTGGAAAGTGATTGCGGACGCGTTCAAGTCGAAGTCGAAGAACTCGCCCTTTGACGGGCGGCCGGTCCAAGGCCGCGTCCTCAGGACCGTGATCGACGGCCGCACCGTTTTCGATGCCCTCGGGGCACAACAGCCGGCACAGACGGTGCGCCGCGCGGCGGCGAAGACCTGATGTTCGGCGCCCTCCCGCTCTGGATCTATGTTGCGGCGCTTGCCGGCGGCTACCTTGCCGGTTCCATTCCCTTCGGCCTCGTCCTGACGCGCCTCGCCGGTCTCGGAGATATCCGCAGCATCGGCTCAGGCAACATCGGCGCCACCAACGTCCTTCGCACGGGGCACAAGGGGCTCGCCGCCGCGACCCTCATTCTCGACGGGGGCAAAGGCGCGATGGTCGTTGTCGCGCTGAAGTTCCTGACCGACGATCCGCTGCTTCCCTTGATCGGCGGCCTTGGGGCCATTTTTGGTCACAACTTTCCGGTCTGGCTGAAATTCAAAGGCGGCAAAGGCGTCGCCACGACGTTCGGCGTGATGCTCGCCGCCGCACCGCTTGTCGGTGTCATGGCTTGCGTGACCTGGATCGTCATCGCGCTCCTTTTCAGAATTTCGTCTCTGTCCGCCCTCGTCGCGCTCGCTCTCGCGCCCGTTTATGCCTTCTTCCTGGGCTACCCGATAGAGAGCGCGATGTTCGCTGTTCTCGGGATTTTGGGTTGGGCCCGTCACGCCGCGAACCTGCGTCGCCTCTTACGCGGCGAGGAACCGCGCATCGGCGCAAAGCAGCCGGCGCCGTCGGGGCCGTAACCGATGGCGGCCGACCGCGCACATCTGGAGCTTCTGGCCTGGATCAGGCTGGCCCGCAGCGAAGGCATCGGCACCAAGACCTTCCGCAGCATTCTGGAGCGCGCGGGAACAGCCACCCAGGCCGTCGACCATCTCCCGGACTTTGTGCGATCAGGCGGACGGCCGATCAAGTTGCTGCCGCTCGGCGATGCCGAGCGGGAGTTTGAATCCGCCCAGCGCGCCGGCTTGACCTACGTGACGTGGGAACATCCGCATTTCCCCGAACCGCTCAAAGCGATCGAAGATGCGCCGCCATTCCTCATCGTAAAAGGCAGTGCCGAAGTGCTGAGCCAGCCGATGATCGCGATCGTCGGCGCGCGCAACGCGACAGTGAACGGTAGAAAGATGGCGCGCATCCTCGCCGCGGACCTGGCAGCGGCCGGGCTTGTTGTCCTGTCCGGAATGGCCCGCGGTGTTGACGGTGCGGCCCATGAAGGCGCCCTCGGCGCGCAAAACGGCCGCACAGTCGCCGTGCTCGCCGGCGGGACAGACGTCATCTACCCACCAGAGCACGCCAAGCTGCACGGGCGCATCGCCGAGGCCGGCGCCGTCATCGCAGAAATGCCGCCGGGCACCGAACCTCAGGCGCCCTTATTCCCGCGCCGGAACCGAATCATCTCGGGCGCCAGTGTGGGGGTCGTCGTTGTCGAGGCCACTCTTAAGTCTGGCTCCCTGATCACCGCCCGGCTGGCCGCCGACCAGGGCCGTGATGTTTTTGCGGTCCCGGGTTCGCCCTTGGATCCCCGCGCTCACGGTCCCAACAGCTTGATTCGGGATGGAGCCGTTCTTGTACAATCTGCAGACGATATATTGGACAGTTTGCCCTTAGGACGGGTGGGTCCTGCACAAATTTCTGCAGCCCGGAAATCGGCCCAACAACCTATTGTAAATATTACAGAAAAAGATACCCACAGCATCCGTCAACAAATCGAGAGCGCCCTCGGTGCCGCCCCTGCTGCCGTTGACGAACTTGTGCGCCAGTGCCAAGTGTCCGCCGCCGTCGTTGCCACCATTCTTATGGAACTGGAGCTGGCGGGACGGCTGGAGCGATTACCAGGTAATCGGGTGGCGTTAGTCGGAACGGTCTGAATTTTTTAACTTTTCCGAGCTATCAGCCAGAATTTGCACGCCATGGGAGATGCAAAAGGCGGGGTCCACCGCCTCCCATTTAGGCGTCCATGTGGGTAACCGATAGGGCGTCCGATGCAGGTCGTTATCGTTGAGTCGCCGGCCAAGGCGAAGACCATCAATAAGTATCTCGGCACCGGGTTCAAGGTGCTCGCCTCCTATGGCCACATCCGCGACCTGCCGCCCAAAGACGGTTCGGTCCGGCCTGACGAAGACTTCGCCATGGACTGGGAGGTCGATGCCTCCTCACAAAAGCATCTCAAGGAAATCATCACCGCCCTCAAGGGTGCGAAGGGCCTGATCCTCGCGACCGACCCGGACCGCGAGGGCGAAGCCATCTCCTGGCATGTGCTTGAAGAGCTCAATCGCAGCAAGGCGCTGACCGGCGCCACGGTCAAGCGCGTCACTTTTAATGCCATCACCAAGAAGGCCGTGCTGGAAGCCATGGAGCATCCGCGCGAGCTCGACCGCGAGTTGGTCGACGCGTATCTGGCGCGCCGCGCGCTGGATTACCTCGTGGGCTTCACGCTCTCGCCGGTCCTGTGGCGCAAGCTGCCCGGCAGCAAGTCCGCGGGCCGCGTGCAATCCGTCGCGCTCCGCATAATCTGCGATCGCGAACTGGAAATCGAAAAATTCAAGGCGGAAGAGTACTGGACCGTGGGCGCCGACATGGCGACCGCAGCCAAGGAAGCCTTCACCGCCCGCCTCACCCATCTCGATGGAAAGAAGCTCGAGAAGTTCGATCTGAACGATGCGACCAAGGCCGAACGCGCCGCCGCCATCGTGCGTAGCGGCACATTCCGCGTCGCGACCGTCGAGAAGAAAACGAAGCAACGACGCCCCTATCCGCCGTTTACCACCTCGACGCTTCAGCAGGATGCGTCGCGCCGCCTCTACTTCTCGGCGCGCCAGACCATGGACATTGCGCAGAAGCTTTACGAAGGCGTGGAAATCGACGGCGAAACCACGGGCCTCATCACGTACATGCGAACCGACGGCGTCCAAATGGACGGAGACGCCATCACCTCGGTGCGCAGCCTCATCGGCGAACGCTATGGGAAGAAGTATCTGCCGGCCGAAGCGCGCATCTATAAGAGCAAGGCAAAAAATGCGCAGGAGGCTCACGAAGCCATCCGCCCGACGGACCCGACGCGTACGCCCGACGTCGTGGCGAAATACGTCAGCCCCGACCAGCTCAAGCTTTATGAGCTGATCTGGAAGCGGACCATGGCGAGCCAGATGGAGTCCGCGATCCTCGATCAGGTCTCGGTCACCGCCACGCCGGGTGACGGCCTATCCACCTTACGCGCCAGCGGATCGACGATCGTCTTCAAGGGCTTCCTCGAAGCCTACGACGATACCGCCGCCGGGGGCGCACCTGCGAGCGAAGACGACGAAGATAGTCTGGGCAACATCCTGCCGCCGATGGCCGAAGGGCAGCCGCTCACGGTGGCCATCGTCACGCCGGAACAGCACTTCACCCAGCCGCCGCCGCGCTTCTCGGAAGCCAGCCTTGTGAAGTCACTCGAAGAAAAAGGCATCGGCCGGCCGTCGACCTACGCCTCGATCATTCAGGTGCTTCAGGACCGCAAGTACGTCCGCATGGAGAACCGCCGGTTTATCCCTGAGGACCGCGGACGCGTCGTGATCGCGTTCCTGGAAAGCTACTTTGAGCGCTATGTCGAATACAGCTTCACGGCCGATCTCGAAGATCAGCTCGACGAAATCTCGGGCGGGCGCCTGAACTGGAAGAAGGTTCTCGCGGACTTCTGGCGCGACTTCATTGCCGCGATCGACGGGACCAAGGACCTGACACGCACGGCGGTGATCGATGCCGTCGATGGAATCCTGGAACCGCACCTGTTTCCCGCGCGCGCCGACGGCAGCAATCCGCGCCAATGCCCCGCGTGCGCCGAAGGCCGTATCGGCCTCAAGTTCGGCAAGTTCGGCGCTTTCGTCGGCTGCAGCCGCTATCCGGAATGCCGCTACACGCGTCCCCTGGGCGCGCCAGACGCTGCCCAGGGTCAAGCGCTCGACGGTCCCAAGGAACTCGGATTAGACCCCGCCACGGGCCTCAAAGTGACGCTGCGGATCGGACCTTACGGTCCTTACGTCCAGCTCGGCGGCGAGGAAGTCGCACCGGCGGTGGCGGAACCGCCGCCCGAAGAGCCCGCGGCCGACGGAAAAAAGAAAAGGAAGAAGGCGAAGCCCAAGGCTCCCAAGCCGAAGCGCGCTTCGCTACCCAAGGGGACGGACCCGCACGCAGTGGACCTCGGCCGCGCTTTGAAGCTGTTGTCGCTGCCGCGCGAAATCGGCATGGACCCGGACAGCGGCGAGATGATCTTAGCAGGCATCGGCCGATTTGGCCCCTACCTCAAGGTCGGCGACCGGTACCAGTCGCTGGGCAAAGACGACGATGTTCTCGAGATCGGCTTAAATCGCGCCGCCGTTGTGCTCGCGGAAGGCAAGAATCGCCCCGGACGAAAAGGTGCGGGCGCGGCGAAGACACTTGGCAACCATCCGTCGGATGGGCGCGCGATCACATTGCGTTCGGGCCGGTTCGGACCCTATGTACAACATGGCCAGGTTCGCGCCACATTGCCCAAGGACATGGACGCTACAAATGTGAGCGTCGATTCCGCCATCGCCTTGTTGGCCGCAAAAGCGGCCAAAGAGGGCGGAGCGAAGCCAAAGGGCAAAGGCGCCCGTAAGTCAGCGGATGCATAAAGATTGAATCGCGATAAGCCGCAAAAAAAATCGAAAATAAAAGGCGGCTCCAAGGCCCCGCTCCCGACGCGAGACGAGATCCTGAAGTTCATCCGAGAGTCGACCACGCAAGTTGGCAAGCGTGAGGTCGCCCGCGCGTTCGGCCTCAAGGGTTCGGAAAAAATCGCGCTCAAGGCCATTCTGAGAGATTTGAAGACCACCGGCGCCGTCGTGAGCGGCGAGGGCAAGCGCTTTGGCTCTCACGGCGCCATGCCCGCCGTCGACGTCATCGAGGTGACGCATACGGACCGTGAGGGCGACCTCTTCGGCAAGCCCGTGAAATGGGATTTCGATTCTCTACCTCCGACAATCCTTGTCCGCCAGCCGTCGAAGATCCTGAAGGGCCGCGAACGCCGGTTTGCAGTCGGCGTCGGCGACCGCGTGCTCGCGAAGCTCATTCCCGCCGGCGACGACTCCTTTGAGGCACGGCCCATCAAGAAGCTGGCCGCTGCGCCATCGCGTCTCTTGGGCGTCTACGAGCCCGGCGAAGACGGAAAAGGCGGGTACTTGCGTCCCGTGGACAAGAAGTACCGCGCGGAAGTCTGGATTGGGCCGCGCGATGCGGGCGACGCCGTCGGCGGCGATCTCGTGGCGGCGGAAGTTTACGCTGAACCCCCGCACGGACCCCAACGCGCGCGCATCACCGAGCGGCTCGGACCCATGGAGGCCAGCCGCAATCTCAGTCTTATCGCGATTCATGCGAACGGTATTCCGCATATCTTTTCGGAAGCAGCGATTCAGCAGGCCGAGCGCACGACGGCCGCGCCCATGGGCAAGCGCGTGGACCTTCGCCAGATCCCGTTGGTGACGATCGACGGAGAGGACGCGCGCGACTTCGACGACGCCGTATGGGCGGAAAAGGACCCGGATTCCAATAACCCCGGCGGGTGGCACCTTCTGGTCGCGATCGCCGACGTCTCCTGGTACGTGCGTCCGGGCGATGCGCTGGATAGAGACGCCTACGTGCGCGGCAACTCGGTCTATTTTCCCGATCGCGTCGTCCCGATGCTGCCCGAAGAATTGTCGAACGGATGGTGCTCGCTTAAACCGAAAGAAGACCGTCCGGTTCTTGCGGCCCACATGTGGATCGACGCCGAAGGCCAGGTTCTGCGGCACGAGATCATCAGGGGTATGATGCGCTCGGTCGCGCGCCTCACCTACACGCAGGTCCAGCGGGCGCGCGACGGCCAACCCGACGACACCACCGGTCCTTTGATGGCGGAGATCATTCCGTCTCTCTACGGCGCCTATGAAGCCCTGGATAAAGCTCGCGCCAAGCGCGGCACCCTCGAACTCAACATCGTCGAGCGCAAGATCATGGTCGATCGCAAGACAGGACTGGTCTTGGGCGTTCAACCGCGCGAGCGTTTCGATAGTCACAAATTGATTGAAGAGTTCATGATCGCGGCGAACGTCGCGGCCGCCGAAACGCTGGCGAAGTCCGCGTACCCCGCGGTGTACCGCGTGCATGATCGGCCGGATCCCGAGCGTATCGAGAACCTGCAGGAGGCAATGGAGAGTGTGGGTCTCAGCTTCCCCAGCCCGGGCTCGGCCCGTCCGGCGGAGTTCAACCGGCTCCTGCGGCAGGTGAAGGACAGTCCTCACGAGAACATGGTGAATACCCTGGTGCTGCGCACGCAGGCTCAGGCGCTCTACAGTCCGGAAAACATCGGCCACTTCGGTCTCGGCCTGCGGAAGTACGTCCATTTCACGTCGCCGATCCGGAGATATTCGGACCTTCTTGTGCATCGCGCGCTTGTCGCAGCGCACAAATTGGGAGACGGCGGATGGGATCAAAAGCGCGACCCCGACCTTCTGGCCGTGACAGAACACATTTCTTCGACGGAACGCCGTGCGGCTATGGCGGAGCGTCAGACGGTCGACCGCTTCACGGCACTCTACCTGAAGGATCGTGCCGGCGCCGTCTTCCGGGGCCGTATCAACGGCGTCAGCCGGTTTGGCGCCTTCGTGAACCTCGAAGAGACCGGCGCGGACGGCATTTTGCCGATGCGGCACCTTCCCCAGGACTTTTACGACCACGACGAGCGCGGCCACCGCCTGGTCGGCAGGCGCCGCGGCTTAGAACTTCGGGTTGGCGACATGATCGACGTGAAGCTTGTCGAAACCGACGAGGTAGCGGGCAGCATCGTCTTCGAATACGCTTCAGAGGTCGATTCTTCAGACCGTGGGAGGCGTGGTCATGAACAGAAACGGGGGCGGCAGCCCCGCGCCCAACGCGGTCGGCCCAAAGTGAGAACCCGCGACCGCCGATGATCTCGATCGTTCGATCTTTTTCGATAGCGTTGCGTTGTGCGGCAGCGGCGATCTGCGTCGCGGCCCTGGCATCCTGTGCATCGGGGCCCTCCGGCGCCGACCGCCGACCCCGCAGCGTTATGATCGACGGGATCGACGTCGCGATGATGGCCCATGTGCTTAAGCATGGATTCACGGAAATCAGCGACCGCGCACTCGAAGAGCCTGCCATCGACACCTTGTTCCTGCGTTCACTTGAAGGCCTGGCGACCATCGACCCGCAGATCGGCGTCGGCGTGAATGACGGGGCGCTTCAATTCACGTACACCGATGTCCCGTTGCCGCCGGTGCCCATGCCGACACGGGGCGATGCGGACGCTTGGATCAAGACAACACTGACAACCGTCCTGACCCTGCGGCAAGTCTCCGCGCCGATGAAGATGGCGACCTCCGAGACCATTTACCGGGCCGTCTTCCCGCCCGCCCTCAAGACGCTCGATCCCTATTCGCGCTATGCCGGCCGCGATGAAGCCATCCGCAGCCGCCTGATTCGCGACGGCATCATCGGGCTCGGCGTTCGGGTGGTCACGGCCAAGGACGGCGTGTCGATTCAATCGATCGTGAAAAACGGACCGGCCGAACGGGCGGGCCTCAAGCTCGACGACGTCATTACGCATGTCGACGGGATCGCGCTTGTAAACCGTTCGATCGATGACGCGCGGCAATACCTGGAAGGCAAAGCCGACACGGTCGTACAGCTGACGGTACGGCGCGCCGAAGCAGCCGATCCATTTTCCCTCGCCGTGCGGCGCGATCTCGTCATCCCCGACACCGTGATCGCACGGACGATCGACGGCGTTCTGGAAATACGTATCAGAAGCTTCAATCAACGCACCGCGCAAGGCGTCGAAAAGGCGGTTCTTGCCGCGCGCGAGGCTGGGCCGGTCAAAGGGATCGTGCTCGATCTGCGAAGTGATCCCGGAGGACTCCTGGATCAGGCGGTCGATCTTGCCGACCTGTTCCTCGATAGCGGCACGATCATCGCCTTGCGCGGCCGCCATCCCGGCTCGCAACAGTTTTACGCAGCCCATGACGGCGACATTGCGAGAGGGATCCCCATGACCGTCGTGATCGACGGACGGGCGGCTTCTGCGTCGGAGATCGTCGCCGTGGCCCTCCAGGATAATCAGCGAGCCGCGGTCGTCGGCACCGTCAGCCTCGGCAAAGGGTCGGTGCAGACCGTCATCCGCCTGCCGAACCAGGGCGAGATTGTCTTGACCTGGTCGCGCGCCTATACGCCGCGCGGCGCCGGCCTTCACGGGTTGGGTGTGCTGCCGGACGTCTGCTTGAGCGGCCAAGCCGCGACGCTCACGGAGACCGTCGGGCGGATCTTCAATGGCGGAAGCTTGCCGGCCGAATTGCTGAATGGCTGGCGTTCACCGCCGTCGGAGGCGGATGAATTGGAAACCTTACGCGCCGCCTGCCCACCGGAAGCACACCCCGACCGGGCGATCGACATAGAAGTGGCCCGGCGCCTCGTCCAGGACCCTGCTTTGCTCGCCCAGGCCTTGCAAGGCAGCGCGCGCCAACTCGCTGAGAAACCTCAATAATTTCCACTTCCGGCGGCGCGCTCCGTTTCTTGACACCCCAGCCGGGCAGTGTATTGTGCGCCGCTCATTGCACCGCCTGCGGCAACGCCGGGCGCCCAGAGAAGTTAGGTAGACACAATGGCAAAGCCAGCCACGATTCAGATCAAGCTCGAGAGCACCGCCGGCACGGGTTACTACTACGTGACGATGAAGAACCCGCGCACGAAGACCGAAAAGCTCAAGTTCAATAAGTACGATCCCGTTGTGCGCAAGCACGTGGAATTCAAGGAAGCCAAGATCAAATAGTCATCGCGCTAAGGTGCGATGAAAGACGAAGCCCGCCGGATGGCGGGCTTTTGCTTTTCGGGGGTCTGCTTTATTGGGCCACTTGCGGTTCGAGGAAGCGCGAAACGGTTTGCAGGAAGCTCGCAACCGAGATGGGCTTGGCGATATAGCCGTCACAGCCGCCGTTGCGGATCTTCTGTTCATCGCCCTTCATGGCGAAGGCCGTAATGGCGACGACCGGAATCGAACGAAGGTCATCGTCGGCCTTGAGCATCTTCGTGATCTCGAGCCCGGAAATTTCCGGCAGCTGGATGTCCATCAGAATAAGGTCCGGGCGGTTCTTGCGCGTCAGATCGACGACGACGCGGCCATCCTTGGCCTGGAGGGTGTTGTAGCCATGCGCCTGAAGGAGATCGTTGAACAGTTTCATGTTCAACTCATTGTCTTCGACGATCAGGATGGTCTTGGACATTGCTGCTGTAGCGCTTTCGACTTTTCTTGGCTGTCGTATTGCCATGCCATCACCGGCAAATCCAGTGAAGCACGACCATTGGTTTCGACTAAAATCATTATAGGGCCGCACACGGAAGACGCAAGGCATATGCAGCTTTTACTGGCATCGCCGGCTGACCGCAGGTTCTGCGACACACATCGCAGAACGCCAAAGAATCAGCGGAAAACCACTGTTTTGTGACCGTTCACCAGTACGCGCCCTTCGGCGTGATACCGGACGGCGCGCGCCAACACCACGTTTTCGAGGTCACGGCCGACCGCCACCATGTCGCTGGCCGCGTGTGTATGATCGACGCGTTCAACCGCCTGTTCGATGATCGGCCCTTCGTCGAGACCATCGGTGACGTAGTGCGCAGTGGCGCCGATAATTTTGACGCCGCGCTCGTAGGCCTGTTGATACGGCCGTGCGCCCATGAAGCTCGGCAGAAACGAGTGATGGATATTGATGCACCGGCTGGAAAGCTTGCGCGCGGCGTCCGGGCTCAGCACCTGCATGTACCGTGCGAGCACCACCAAATCGACATTGAGATCTTCGACAATCCTGAGCCAAGCGGCCTCTTGCTGCCGCTTCGTCGTCGGTGTGACCGGAAGGTGCGTGTAGGGGATATCGTGCCACTCCACAAGAGAGCGCATGTCGTCGTGGTTGGAGAAAACGCCGGCGATGTCGATAGGCATCTGACCCGTATGCCAGCGATGCAAGAGGTCGTTGAGGCAATGCCCGAACTTCGAGACGGCGATCAGGACGCGGGGGCGCTTGTCCGCCGGGGTGAACGTCCATTCCATCTGAAAGGTCTTCGCGACCTCGGAAAACTTCTCAGCGAGCTGCTCCGGCGAAGGACTTTGAGGACTGC
>CAMDOZ010000070.1 GCA_945903705.1 Fidelibacterota bacterium | reverse complement strand
ACCCCTACGTCCTGTTACGGACACCAGGACCTAAACCTGGCGTGTCTACCAGTTTCACCACACCCGCCGGAAGCCGAGGGGCCAGGACGCCGTACCCGAAAAATGGATGCGGTAGATAGCCAATAACGCTGGGCTGGATCAAGCCCTACAGCGCAATCTTGCGGCTCTGTAACCCCTATATCGAGGCGAATATCTCGCGTAGGGCCTCCGGCAGGTCCTCGGCGATCAATCCCCGGCCCGCCCGGCGGCCCGCCTCGCCGTGGAGCCAGACCCCTGCACAGGCGGCGGACCATGGGGGCATTTTCTGAACCAGAAGGCCCAAAATGAAGCCGGCCAGGACGTCGCCTGAACCCCCGGTTGCAAGCCAGGGTGGGGCATTCGAGGCAATGGCGGCCCGCCCGTCCGGGGCGGCGACGACTGTATCGGCGCCCTTGAGGACCACGATGGCCCTGCTGGCGGCCGCAGCCGTCCGGGCGCGGGCTAAGCGAGACCCGGCCGAGTCCTTAAAAAGGCGGCGAAACTCGCCGTCGTGCGGGGTCAGGACTACAGCTCCCTTGGCGGCAGCGATCGCCTCCAGCAGCGTCTCGGGGTCGTCTTCGAAGCTGGTGATGGCATCGGCGTCGAGCACCGCGGCTTTGCCGGTGCCGAGAATCTTCAGGACGCGGGCCCGGGTCACGGCGCCGACGCCGGCCCCTGGGCCGATCAGCACACCGTTGCGCCGCGTGTCGGCCAGGAGTTCGTCGAGATCGGCTTCCGTCTCCAACGCCTGCACGAAGGCGCCCGGCGCGTCGGCGGCATAGAGCGCGACGACACTTTCGGGCACGGCCATGCGCAGGAGCCCTGCCCCAGCGCGCCGCGCCGCGCGGGCCGCGAGGCGTGACGCGCCGGTCATCACGTCGCCGCCGATGACGACCGCATAGCCGCGATCATATTTGTGATCGCTCCATTTGCGTTGCGGCAAATCCCAGAGCGCGGGTGTGTTGTGCGCCGTGCGCGGATGGATGGGCGCGAGCACTTTGACGGGAATTCCGATGTCGGCGACGACGAGTTCGCCCATGAGATCGCGTGCGGGATAGAGAAAGTGAGCGGGCTTTGGGCGAAAGAAGGTGACGGTGACGGCGCAGCGCGCAGCGCCTCCGTCTCCAAGGACCTCGCCGCTGTCGCCGTGGACACCGCTCGGCACATCAACAGCAATGCAGGAAAGTCTCCTGTCGTTGATGGCGGTGACGATCGTGCGCGCCGCACCTTCGAGCCCGCGCGACAGGCCCGCGCCGAACAACGCATCGACCACAAGCGGATCTCCGGCCAAGAGATCGGCGGCCAGCGGAAGAATATTTCCTATCGCATTCCAGCGCTGCGCATTGACGGCCGCGTCGCCCTTTAGGGATTCAGCCGCACCCAGAAGACCGACGGTAATGTGCCAACCCTTCTCCGCCAGCAAGCGCGCAACAACGAAACCGTCGCCGCCATTGTTTCCGGGCCCGCAAAGAACGGTAACAGGCCGGCGCTGCCAGCGGGCTTCGATGACCCGGACGACGGCAGTACCCGCGGCTTCCATGAGAACGAGACTGTCCACGCCCGCGTCCGCCGCCGCCTTGTCCGCGGCGTACATCTCGGCGACCTCGAGCACTGCACAATCGTCAGGGATGGCTTGCGCGACGGGGGCTGGTGGATTGCCGGAAGGCGTCATAAATCTAGTTTGCCGTGATCCTACGGTAGACTTCAATGAGCCTAGCGAGATGAAAGTTGCCGTTCTCGGCGCCGGCGTGGTGGGAACCAGCACGGCCTATTTTCTGGCCGAAGACGGGCACGACGTTGTCGTGCTCGACCGTCAGGCGGGCCCCGGCCTGGAAACCAGCTTCGCGAACGGCGGTCAGATTTCCGCCTGCCACGCGAAGCCCTGGGCGGCTCCGGGGATTCCGCTCCAGGCCTTCATGTGGACGTTCCAGGCGGATGCGCCGCTCTTGTTCAGGCCGTGGCGCTTCGATCCCGCGCTGTGGTCGTGGGGACTGAAGTTCCTGCGAAACTGCACGAGCGAACGCGAGCACATCAATATGGATCGCACCCTGCGCGTCGCGCTGTATTCCAGAAAAGTTCTGAAGGCCCTGCGCCAGAAGACCAACATCCAATACGACCAGCAGATCAACGGCATCCTGCACATTTACCGGACGACGCCTGAGTTCGACGTGGGCCGTCATACGGGCGAGAAGCTGCAGAAGCTCGGATTGTCTCAGGACGTGTTGACGCCCGAAGACTGCGTGAAAGTCGAGCCGGCGCTCGCTCCCGCCGTGAAGAAGGGCGAGATCACCGGGGGCTTGATGAGCTGCGACGACGAGAGCGGCGATGCGCGCCTGTTCACCGATGAGCTTGCGAAACTCGCGGCCACGCGCGGCGCGAAGTTCAAGTACGGCGTGTCGATCAAGAAGCTCGAGCACAACGGCAAACAGGTGACCCGCATCGTCACCGATCAGGGCGATGAGACGCCCGATGCCGTCGTGCTGTCGCTCGGCAGCTATACGCCGATGCTGGCCAAGCAGCTCGGCCTCAAAGTGCCGATCTACCCCGCCAAGGGCTACTCCATCACCGCCGAGATCGAAAATTCCGAGGCCGCACCAACGGTGAGCGTGACCGACGAGACGCGGTTCATGGTCTTCACCCGGCTCGGCAATCGCTTGCGCGTCGCCGGCACCGCCGAACTTGCCGGATGGAATACCGATCTCGATCCCGTGCGCGTCGAGCCCTTGACCAAGAATGTCATGAGCCTCTTTCCGAAGGCCTCCTCATACAAAGACATCAACGCCTGGTGCGGCCTGCGGCCCGCGACGCCGGACTCCGTTCCGATCATCGGCGCGACGCCGTTCGAGAATCTGTTCCTGAACACCGGCCACGGAACGCTGGGCTGGACCATGGCCTGCGGCTCGGGCCGCGTGATCGCGGACCTCATCTCCGGCCGCACGCCGGAGATCGATGTGGATGGATTGGGGTTGGAGAGGTTTGGCGGGTAGCCAACCTTCACCAGGAATCAGCGCGACTCTTTTTGCGCTTTTTGGTCATGCTGGGGCTTGTCCCCAGCATCCAGAGTCGCTGCGCGAGATCATGCAGCAACCGATGAACGCGTTGCATGCGCCGCGCACCAACACCCTGCGCGCTTGCAAATGCGATGTTTCTTGGACGCGCGCTCAAAAACACACACTTTGCCGTTCCCGCGCTGGGCATTCGCCCAGGATGACGAGAAAACAAAATGGCGGGCTCGGGCCGTTGCTGAAGGTGGTTTGCTGAAGCGGCTCAACAGAAAACGACCCCTCCCTGACCCTCCCCTTTCAGGGGAGGGGACAAAGGAGGCGTCCCTACTCAAACCGCGGCGGCAGGCTGCCGTAGCCGCAGTCGCAGGCGTCGGAGGGCTTTGAGAGGCGCGCGACCAGGGGCGAACCTTTCACCAGCGGTTCGCTTGGCTCCCAGCGGAATTCAGCGTCGCACTTCCCGCAGACTTGCTTAGGCGGCAACTGCGGCGACGCGCCGGAGCCGGATTTCTTGGGCGGTGAACTGATAGGCAAAACGGCCCCCTCGCGAATTTCCTCAGCCGCACCTATCTTACTTGAATTCGCTCCCCTTCGCGCGGTCTCTCTTATGGTCACGATTCAGGATTTCTTTGGCGGCAGCAAGCGCCGTGCCGCGGTCCAGCTCTTGGACCGCTCGCTCGACACGTTCGGGGTAAATCCCGCTTATGTCGACGACGGCATGCGCTTCGCGATTTACCGCTGGGCCCAGGAAGCCGCCGCCGGCACCGTTTCGGAAAGCGGCGTGATGGACGCCCTGATGCGGCGCGCCGCCGAGCTGATCTCCTTCTGCGTTCTTGGACCGGGCGAAACAGAAGCCGCCTGGGGACCGGGCGTGCGCAGGGAGAGAGAAGCGCGCTTTGACGCGGTACTTGCGAACGGCGACGAGGAAAGCTTCGATGCGAAGCTCATCAAACTAGTGCTGGCCAAAGAGATCGCCGCGCCCGACATCCAGGCGCGCGTGAGCCTTGAAGACAGTGAGAGCGAGAAGAGCTAGGCCCGCTCCACCAATTTGGCTTTCCGCCCGAAGGCGAGCGCGCGGCATTCGACCGCCATTTCGCCGTCCTTGTCGGACTTGGGCATTCCCATGACGACCGAGGGCGTTTCCGCATAGAGGCGGTAAACGATCTGCGGCAGCCACACGTCTTGCGTCGGGGCACTCTGCCCGACACGTTCATAGTCTTGGCGCTTGGCGAAGAAGTGCGCCTGGCCGCCGCCACCCGACGGCTTGCCAATAACGATGGCCAGCGGATAGCCGGGATGCTCGAGGTATTCGGCGCCGGGCCGGATGGTGATGCCGCCGTCGCTGGCCTTGCGCGATATGACGATGACCCGCGGCATGGTTCCCGCCTTAGACTCGTCGGTGAACTTCTCGCGCACGGCCGCGGCCGCGATCCAGCGCACATTCTCGCGGAAGTATCCTTTTGCGTGCGGCTTGTTGAAGTAGCGCCACAAAAAGTCGTAGGCGATCGTGCGCCGTTGCTCGGGATCGTTGGGATCGAGGGACGCGTATTTCGCCGCCGGCAGCAGGAAGTGGTCGGCCGCATAATCGAAGTGGTCGGCCCCCAGATAAGTAAAGCCAAAGCCCTCGCCCGGCTGCACTTCCACCAGGATCACATCGGGGTGACGCCGCGCTGTATCAGCCAATTTTGAGCCCCCTTTTCGACGCCGGCGCAACGGGTTGCCTGCGGTACGCCACTAGAAAACTGCAACCACATCAGCCTATCAAGCGTTACTGATGCAAGTATAACACAACATGTGGTGTTACAATGTCTATTGGTGCAACCGCAATGAAGCCCACGGTCGAGGTGAAGACCGCAGTGGCGCGCTTCTTGAAGCATATGGCGGCGGCGTCCAGAAAGACTTTCCCCGCCTGGCAGAAGAAACTCATCGAAGGTCTCGACGACTGCGACCTTTCGTACGACACGCAGTACGCGTTGGTCGATGCGCATCCGATCGACGACTACTACTTCGCCGGCGTCGTCGCGCTGGAAGCCGCCAAGATTCGCCGCCTGTTCGCGCCCGATGAAGCCAGCGAACTCCTGGCCGCGATCGGCGAGAAAGTCGACGCCGTGGCCGGCCGTCAGGACCGTATGGTTTCCGATCTTCTGTTCTTCATCGTCGGGCGAGTCGAGCAGGCGGCACACGTCGACAAACAGAAGATGCCGCATGACGAAGTCGTGAAAGCGCTTCTTCAGAAGCTGGGCATCGACCGCTCTGAGGAGACGGTGCATCTCATGCGCGAGGTCCTCTATCGCCACGAACTCGGCGAACCCCTGGCGCTGGGCGTGCCGCAGTGGTGGCAGCTCTTCCGCACCAAATATTCGCTCGCCGGCAAGCCCGAGGCGGTGTCGCTCTCGTCCGCCGTGCCGGCGCCCGAGCAGATCCCGGTACCACGCAAGCCTCGCCGCGCCGCTTCCTTCATGTAATCGCCGGCGTTTATTGACGCGGTGACGCGCAGAGTGTGAACAGGTAGAGCACGCAGCGCATATCTGGGACTGTGCTGCGTGCTCTATTTTTTTGATTAGCGCGTCGCTTTTGCCGAAAACCGGTCCCACTTTTCGGCGCGACGCGCTAGGGTGCGCGCGCACTCAACCTCCCGCTCGCGCATGACCTCCAGCACAGAAAAAACCGCCCTCGTTGCGAAAGAAGCCTCCGGCGCGCGCCTCGACAAGTGGCTGGCCGGGGCGCTACCTGAGTTTTCGCGCTCGCGACTGAAAGCGCTGATCGAAGACGGCGCCGTCAGCGTCGGCAAAAAAGTCGCGCGCGATCCAGCGCATAAGGTGCGCGCGGGCGAATTCGTCCGCGTTACCGTCCCCGCCGCCACGGCAGCACTCCCTGAGGCCCAGGCGATGGACCTTCACATCGTCTACGAAGACGAGCATCTCATTGTCGTCGACAAGCCGGCGGGCCTGGTGGTGCATCCGGCGGCCGGTAACCCCGATCGAACATTGGTGAACGCGCTGCTTGCCCATTGCGGGCCTTCCCTCGCGGGCATCGGCGGCGTGAAGCGGCCCGGGATCGTTCACCGCATCGACAAGGATACCAGCGGCCTCCTGGTCGTCGCGAAGACCGACCCGGCGCACGCCGGCCTCACGGCGCAGTTCGCCGCGCACGACGTGGAGCGCCGTTACGACGCGCTGGTGTGGGGCATACCTAGGCCGTTGGAAGGTACCATCACCGGCGCCATCGGCCGCAGCCAGAAGAACCGCAAGAAGATGACCATCGTCATGCGCGGTGGAAAATCCGCTGAGACGGCTTATGAGGTCGTGGACGCTTTCGGCACGACGGCGGCACACGTGCATTGCCGCCTTAAAACCGGCCGCACGCACCAGATTCGCGTCCACCTTTCGAGCAAAGGGCATCCGCTCATCGGCGATCCTGTCTACGGCCGCGGGCGAACGGCAGGCGGGCGCTTCGCGAACGCGGAGGTGCGCGCGTTTTCCCGCCAAGCGCTGCATGCAGCGACCTTGGGCTTTGTCCACCCCGTCACCAAGAAGAAGCTGAGATTTGAAAGTGAGCTGCCGGACGACATGCTCCGGCTGATGTCGGCCCTAGATCGCTCGCGCTCGTCCGCGGACTCTTAGAGCACGCAGCGCTTATTCGGAATCGGGCTGCGTGCTCTATTTATTTGATCGCGCGTCGCTTTTTCCGAAAACCGGTTCCCACTTTTCGGCGCGACGCGCTAGACCGCGGACTCTTTACATCGCGGACTCTTACATCGCGCGGGCCATCCCACCGGTCAGGCTGTCAGGCGGTCCGGTGTCGACTTCGCCGGCCTTCCGCTCCGGCTCGTAGACGGACTCAACGTCCGGCCCCCACTTCTGCACCAGGTCCTTCTGCTGGTCGCGCATGGCCGCAATGCGCCGTCCCGCGGTCATCGCCATGAAGGTGCCGATCACCCCCGGCGTGGTCGAGTAGATCGCCCAGCCGAACATCGCAGCGCCATAGAACGCCATCCAGGCAAAGACGTTGGTGATGATATCGAGCGCAGCCTGGATGGTGTGGCCGTCGAACCAGAGGTCGGCGAGGAAGGGCGCCGCGCCTGCAAGATTCATGGCGCCAACGGTGAGGCCGCCGTAGAAGCCCTTCTTGCGTTCGAGCAGAAACGCGACGCCGGTCGGCACGAGCGCGACGGCAAGCACGACCATCGTCGGCACGATCATGAGGCCGATCGGGACCGCTATAAACGCATAGAGAAGGAAGTTACTGCGCTTCTGCATGGCCGGTCAGAACACCTTGCCAAGAAGGATGATGAGGTAGGTCAGGAACATGATGAAGCCGGCACCGGCCGCGCCCGCTTGGCGTCCCGTGAGCATGGCGGACTCCTGCCGGTCGACTTGGCCGTGTTCGAGGTCGTACACGAGCTTTTCAGCAGCCGCATATTCGGCCTTTGCCCACGTGAAACCCTCCGCGTCCATTTGACGCTCTTGCGGATTGTCGAGGTAATTGAAAATTTCGGCGAGGTTGCCCTTGCGGATCAGCTTAGGCAGCTCCTTCTCGATTTCCTTGCGCTTGGTGCGGTTCTGGTAGCTGTTCACGACCGGACCCATCAGGCCACCGATCCACTGGGCGAGTCCGTACAGCGCCTCGGGCCCCAAGCGCCACTGCACGATGGCGAGCACGCTCAGCATGCCGATCGTGGCGCGATCCGGGCGCTGATCGTTCATGGCATCGATCTGGCTGCCGGTTCCCTTGGCATAGCGGGCGCGCAGAAACGCCCCGATGTGGCGGTCCACCGGCCAGACTTTCGTATTGGCGGTCTTGGCGACCGCATCCAAGGCCGGCAGAACTCCTTTGACTTCCATCACATACTGGTCGGCGATGAGCGGGCTCATGCACGGTTGCCACTCGTTCAGTTCGTAGACGCACCGCTCGATGCCCGCGCCCGAGTTCTGGTCCTTGAGATAGTTCTTGAGTTCGCGGAAAACGCCTTCGTACTGCTGATTGTCGACGTTGTACTTCACCTGCGCGACGATCCAGTAGCGCCACAGCTCGCGGGTGATGAAATCGGTGTACGGCTGAAGTTTTTGCTTCCGCAGCATCGCCGTCGAAAGCGACGACCCGAACCCTTCAGTGAAGAGGCGGAAGTCGCGATGGCGGATGGGCGCCTTCGGATCGAGCAGCATGAGGACGCGCGCAATGATGATGTCGTCGGCATCCGCCTTCCCCAGCGCCGCACCGGTTCCCTTGATCGCGCTGGCGATGGCGTCGGCGAGGTCGTTGAGTTCGAGGCCGCGGCGGATCCAGACCTCGAGAGAGCCGTCGTTGATGATCGACAGCGCCTTGTCCCAATTCTGGTACATCGCGTAGGACAGGGGCCGGATGGAATGGAACTCCATATCCGCGAACCGCAACGGGCGCTGCGACTGCGGCTCGGACTTCGCCTGGATCGGCGTCAGACGCTTTCCGTTCAGCCACAGGTCGATGTTGGTGGGCTGCCAGCGCTGCTCGACATCGTCGGTGAGCATGCCGCGCAAGCACTCGATCAACGCCATGGGCACGCGCTCGTCGCCCACCAGCGCCGCATAGGAGCCGATCTGGATCTTGCGGCGAATGATCTCCGCATCCGCCATTCCGGCCAGGGGATTGCGCCCGAGCGCGATCATCAGGACCGACGCGCCGAAGGCATACATGTCGTCGGCGTAGTTGCCGCCGCCGCGGCCCGACGGTTGCGCCATGCCGGACTCGATCGGCTCAAGTAGGACCGGCTGATCGTGCGCGGGAACCGAGGTCACGCAATCGCCGAGCACGATTTTCGTCTTCTGCTCGTCGATGTAGTAGAGATTGTCGGGGCGGATCGCGCGGTGCGTGATGCCTTTCAGCCCCATTTCGATCAAGCCTTCGGCGATCGGTTTCACGACCGTGCGCGCGAAGACGTGGTCGGCAATTCTCTTTGCCCCGCCATAGTGCGAATCCATCACCTTGCCGCCGAGCGGCCGGTGATAGATCACAATCACACACTTACGTTCTAGCAGCGGCCACTCGGCCACGCCCCAATCCACCATGTGCAGGACGGCCGGGATCTCGAGACCTTTGAGCACGCGCATGACCGATATGCGCGCGGGCATATCGGGCCGGCAGACCAAGGCATAGAGAGGACGCCCTTCCTGCTTGCGGTCGGCGACTTCGTAGGCGAGCGCGTTGGGCATATCGAGGCTGGGCAGCGGACGGTCGCAAAAAATCGTGAAGCGATCACGCACCATGATGTAGGTGCCGCTGGGAGATGACGGGACGACCACCGTCTCCGGCGTGGGAGGCGGCGGCGTAGAGGCCGCAGGGTCCGCGGACGGGGGCGCACTTTCCGGCGCCGGTCTGAGGTCCGTAGCCGCTTCGGCCATGGGACAGTCCTCAAAAGCGTTAGGACCGGCTTCTGCTGGTCCAACCGGCATCATACGGAACTGAGGGCCGCAATACAACGGCCATAAAGGTCGGTAAACCTAGGGTTTTCCGAGGCTTACAGCCGTACGCGGACTTCAGGAAAGGCCCAAAAACGGGCCTTTTTTCAACTTTTAGTCTGCAAAGGGGTCCCTGACGAGAATTGTGTCCTCGCGTTGCGGGCTGGTCGATAGGAGCGCCACCGGGGCCTCGATAAGCTCCTCGACCCGGCGGATGTACTTGATGGCATCGGCGGGGAGCTGGGCCCAGCTCCGCGCGCCCTGGGTCGAGGACTGCCAGCCCGGGAGGGTTTCATAGATCGGTTTCACCGCCGCCTGCTCGCTCACGGATGAGGGGAGGCGCCGGATGCGCGTGCCATTGAGATCGTAGGCCACGCAGATCTTGAGTTCCGCCAGCGTGTCGAGCACGTCGAGCTTGGTGAAGGCGATACCGGTGATGCCGCCGATCTTGATGGCCTGGCGTACCATGACCGCATCGAACCAGCCGCAGCGGCGCTTGCGCCCTGTAACGGTGCCGAACTCGCGGCCGCGCTCGCCCAGAAGCTGACCGACGTCGTCGGTGAGTTCGGTCGGGAACGGGCCCGAGCCCACGCGCGTGGTGTAGGCCTTGGTGATACCGAGAACGTAGCCGACGCTGCCGGGTCCAATGCCCGATCCCGCGGCCGCTTGGCCGGAGACGGTGTTCGACGAGGTCACGTAGGGATAGGTCCCGTGATCGACGTCCAGCATGGCGCCTTGCGCGCCTTCGAACAGGATGCGCGCGCGGTTCTGGCGGGCGTCCGCCATGATCTCCCACACCGGCACGGCGAAGGGCAGGATCTTCGGCGCGACGTCTTTGAGCTGCGCGATGATTTCGGCGCCGTCGACTTCGGGATGACCGACACCGCGCAGAAGTGCGTTGTGGTGGACCAGCAGCCGCTCGACCTTGGCGGCGAGCGCCGGCGGATCGGCAAGGTCGCAGACCCGGATGGCGCGCCGGGCGGTCTTGTCTTCGTAGGCGGGCCCGATGCCCCTGCCCGTGGTGCCGATCTGTTTCGAACCGGCGGCGGCTTCGCGCGCCTGGTCGAGGGTCCGGTGCAAGGGAAGGATGAGGACCGCGTTGTCGGCGAGCTTCAGAACTTCGGGTGTGATCTTCACACCCTGCTCGGCAATGCGCTTGATCTCGTCGAGGAGCGCCCAAGGGTCGACGACAACGCCGTTGCCGATGATCGAGGGCTTGCCGCGAACGACGCCCGAAGGAAGCAGCGACAGTTTGTAGGTCTGGTTGCCGATGACCAGAGTATGGCCCGCATTGTGGCCACCCTGGAACCGCACCACCATGTCGGCGCGTTCCGATAGCCAGTCGACGATCTTGCCTTTGCCCTCGTCGCCCCACTGCGAGCCGACGACCGCGACGTTACCCATTTTTATCCTACCCTCTAATGCCGCGCTCGCTTTCAACCAAGCGGAGCAGCGGCGCGTTTATATGCGCGTGAACCCTCTACGACAAGCAACTGCTAACTTAGGGGATGCCGGCGCGGTTGTTCGGCGAATCGGCCGCGCAGCTTTTCCTCGGCCTTTTTGGCGTAGTGCCTGACCAGCGGAAAACCCATCAAGGCAAGAATTACGGCCGGAACGACCGCGTAAAGAATGCCTTCCTTGAGCCCCTCCGTTCCCTGGCGCGAGATGAACGTGTAAAGGCCGCGGAAAACGGAAATAAAAATGAAGGCCCACACGACGCCGTTGCGCATGCGGGCGTTGCGCTGAATCTGCTCGAGTTCGAGCTGGAAGAGCTCCTCGCGAAGCGCGGGCGACGGCGTGACCATGCGCCAACTTTAGCACGCGATCCGCCGCCGGGTGGAAGAGGCAAAAACGCCGAGGAGGTTGCCTAAAACGCAAGACTCCGTGCCTGGCGGACGTGCGGCAGGGATTTAACCTTTGCCAAAACTTCATCCGTCACGCCCTGGTCGAGCTTCAGGAGGGCGATGGCGTCCCCGCCGGACCGGGTACGGCCGAGATGGAAGGATGCGATGTTGATCCCCGATTGCCCGAGGACGGTTCCGAGGGCGCCGATGAATCCGGGCTTGTCGTTATTGGAGACGAACAGCATATGCGGGCCGACTTCGGCTTCGATGTGGATGGAATCGAGGTCCACCAGGCGCGGCATGCTGCCGAACAAGGTGCCCGAGATCGTCGAGGTCTGGCTGTCGGTGACGACGCTTAAGGTAATGAGCGTCTGGTAGAGATCGTGCTCCCCGCTCTTGACTTCGATCACCTTGATATCGCGCTCGCGGGCGATCACCGGCGCGTTCACCATATTGACGCTTTCCATCAAGGGACCGAGCAGGCCCTTCAGCGCGATGGCCGTTAGCGGACGGGTATTCAACTCGGCCACGTGGCCGGCGTACTCCACCGTCACGGCCTTGAGGCCCGATTGCACCAGCTGGCCGGCGAAGCTGCCGAGCTCTTCGGCGAGCTTCATGTAGGGGCGCAGCCGCGGCGCGTCCTCGGCTGACACCGAGGCCATATTGAGGGCATTGGAAACGGCGCCGTTCAAGAGATAGTCGGAGATCTGTTCGGCGATCTGGAGGGCCACGTTTTCCTGGGCTTCGTTCGTGGAGGCACCAAGGTGCGGCGTGCAGACCACGTTCTCCATTCCGAATAAGATATTGGACTTGGCCGGTTCTTCTTCGAACACGTCGAACGCCGCACCTGCCACATGGCCGGCTTCAATGGCTTTCTTGAGGTCGGCTTCAACAACGAGACCGCCGCGGGCGCAGTTGATGATGCGCACGCCTTTCTTCATCCTGGCGATCGCTTTCGCGTCGATGAGATTGCGGGTGTGATCCGTGAGCGGGGTATGCATCGTGATGAAATCGGCACGGGCATAGATGGTATCGAGGTCCGCCTTCTCGACACCGAGATCGCGGGCGCGCTCTTCGGACAGGTACGGATCGTAGGCCAGGATCTTCATCTTCAGGCCAAGCGCGCGGTCGGCGACGATGGAACCGATATTGCCGCAGCCGATGACGCCAAGCGTCTTGCCGTAGAGTTCAACGCCCATGAACTTGGACTTCTCCCACTTGCCGGCATGGGTCGAGGCGTTGGCGGTCGGGATCTGGCGCGCGAGCGCCATCATCATGGAGATCGCATGCTCGGCGGTCGTGATCGCGTTGCCGAAGGGCGTGTTCATCACGACTACGCCGCGCGCGGTCGCCGCCGGAACATCGACGTTGTCGACACCGATACCGGCGCGGCCGACGACTTTCAGATTTGGCGCCGCGGCGAGAACCTCGGCGGTGACTTTTGTATTGGAGCGGACGGCAAGGCCGTCATAGTCCTTGATGATCGCCAGCAGTTCCTGGGGTGTGAGGCTGGTCTTCACGTCGGCATCGATACCGCGGGTCTTGAAAATCTCCACCGCCGCGGGGCTCAACTTGTCGCTGATCAGAACTCTCGGCTTAGCCATCTCACTCAACTCCCAGAAAAATCGAATTTCGGGCCCGCTTTTACATCAAGCAACGTCCGGCGTCCCAGGTCCTTTTGCGGTCGTTAAACCGTCAAAGACCGCGATTGCGATCGCTGCCCAAATGAAGGCAAAGGCGAACAGGTCCGCGAGGTCGAAAGGTTCGCCCAGGCCGAAGACCGCCACCAGTAAGGAGATTGTCGGCGCCAAATACTGGAGAAAACCCATGGTTGTCATGCGCACGCGCCGCATGGCCGCGGCAAACAAGGCGAGCGGCGCGATGGTCAGGGCGCCACCGAGAATCATCAGTGCGTCGCGTTTGAAATTTCCGGCCAACAGCAAGCTCGTTCCGTGAACAAGCCACCAGCCGATAAGCACGACCGCGATCGGCAGCATCAATGCCGTTTCGACCAATAACCCGTCCATGGCGGCGACCGGCGCCAGTTTGCGGCCGTACCCGTAGAGGCCGAAGGAGACGGCGAGACCGATGGCAATCCACGGGAGTTGTCCGAAAGCGAACAATTGAACCAGGACGCCGCAGGTCGCCAGACCGACCGCGAACATCCGTAAGCGCGACGGCCTCTCGCGCATCAGGATGATCCCGAACGCGAAGGAGATCACCGGTGTCATGTAGTAGCCGAGCGCCGACTCAACGACCCGTTCGGTCACCAGCGCGTACATGAACAGCGTCCAGTTGACGGTGATGAGCGCGCTTGTGAGCATGAGGGTCCACAGCGTGCTCGGCGTGCGGAGAATCGCCAGAATCTCGCCCGTGCGGCCGCGGACGGCGGTCACGAGGCCGAGGAGGACCACGCACCACAGAACACGGTGCGCGGTCATCTCCAACGCGCCTACGTCCTGAAGCAGGTACCAATAGAGAGGCAGAAAGCCCCAAAGAAAATAGGCGCCGAGGGCCTAGGCAACGCCAGCGCGCTCTTCCGATTGTGGGAGCCCCTGCCCGGTCAAGGAAGTCCTATGACGCTTGAACTTCGCTGTGCGCCCACTCGAGCCACGGCAGCAAAGCTTCGATGTCGGCGGTATCGACGGTGGCGCCGCCCCAGATGCGCAAGCCCGGCGGAGCGTCGCGGTAGCTTGCGACGTCGAGCGCCACGCCTTCTTTCTCCAGCAGGCCTGCGAACTTCTTGGCCGCTTCCGCCTGTTTGTCGGCCGGGAGCGAGGTGAACCAGTCGGCGGTGATCTTGAGGCAGATGGAGGTGCAGGAGCGCGTCTCAGGCTTTTCGGCCAGGAACTGGATCCAGTTCTTCTTGGCGACCCAATCGCTGATGGCCTTGAGGTTGGCTTCCGATCGCGCGATCAGCGCCTTCAATCCGCCAATTCTTTCCGCCCACACGAGACCATCGACGGCATCCTCGACGCAGAGCATCGAGACGGTGTTGATGGTGTCGCCCTCGAAGATGCCGTTTTCGAGCTTGCCGCCCTTGGTGAGGCGGAAGATCTTCGGCATGGGCCATGGCGGTGTGTAGCTTTCGAGGCGCTCGACGGCGCGCGGCGAGATGATCAGCATTCCATGCTGCGCTTCGCCGCCCAGCACCTTCTGCCAGGAGTAGGTGACGATATCGAGCTTGTCCCACGGCATCTCCATCGCGAAGACCGCGGAAGTGGCGTCGCAGATGGTTAGGCCCTTGCGATCCGCCGGGATCCAATCGCCGTTCGGAACACGCACGCCGGAGGTTGTGCCGTTCCAGGTGAAGACCACATCGTGGTCGAAGTTCACGTCCGCGAGGTTCGGCAGCTTGCCGTAGTCGGACTTGAGGACGCGGGCGTCCTTCAGCTTGAGCTGCTTCACAACGTCGGTGACCCAGCCTTCGCCGAAGCTTTCCCAGGCCAGCATGTCCACGGGACGCGCGCCGAGCACGGACCAGAGCATCATCTCGACCGCGCCGGTGTCGGACGCGGGCACGATGGCGATCTTATAGTCCGCCGGCACGCCGAGAACCGCGCGGGTCTTGTCGATCACCGCCTTGATGCGCGCCTTCGGGAGCTTCGCGCGGTGCGAGCGGCCGACCAGCGCGTCCTTCAGCGCTTCAAGCGTCCATCCGGGACGCTTGGCGCAAGGGCCGGAAGAAAAGTGATTGCGCGCCGGGCGAGCGGACGGTTTCGGGCTAGCGGACATGGAACGGTGAGATCCTTCGAAGACGAGAGAGCGGGCGAAAAAACAGACGCGTTTCCCCCGCCAAAGGGGGCGGAGTGTATGAACCGGCCCCCGTTGCGTCAATGCGGCGCAACTGCATGGATTTGCTTACTTAATGGCCTCTAGATTGAGGCTCATGTGCCGGCCCGTCACCTTGTCGAGGTGCGGCAGGTAGGCTTGCGAATAGTCGTCGACCTTCGTGTGTTCGGTCATGCGCCAATCCCACGGACGCACCTCGTTGAATCCGGCGCGCTGGAGGCTCTGAGTCAGGAGTTCGCGGTCGAAGATCATCTTGTGGAAATCGAACGTATCGCGCTGCCCACCAGCGACAAGGCCGATGAGGCCGCTGAGGCCGTCAACAAGTCCCTGTTCGTAGTAGACCGTCGCGCACGCGGCAAAGTCTGGAACCGAGAGGCGGAGAATTCCGCCGGGCTTCAACACGCGATGCCACTCGCGTAAGACGTCCATATATTCGTTTCGGCCGAAGTGTTCGAGAACGTGCGAGGCGTAGACGAGCTCCGCCGCGCCGTCGGCAACCCCTTCCAAGCGCCGCACGTCGGCGACAAGGTCGACATGCGGCAGCGCCATGATGTCGACGTTGACGAACCCTGGGATGTGGCGCTTTCCGCAGCCAAGATGGAGTTTCACCGTCTCACCTTACATCCCGCTAGACGGGGCCTTCGAGCCAGCTGCCCGGGCGGCTGAAACCCGCCGTTTCGCGCAAGGCAACCGGTTCGCGTTTGGTCGAGCACGATAAGAGTCTGCCGTTCCCTCTTACAAGAATCTGGATTCCATCGACGGGGAAGCCGGCGTCGGCGAGCCATCGGCCGAGGGCTTCGCGCGACGGGGCGTACCAGTTCCAGCCGCGCTCCAGCGTTCCGGAGTAGTGGCACGTGCTGCCCGCGGCAGCAGTGGCCTTCGTCTCGAGAATGAGAGTTCCGCCCGGCTTGAGGTAGGCGAAGAGGATGCGCGCGAAAAGGAGCGGATCCGTGACGTGATAGATGACCCCTGACGCATAAACGAGATCGAACGTCCCCTGCCACTCACGCCGATCACTGTAGACGCTATCGACGACAATCTCGGTCTTGCACCCGACAAGGTCGCACAAGCGCCGCGCGGAGGCCGCCGAACGCCGATGTTCCTCAATCGCCGTTACAGCGCCGCCGAGACCCGTAAGTGCCAGGACATCGCCGCCGGACCAACATCCCACGTCCAGCACCTTTCGGCCGGAAAGATCGGGCGGAAAGAAACCATGGCTTAAGCATTCACCGATGATTTCAAGGTGACGCCCGCCCATCGCTCCGGTGCGGCGCACACCCCAGCCGAAATCATGATCGTGACCCCACGAAAAGAAATCGCGAAAATTGTGATCGGCGGCCGTATTCCAATAGGCGTCGGGATGATACTCGTCGGCGAATTCGGTGTTGATAACCTGAAGCTGACGTTCCGCGTCCGCCTTGGACGCGGCGCGCCAGGGCGCCTGGGCCCGTTCGAGAACTTCGGCGACTTGGGCGCCGCCCAGAACTTCACCGGCGGCGGCAAATTTCACGGCAGTGCGGACGCGGTCATGTTCTCGGGAAGGCTGGGACGACATGGGCGTCTCCTATCATGAAAAGACGCGGCCTAAAATAGTGTCCCTCAAGGGGGATCCGCGCCAGCTCCGGGCCCCACGCCTTGGACTATAGGCGGCGATGCCATATATTGCGCCGCCGGCGCCGATACTAAGGCGCTCGCCGAACGCCCCTTCTCGGAACTGAGTCTCGCGGATCGTGACGGACGCACAGAACATCCTTTCACAGGCCGAAACCGCTCTAGCCGAGAATCGGATTGAGGATGCCGAACTTCTAGCGTCTACGTTGGAAATGCAGGGCGGCCGGTTGACGGCACTGCTCGACCTTCGTGCCAGGATCGCAATCCTGCGCGGCGATCTTGACGCGGCCGTCGCTCTCTATACCGAAGCGCTCCAGCTGGAACCTAACCACCCAGGCCTGGTCCACTCCCTCGCGCGTATTTACGCCGTCAGACAGGAACGGGAACTCGCGGTCAGGGCGGCGCGGTCGGCCCGGCAAAAGGGCGCGCCCATCGAGCTGTTTGCCAGAAACCTGCGCATCGAGTGTACGGCGTTGTATGCGCTGGGCCGGCAGGACGAAGCGCGGGCGCTTCTTGCGACCGCCCTCAAAGTCATCGCCGAGCGGGAATTGATGGAGGGCATCCTCCGGAGCAAACCGGATCACGGCGACTTGCTCGCCAGCGCCATGGCGGCCGGCAATTTGAAGTGGGTCGAGACCCTCTTCCGCAGGATGATGGAGAAGGATGGCTTGGCGGTTACCCAAGTCGGTGTGTTTCCGATGGCGATCTTGTCCGCGTGGTGCGAAAAACACGGTGCCGCGATCCATGAACTCGATCCGGTTCAGTCCGTCTCATTCGCGCAATGCGGGACCGGTTCGGAAACCCGGACGTACGACACCGAGCCTTATCTGGTCGCATCGGTGCCCAACGCGGAGTTCGTATGCGGCTGGGATATTGTGATCGCACCCACCGGCCACGTCCTGGAAGATTCGGGCTACTGGGGCCTTCGAAGGGCCGTGGCCGTCTCGCCGCACTTTACCGCGTACGACGCAGGCCTCGTCGCTCACGACTGGCCCGACGAGGTGCACGAGGTCGACGCCGAGGCCTTGTTCCTCTCTTCGCCGGAGTCGTTTCAAA
>CAMDOZ010000069.1 GCA_945903705.1 Fidelibacterota bacterium | reverse complement strand
ACTCTAGCGATCCCGTTTCAAAGGCAATTCCGGAGTTGAGCCCCGGGCTTTCACCTCTGACAAAGATCACCGCCTACGCGCGCTTTACGCCCAGTAATTCCGAACAACGCTAGCCCCCTTCGTATTACCGCGGCTGCTGGCACGAAGTTAGCCGGGGCTTCTTATGCGGGTACCGTCATCATCGTCCCCGCCGAAAGAGCTTTACAACCCGAAGGCCTTCTTCACTCACGCGGCATGGCTGGATCAGGGTTGCCCCCATTGTCCAATATTCCCCACTGCTGCCTCCCGTAGGAGTCTGGGCCGTGTCTCAGTCCCAGTGTGGCTGATCATCCTCTCAGACCAGCTACTGATCGTTGGCTTGGTGAGCCGTTACCTCACCAACTACCTAATCAGACGCGGGCCGTTCCTTTAGCGATAAATCTTTCTCCCGAAGGAGTCATACGGTATTAGCCCAAGTTTCCCTGGGTTATTCCGTACTAAAGGGTACGTTCCCACGTGTTACTCACCCGTGCGCCACTAGCATCGGGACCCGAAGGTCCCAGCTCGTTCGACTTGCATGTGTTAAGCCTGCCGCCAGCGTTCGTTCTGAGCCAGGATCAAACTCTCAAGTTGACTTGGAGGTATCCTGAAACAAATCAAATCTGCTTTGCACTTCCATGTGGTTAAACAGGGAAAGTGCTTGGCGTATTAAGAGATGCTCCAGAAAACGTCCGTTTCACAACGGAACGCCGCCTGCGCATCCCTTTCGCTTTCGTCTCTATCCACAATGTCAAAGAGCGCCGCACGGGATCCAGTAGCCAGAACCGGCGGAAAACTGTCCCGACCCGAGAAACTTTTGTTTCGAAGCCCCTCGGTTGGGAGGCCGCGTTCTAAGGGTTCACCGAACCGTCGTCAAGGAACTTTTTGAAAGTTTTTGCCCAAGACGAATTTTAGAAGCGGACCAACGGGTTAACCCAACATTAGGGTCTCCCCGTCCGGGGTTCCTGCGGCATCGACGCAAAATCTGCGTCCTTTGCCGCGGACGGCCTGAAAAAGAAGGTTTTTCAGATGGTTGTCCAACACCCGGAGGTGTCGAACGGGGCGGGGTATAAGGGGACTCAAACCCGACGTCAAGCACAGATCACAAAAACCTTTCCAATTCCTTGATCTGTAAAAGAAATCGACGTTGACACCCTGAGTCGCGTCCTGCACATTCGAAATGCCGCGATAATAATATCACACGCAAGAAGATTAGCGGCGGAGGGAGGCTAAAGGCCGGCGAAGGCAAGCCCCGTCCAGAATCGTTGTTAGAACAGGGGCTTCGATGGGGGTTACTCATCCCGGCGCAGGAGCGTACGCCTTCATGGGCGCGCTGATCGGTGCCGTTGTTACCTACTTCAATCCAGTTGGACCGGCCTTTCTGGCGACGGACTCGCGCTGGACGTCGGAGTCTTTGGCCGCGATCGCCGAGGATTTCGTTCCGGCGATGCCCGAACCGGAAACCTGGCTCGAGTCTCTGCCGGCCGCGCTGCGCGACGGAGTCGATATCGAGACCGTGAAGCTGCGCGCGGGCGATACGCTGCAAGACGTCCTCTTGCGCGCCGGCCTCGACGGTTCCACGGCGTCGAACATCTCGAACGCGCTCTACACCGTCTTCAATCCAAAGAAATTGCGCGCGGGCCAGGAGCTCGAGCTCGAATACGACGCCATTGTCGTCGACGGCGAGACGCCACTTGCGAAAGTTGCTCTCGAAATCAATCCCGGACACCTCGTGTCCGTCGCGCGCCAGCAAGATGGGTCGTTCTCCGCGCGCGAAGTTCACGTTCCGACAAAGCGCGAATATGTGCGCGCCGAAGGCGTCATTGAATCGAGCCTGTTTGAAGCCGCCGCCGATCAGGGCGTTCCGCAGGACGTCATGAGCGCGATGGTGAAGCTCTTCTCCTATGACGTCGACTTCCAGCGCGACATCCAGAAGGGCGACACCTTCTCGGTGCTCTATGAGCGCACCGTCACCGAAAACGGCCGCACCGTGAACAATCTCGATGTCGCTTATGCCGCGATGAACGTCGGCGGCCAGCTCTTGAAGTTCTATGCATTCGAGCATCCCGACGGCGGCGTCGAGTACTACGACGAAAAGGGCGAAGGCATCCGTAAAGCGCTGATGCGCACGCCCATCAACGGCGCGAAACTCACTTCGAGCTTCGGCAAGCGCCGCCATCCGATCCTCGGCTACTCGCTCATGCATCGCGGCAGCGACTTCGGCGCACCGACGGGAACGCCGATCATGGCCGCCGGCGACGGCGTGATCGAAAAGGCCGGCCCCAACGGCGCCTACGGCAACTATGTCCGCCTGCGCCACAGCGGCGACTTCGCGACGGCCTATGCGCACCTTTCGCGTTTCGGTTCGGGCCTCTCCGTCGGCAAACGCGTGCGCCAGGGCCAGATCATCGGCTATGTCGGTACCACCGGCCGCTCCACCGGCCCCCATCTGCACTTCGAGATCCTGCGCAAGGGCGGGCAGGTGAACCCCGCCACCGTAAAGCTTCAGGGTTCGCAGAAACTCGAAGGAAAGATGCTGACGGCGTTCCGGAGCACGATGTCCGCCACCGACCGCCGTTACGCGACCGTGAACAGCATCGAGCAGTTCGCCATGTTGCGCGGAGGCGGCGACAAGGTCGCCGCGGAGTAAATCGCCTCCTTTAGCGCTTCTGGCGTCCCTGGCCGGAGTTCCACTGAAACACAGCGTCAAGCGGTACGCCGAACACATCGGCGATGCGAAACGCTGCTTCCAATGACGGTGAATACTTTCCCTGCTCGATGGCCGCGACCGTCTGGCGCGTGACGCCGATTCTTTCGGCGAGTTCCGCTTGGGTCATCTCGCCGTGTTCGAATCTCAAGCGGCGGATCGTGTTGCTGAGCACCGTGACCGACACGCGGATCAAAAGCCCCTGCGGAAATAGATGATGCGGCTCGCGGCGCGCACAGCTTCGGATGCCGCCAGCACCGCCATGGCGATATAGGCCATGAGCGGCCCGTCCGCGCCGATGTGCATCCCCGCCGGCAGCGCGAGCAGACCGCAGATCAAAACGACGCCCGCGTTGCGGGCCGCCCTGAGGTCGATAAGACGTTCGCGTTCATCAAGTGCGGCGCGCGCATCGCTCGGACTCCGCGCGGCGGCGGCGATGCGCAGGAATATCTGAAGGACGACGAATGCCGCGACGCAGCCGAAGAAGATTTCGGCCGCGCGGCGCCCCTCGCTGGGGATCGCGCCCGATGTCATCGCGACGAAGAAAGACCCAAAGGTGAGCAGGAGGCTCACCAGCGAGATCCACGCCGACTTTTCGCGGAAAGGCATATCGTTCATGTTAAGTATTCTTTACTCAATGTAAAATAACTTGTACATGCCGTCAATCAGCGAAATGGCAGGAGACCTCATGAACAGCGCTCTTTCATCGAACGACCGGCGCGCGGCGGGTGCCGCGCTCGTCCTGGCGACGGTTTTCAGTCTCCTCGTCATCGCCTTTCATCCGTCGGACGGGCCGAACCTTGCCGGCATGATCGCGCGCGCCGAGATGGCCGGCGCGGCGGAGACCGTGCACGGGATTCTGATTACGCTCGCTCTGTGCTGGCTGGTGGCGCTCGCCAGTTTCGCCGCGGACTTGGGCCTGCATCGCGGACTCGTGCGGACCGGTTTGATTCTCTACGGCGTCGGCGTAATAGCGTTGATCGCGGGCGCGTTGATCAACGGGTTCGTGACCACCGACGTCGCCGGACGCCTGAGAGAAGGCGGCGCTGACGAAGCGTTGCGCCAGGCTATCGGCCAGCTCCTCTGGGCGGCCAATCAGGCGCTGATCAAATTCGGAACCATTGCCATGTCAGCTGGGATCGCTTCGTGGGCGATCGAGCAGATCCGCGGGCCCCTTCTCGTTCGGCTTACAGGGGCCGTTGGTCTCTTGGCGAGCCTCGCAGGTGTTTTGGTGCCCATGGGGTGGATCGGCGTCGACACGGTGCTTGGCATGACCGTCGTCATCGCCATGCAAGGAGCCTGGTACCTCGCGGTCGGCGCTTTGCTCGTCGCGCGTAAGGCCTAAGATCTAAGCCGCGACTTTGATTTTTCGGCCGTCGATCACAATGCCGTCTTCGCCGGCGGAGATTCGCACGGTCGCACCGTCGGCGACCTTCCCCTCCAGCACCGAGGTCGCCAGCGGGTTCTCCAAATACCTCTGAATGACGCGCTTCAACGGCCGCGCGCCGTAGATGGCGTCATAGCCATGCTCCGCGAGCCAACCGCGCGCCTTCTCGTCGAGTTCGAGCGTGATGTTGCGATCCGCGAGGCGTTTGGCCAGGCGCTGGATCTGGATGTCCACGATATGCGCCATCTGCGCCTTGAACAGGCGGTGGAACAGAAGGATCTCGTCGAGACGGTTCAGGAACTCGGGCCTGAAGGCGCCGCGCACGCGGTCCATCACCTGCTCGCGCACCGCACTTGAGTCTTCGCCCTCCACCTGGCTGGCAAGGATGTCCGCGCCGAGATTCGACGTGAGCACAATCAGCGTGTTCTTGAAATCCACCGTGCGCCCCTGCCCGTCCGTGAGGCGTCCATCGTCGAGCACCTGCAGCAGCACGTTGAAGACGTCCGGGTGCGCCTTCTCCACTTCGTCGAACAGCACGACCTGATAGGGCCTGCGGCGCACGGCTTCCGTGAGCGCTCCGCCCTCGTCGTAGCCCACATAGCCCGGTGGTGCGCCGATCAAGCGCGAAACCGAGTGTTTCTCCATGTATTCCGACATATCGATGCGCGCCATCGCGTGCTCATCGTCGAACAGGAATGACGCCAGCGCCTTTGTCAGCTCCGTCTTGCCGACGCCGGTGGGGCCTAAGAACAGGAACGAGCCCATGGGCCGGTTGGGATCCTGAAGGCCGGCGCGGCTCCTGCGCACTGCGTTCGCGACCGCTTCGATCGCTTCCTTCTGGCCAACGACGCGCTTGGCGAGCTCGCCTTCCATGGCGAGGAGCTTCTCGCGCTCGCCTTCCAGCATCTTGTCGACGGGAATGCCTGTCCAGCGCGAGACGATATGCGCGATATGCTCGGGCAGCACTTCTTCGGTGACCATTCCGCCGCCGGTGTGCGTCTCCGAGGCCTTCAATTGCGCTTCGAGTTGCGGGATGACCTCGTGCTGCAGGCGCCCGGCCTTCTCGTATTCACCGCGGCGCAACACCTGGTCCAACTCCTGGCGCCGCTGCTCGAGCTCCTCTTTCACCTTGGTCGACCCGGCCAGCTTGGCCTTCTCGGCCTGCCAGCGCCCCGTGAGATCGGCGGCGTCGGCTTCGAGATCGTTGAGTTCCGTCTCGAGTTTCACCAGACGCTCGCGCGAGGCTTCGTCCTTTTCCTTCTTCAGCGCTTCACGCTCGATCTTGAGCTGCACGATGCGCCGGTCGAGTTCGTCCAGTTCCTCGGGCTTCGAATCCACCTGCATGCGCAGACGGCTCGCCGCTTCATCCATGAGGTCGATGGCTTTGTCCGGAAGGAATCTGTCGGTGATATAGCGGTTGGAGAGTGTCGCGGCCGCGACCAGCGAGCTGTCGGCGATCCGCACGCCGTGGTGCAGTTCGTACTTCTCCTTGATCCCACGTAAGATCGAAATGGTGTCTTCCACCGTCGGCTCGCTCACGAAAACAGGCTGGAACCGCCGCGCGAGAGCCGCGTCCTTCTCGACGTGTTTTCTATATTCAGCCAGCGTCGTGGCACCCACGCAGTGCAGCTCACCGCGCGCCAGGGCGGGTTTCAAAAGGTTCGACGCATCCATCGCCCCTTCGGCTTTGCCCGCGCCGACCAGCGTGTGCATCTCATCGATGAACAGGATGATCTGGCCGGCCGCCGAACTCACTTCGTTCAGCACCGCCTTCAGGCGTTCTTCGAATTCGCCGCGAAATTTCGCGCCGGCGATCAGCGAGCCCATGTCGAGGGCCAGAAGCTTCTTGTCCTTCAAGCTCTCGGGCACGTCGCCGTTGACGATGCGAAGCGCCAGCCCCTCGACGATGGCGGTCTTGCCCACGCCGGGCTCGCCGATCAGGACAGGATTGTTCTTGGTGCGGCGCGACAGCACCTGGATGGAGCGCCGGATTTCCTCGTCCCGGCCGATGACGGGATCGAGCTTGCCCTCTCTTGCGGCATCGGTGAGATCGCGCGCGTATTTCTTGAGGGCGTCGTATTGATCCTCGGCGCCCGCGCTGTCGGCCTTGCGGCCCTTGCGCAACTCGCCGATGGCCTTGACGAGACCTGTCGGTGTCGCGCCCGCGTCTTTCAGGATGCGTCCCGCCGGCACCTTGCTCAGCGCGAGCCCGAGCAGCAAGTACTCCGCCGTGACGAAGGAATCTCCGGCCTTCTCGGCCCCCTGTTGGGCCTGATCGAGAATGCGCGTGAGATCCTGCGCCATATACATCTGCGCGCCGCGGCCTTCGACCTTCGGCAGCTTTTTGACTTCGGCTTCGATATCGGCTTTCGCGCGCACGGCATCGCCGCCGGCCCCCGTGATCAATTGGGACGCAAGGCCTTCCTTGTCGTCCAGAAGCGCCTTCAAGAGGTGCTCCGGCGTGACCTGCTGGTGATTCTCCCGAAGCGCGATGGTTTGCGCGGCCTGTAGAAAACCCTTGGCGCGATCGGTGAATTTTTCCTGATCCATGCGGTCCCTCAAAGGGCCGGTCTCCCGGCTCCCAAGTAATGTGGGACCACCCCGCTCCCGCGCAAGGGGGTGCAGGCCGGCTTATTCCATTAATTCCCGAGTGTTAGGCCGGAAGCCTATTCGCTGGCATTGGCGAAGGGGCGGTCACCGCGGCCCCGGCGCCGGCCACGACCCCGCTCACCACGGTTGCGGTTGGACTCCCCACCGGCCTCTTGGCTGTCCCCAGCGTCCTGCGGCTCACCGCCGGTCTCCAACGGCGGCGCCTCGGCCAGAATCCCGGGCGGCAAAGCGATCTCGGCTTCGTTGCCCTGGTGCTGGTCCGGAGCGGCATCTTGGTGCTGGTGATGCGGCTGATGGTGCTGCGGCTGCTGGTGTTGCTGCTGCGGCTGAGGCTGTTGGTGCTGCTGGTGCTGCGGCTGCCCGCCGTATCCGCCTTGCGGATTATGCTGCGGCTGCTCGTCATAGGGACGATCGTTATAGCCGCCGCCATACGGTTGGCCGCCTTGCGGCTGGCCCTGGCCCTGGCCCGGCCCATCGCGGCGCGGCTGGCCGTTCTGTTCGAAGCGGGCGTTGAGCACCCGGTAATAGTGGTCGGCGTGCTGGAGATAGTTCTCGGCCAAAACACGGTCACCTGCGGAAGAGGCGTCGCGCGCGAGAGCCAAATACTTCTCCATCAGCTGCTGGGCGTTGCCCCGCGGCCGATTGTTTCCGCCGTCAAAATTCGGATTGCGGCCCGGGGGACGCGGCTTTCCGCCACCGCCGCCACCGCCACCACCGCCGCCGTTACGTCCGCGTTGACGTCCCTTCATGTGATTCTGCTTATGATTCATTCAAACGGGTTAAGACCAAAAAGGAAAAAGCCCCCATCAGCGACGTCCGCCCTCAACGGATGGCGTGGCTAAGGGCCACGACAGCACGGCTTTTTTTGGGGGTGGCACGCAGGCGGTAAATCCAACCGCCGTTTCCGCGAAACTCACTGCGCCTCGAACGTCGAGACCCGTCCCTTTGGACCGAGGAATTTCGCTACCGGTTAAATCTAGTGTCCCGGACGGCGTTGTCCAAGCCTTTTTTTCCACTCTAGGCACTTAAATTTCCACGAAAATCAGCCGGAACGTGCGACCAGCGCCCGAACCCTACCGGAAAGGTCGGGGACCCTGACCTCCACAGTCATCCCCGCCTTATTCAGGAGCGCCTCGACGGCGTTTTCTTGCGTAACGCCGATCTCGAGAATCAGCCTGCCCGCGGTGGAAAGTCGTGGTTTTGCGCTCGGAATAAGGGCCTTGTAGGCGCCAAGACCATCCGCGCCGGCGAACAGCGCGGCGCGCGGATCGAATCCGATTTCGGGCGCGAGCGAGTTCGCCTCATCCTCGCCGATGTACGGCGGATTGCTGACGATAAGGTCGAAGATATCCACAAGGCCTTCGCACCAATTCCCTTCCCGAAATTGTGCGCGGCTCCCGACCCCCAGCCGGGCCGCGTTTGCCTGCGCGGCCTGAACGGCGCGCGGCTCCCGGTCGATTCCAATCCCGCGCGCCGTTGCCCAGTCCGAGAGAATCGCAATCAGGATGCAGCCGGTTCCCGTGCCGAGATCGAGCACGTGGGCGGGCTCGGGAAGCCTGTCCTTGAGCGCGAGTGCTGCGGAGACGACGGATTCGGTATCAGGTCGTGGATCAAGCGTCGCTTCGTTCAGCTCGAAATCGAGACCCCAGAATTCGCGGTGTCCAAGGATGCGCGACACAGGTTCGCGCGCGAGCCTACGGGCCCCGAGCGTGCGAATCGCCGTGGCCTCGGCGGCGCTCAAGGCTTGATCGGGGCGCGCGAAAAGAAGCGACGGCTGAAGATCCGTCACATGGCCCACAAGGATGCGCGCGTCCAAGCGCGGTGTGTCGAGCGCGGCTGCGGTGAACTGCGAGGTGAGTTCGTTGACGGCGGCGCCGATGGTCCCCAACACAAAATCGTCATGCTTGCGGTCCGCAGGACCGCAAGCATCCAGAGGTTTTTGTTCGTCTGGTTTATGCTCCATAGACTGCTTCGACGCAAAAAAAGATAAACGAGAAACCCCTGGGTCCTCGGCCCTTTGGGCCAAGGACGACAGCTGATATTGGGCTCAATTCAACTGGGCCATACGCTCGGCCTGGTCTTCGGCGGTCAGGGCATCGACGATCTCGTCGATGCCGGCGCCTTCCATGACCGCGGCGATATTGTAGAGCGTCAGGTTGATTCGGTGATCGGTCACGCGGCCTTGCGGAAAGTTGTAGGTGCGGATGCGCTCGGACCGGTCGCCGGTGCCGACCTTGCTCTTGCGGTCGGCCGAACGCTCGGCGTCGAGCTTCTGGCGCTTCACGTCGTAAAGTTTCGCACGCAGGATGCTCATGGCCCGCGCGCGATTCTTGTGCTGCGACTTTTCTTCCTGGCACTTCACGAAGAAGCCGGTCGGGACGTGGGTGATGCGGATCGCGCTTTCGGTCTTGTTGACGTGCTGGCCGCCGGCGCCCTGTGAGCGCATGGTCTCGATCCGCAGGTCTTCCGGATTGATCTCGATGTCGACTTCCTCGGCTTCGGGCATGACGGCGACGGTCGCCGCCGATGTGTGGACCCGGCCGCTGCCTTCGGTCTCCGGCACACGCTGCACCCGGTGCACGCCGGATTCGAACTTGAGGCGCGCAAAGACGTTGCGTCCGGTGATGTTGGCGATGGCTTCCTTGAAGCCGCCAAGACCGGTTTCGTTCAAGTCCACGATCTCGAACTTCCAGCCCTTGCGAGCGGCGTAACGCTCATACATCCGGAACAGTTCGGCGGCAAACAGCGCCGCTTCCTCGCCGCCGGTCCCTGCCCGCACTTCGAGGATGGCGTTCTTGGCGTCCGCCTCGTCCTTCGGGATCAACGAGACGCGCACTTTGTCTTCTTGCGCGGTCACTTCCGCCTTTAGGCGGTGAAACTCTTCCTCGGCCATATCACGCATATCGGCGTCGCCGCTGGCGGCGAGAGTCTTTGCGTCCTCCATTTCCCTCTGCAGGCGGCGCAGGGTTTGGATCTCCTCCACCAACGGACCGATGTCGGAGAATTCCTTAGAGAGCTGAACGAACTTCGGGCCCGTCGCATTCATCAGAAGGGCTTGGAGTTCGTCGTAGCGCGTGACGAGGCGGCTTAGATTCTCTTCGAAGCTCATGATTTATACGCGGCCAAGGCCGTCTCAATGTCTTTCTGCGAAACCGCCTTCTGCTCCCCGGTCCCGAGGTTGCGAACCGTCGCATTTCCATCGCGCGCTTCGTCGCCGCCGATGATCACAGCTGCGACGGCTTTGATCTTGTCGGCGCGGTTCATGCGTTTTTTCATGTTGCCGCTGTAGGCGACGTCGATGATGAAACCCGCCGCACGCAGTTTGGCGGCCAGGGACAGCACCATCGCCTCTTCCGCCTCGCTCACGGGAATCAGCGCAATCGGGCGCTTTGCTTCCGGCGTCGCCTTCAGAAGCATCGACAGCCGCTCTATGCCCGCCGCCCAGCCGATCCCCGGCGTCGCGGGACCGCCCATCTGGCCGATGAGGCCGTCGTAACGACCTCCCGCCATGACGGTGCCTTGGGCGCCCAGCGCATCGGTCGTGAACTCGAATGCCGTGTGGCAGTAGTAGTCGAGCCCGCGCACCAGCGACGGGTTGATCTTGTAAGCGATGCCGTGGGCGTCGAGCCCCGCCTTCACCTTGTCGAAAAAGCTACGCGAGGTTTCGTTGAGATACGCCGCGAGGCGCGGAGCTTCGGCGACCGCCTCCCGATCGCCGGGATCCTTCGAGTCCAGGATACGCATCGGGTTGCGCTCCAGTCGCTCGCGGCTTTCCTCGGACAGCTTGTCCTTACGCGCTGAAAGATAGGCTACAAGCACGTCGCGATAGGCCGCGCGGCTCTCCGGATCGCCCAAAGAATTCATTTCCAGCGTGACGGCGCCATTCAGATCGAGTTCGTTCAGAATGTGCTGCCCCACGGCGATGACTTCCACGTCCGCCTGAGGTCCCGCCACGCCCAGAAGCTCGACGCCGATCTGATGGAACTGACGCTGGCGGCCCTTCTGCGGCCGCTCGTGACGGAACATCGGCCCGCGGTAGAAGAATTTCAGCGGCGTCTGTTGCGCGAGGCCTCCCGAAATGAAGGCGCGCGCGACGCCGGCCGTGCCTTCGGGCCGCAGGGTGATGCTTTCGCCGCCCTTGGTCTCGAAGGTGTACATCTCCTTGGTGACGATGTCCGACGTACCGCCCAGGGTGCGCGTGAACACGTCGGTGAATTCGAACACCGGCGTCGCGATTTCGCCGTAGCCGTACCTTTTCGCCACGTCGAACGCGCGTTCTTCCACGTGCCGGTGACGCAGAATGTCATCGAACAGGAGATCGTGGGTACCGCGGACGGGTTGGGAATTAGACAAAGGGGAGTTCCATGCTGGTGAAAACGAGTATGAGGGCCGAAGGCCCGCTACTCGGCGGCGTGAGCGTCGGCGGTCTTGGCTTTGGCGGCTTCCATCTCGGCGGCCTTCTTCTCGACCAGCCTCACGATGTGCTCGATCTTCTTCTCGTCGTCGATGTTATGGTCGGCGATCCCGCCGATGTACATCTTGTGACTTCCGCTGCCGCCGCCAGTGAGCCCGATGTCGGTCTCGCGCGCTTCACCGGGGCCGTTGACCACGCAGCCGATGATCGAGAGCGAGACGGGCTGTGAGATGTGCGCAAGGCGCTCTTCCAAGATTTCGACGGTCTTGATGACGTTGAACCCTTGGCGCGCGCAACTGGGGCACGAGACGATGCGCACACCCCGGTGACGCAGATCGAGCGACTTCAGCATGTCGAAGCCGACGCGCACTTCTTCCACGGGATCGGCGGAGAGCGAAACGCGGATGGTGTCGCCGATCCCGGCCCAGAGCAGCGAGCCCATGCCGATGGACGACTTTACGGTGCCGGAGCGAAGCCCGCCCGCTTCGGTGATGCCGAGATGCAGCGGGTAGTCGCAAGCATCCGCGAGCGCCTGATAAGCGGCGACGGCAAGGAACACATCGGAGGCTTTGACGCTGATCTTGAATTCGTGGAAGTCGTTGTCTTCGAGAATCTTGGCGTGCTCGAGGGCGCTTTCGACCATCGCTTCGGGGCACGGCTCGCCGTAGCGCTCCAGAAGGTGTTTTTCGAGACTGCCGGCGTTGACCCCAATGCGCATGGAGCAATTGTGGTCTTTCGCGGCTTTCACCACGTCTTTCACGCGTTGCGCGGAGCCGATATTGCCCGGATTGATGCGCAGGCAGGCGGCGCCGGCCTCGGCGGCTTCGATGGCGCGCTTATAGTGGAAGTGGATATCGGCCACGATCGGGACCGACACCTGCTTGACGATATGCTTGAGCGCCGCGGTCGACTCCGCGTCCGGGCATGAGATGCGCACGATGTCCGCACCCGCGTTCGCGGCCGCCTGCACCTGGGCCACCGTGCCTGCAACGTCATGGGTCAGCGTGTTGGTCATGGTCTGCACGCTGATGGGCGCGCCGCCGCCGACCGCCACGCTGCCAACGTGGATCTGGCGGGACTTTCGGCGCTGGATATCGCGGTACGGGCGCAGACTCATGGATTCACTCTGGTGGCCGAGGATGGCCAATTGATGAGCGGCTTATACATGAAATCGCCCCTCGCCCAAAGTGGCAAGGGTGTGTCGGTAAAAGCCTAATTCTCTAATGGCTGGGAGGGGTTGTAGCCGCCGGTGTGGGCGCCGCGGCGGGCGCCGTTGGTGCGCTCGCCGCTGGTTTCGCGGCCTCCGGCGCAGGCGTCGTAGCGGGAACCGGGGTCGCGGGAGCCGAGCCCGCCGGGGTGACGGGAGCGGAGGCCGGCGTGACCGGCGGGGTCTCGGTTGCAACGGGGGCGGCCGGAGGGGCCGGCGCAGGCACTGCCGCTGCCGGCTTCGCGGGCGTCACAGGCGGCGGTGCGATCGGCGCAGCAGACGCGCTCTTCAGTTTTTGCGGATCGAGGGCAACGCCGCGGGCAAACAGGCCGGCGTCCAGCGGCGGCATCGTCTTTCCATTGACCAGGATCTCGAGATCGCCGGCGTTGGCGGTCACCAGCGTCGTGATCCCCTGCTCCGGCAGACGCAGCACTTCGTCCTTGCGCAGGAACTGGGTGCGCTCGACGGCCTTCGCGTCACGCAGCGTGATCCAGACATCGGCCTTCGCGCGCAACTCCAACACATCGGTGAGTAGCGGCGCGACCGCAGCCGGCGGCGGTGTCGTCACCAGCGGGATCGCCGGCGCGGGCGGAAGGGCGGCAACAACGGTTTCGCCCGCCGGGGCCGAGACTTCTGTCATGACAGGTTCATCAGGCTCAGCCGCAAGATCGGGGCCATCGACGACGCCGACCGCCGCCGGTCCGGACGCCGTCACCGGCAGCGCAGCCTGAATGCTGTTGGGATTGGCGATCGCCGCAAGCCGGTCAGGAACCTCCTGGATCAACTCGACGGCGCTGCGGTCCGAACCCGCCATGGAGTACCAAGCGCCGTAGATCAGCATCCCGGCGACAACGGCGATCAGCAGCAGCGTGCCGGAAGGCAGGGCGGAATCCGACGTCGGCATCTGGAATTCGAACGCCGTCTTGTGCTTCACGCCGGCGTTTTCCGACTTATAGCGGCGCACGATCTCGCCGCCGTCGAGCCCGAGGTGGTCGGCGTAGGCGCGCACAAATCCTATTGCGTAGGCCTGGCCCGGCAAATCTTCGTAGCGCCCGTCTTCGATCGCGACGAGGTAGTTGTAGCGAATGTGCAGAATGTCGGCGATGCGCTGAAGGTCTTTGCCGAGGCGCATGCGGGTCGCGCACAGAAGCTTTCCGAGCTCCGTCGGACCGGCAGGCGCGCCGGGTTCCAGGGGCATGCTCTTGCCTCCGAATCCCGCGAACGGTCTGCTCGAGCTTTCTCGAGTGCTCTCGGCCATATCCCCCGATACCCCCTCGTATGCGACCCCGCATTTCCCGCTCGGCGGGCAGGCCTTGCACACGACCCCATAAACTTATCGGTCCGGGCCTCTAATGGGAAGCTTGCGTTTTTCCCAATGATTTAAACGGCAAGGCCACGGTCACGCGCGAAAGCCCGCAAACTTTCGCGCAAAGAGGTTTGAGGCGAAGCGACCTTGCTTCGCACGAAAGGCTCGAGTTCGCTCAAGACCGCACTTCGGATCGCCGCACGTACGGGGCCGATGCCGCCGGCGGACATGGAGAGATTGCGAAAGCCGAGCGCCACCAGCGCGAGTGCGTCCAAGGGCGATCCCGCCATTTCGCCGCACACCGAGAGCTCGACGTTCTTCGTCTTGCAGGCCGCGACCACGCTGCTCAACAGCGCCAGCACCGCCGGCGAAAGCGTGTCGTAACGGCCGGCGAGCCGCGTGTTACCGCGGTCGGCGGCGAATACGAACTGCATCAAATCGTTGGTGCCGATGGAAATGAAGTCGGTGCGCTTTACAAGCTCCTCGAGCTGAAACAGCAGCGAGGGAACTTCGAGCATCGTGCCCACGCGCGTCGACAGCGGCTGGCGCCCGCCGTGGCGAACATGGCGCACAATCTCCATGTCGAAAATCTTCCGTGCGGCGTCGAATTCCGCGACCGTGGCGATCATCGGAAACATGACTCGCAGATGGCGCCCCGCCGTCGCCTTGATCAGCGCGCGAAGCTGTTGGCGCAAGAGTGACGGCCGGTCGAGGGTCAGGCGGATGGAGCGCCAGCCCATGGCCGGGTTGTCTTCGGGCATCTGCGCCGACGAAGCCGCGATCTTGTCGCCGCCGACATCCAATGTGCGGAAGGTCACAGGTCTTCCGCCGGCGCCGTCCAGCACCTGCTTGTAAAGAGTCTCTTGCGTCTTCACATCGGGCAGCGTCGGCAGCGCGAGGAACGGCATTTCGGTGCGGTAAAGACCGATGCCGTCCGCGCCCGTATCGGCAAGGCCGTGCATATCGAGGAGGAACCCCGCGTTCAGGTGCAACGCGACTCTCACGCCGTCCTTCGTGATGGCGGGCAAGTCTTTGGTGGCGGCGTAGCCGGCCTTCTGTTTGGTGCGCGCGTCGATGGCCGCGGTATAGAGGTCGACCACTTCTTCCGACGGCCGCAGCACCACCTGGCCGGCGTTGGCGTCGAGGACAATTTGATCGAAGGCGTCGATGCGGGTCAGGGCGCCTTGCACTTGCGCGACCACGGGCAGATCGAGGGCCTTCGCCACCACAGCGGCATGCATGGTGGGCGAGCCCTCTTCCATGATCAGGCCTTTGAGCTTGCGGCGATCGTAGTCGAGAAGTTCCGTGGGGCCGATGGAGCGGCAAACCAGGATTGCATTCTCGGGCAATTCGGCGCGCATGCCGCCGCCGGACAGGATGCTCAGGAGGCGGTTGGCGAGATCGTCCAGGTCCTGAAGGCGCTCGCGCAGGATCGGATCGCTCACTTGCATCATGCGCACGCGCGTATCGTCGTGTACGCGTTGCACCGCGGCCTCGGCGGTTAACCCTGAGGAGATCACTTCCGAGATGCGGCTGATCCAGCCGCGGTCATCGGCGAACATCCGGTAGACTTCGAGAATGTCGCGGTAGCCGTCGCCGAAGTCGTCGCCATGGGCGCTGTCGATCATGGCGTCGACTTCGGCGCGGAGTGTATCGAGCGCCGTCTGAAGCCTCTGTTCTTCCACCACCGGGTCGTCGCTGACCAGCCGCCCGATCCGGATATGCGGCTTGTGCATGATCGCAACGCCGATACCGACGCCGGGATTGAGCGACACGCCCGTAAGGCGCACGTGCAGAAGTGCGTTGCCTTCGGACTGGAATAATTCCTCACGGCGCACGATCTGAGTGGCCGCCATCAATTCGGCGATCACCATGGCGACGGTTTCAAGCGTCTCGACTTCCCAGTCGTTGAAGGGCCGTTCCTCTCTGGTCTGCACGACCAGAACGCCGATGACGCGGCCCGCCTGAATCATGGGCACGCCCATCAGCGAGCGGAAAAAGTCTTCGCCGGTTTCCGGACGGTAGACGAACTGCGGGTGCGACCAGGCGTCGGCAAGCGCGACGGGGCGCGCATGGGCGGCGATCTCACCGACCAGACCTTCGCCGACACGCAGGCGGGTCAAGTGAACAGCTTTTTGGGAAAGACCGAAGGTGGCGAAGAGCTCGAGCACCTCACCGGCGCGCATCACATAACAGGAACAGACGTCGGCCTTGAGGTCGTTGGCGATCAGCGCCACGACCTTGTCCAGGCGCTCCTGCACCGCCCCGATGCCGGCCATGACATCGCGCAGGCGCGAGAGCATGCGCCGCAGATCGGCGGCGCTGTAGCCACTCATGACGCGGAGCGCCCCGAGAGCGCGGCATTCGCCTGCGCAATGACTTCGGACATGATTGCGGTGACAGGTTCTTCGCGCGTCACCATGCCGACGCTCTGGCCCGCCATCATCGAGCCGTTCTCGATATCGCCGTCGATGACGGCTTTGCGCAAGGCGCCGGCCCAATAGTGTTCGATTTCGAGCTGGGCGGCCTGCTGGTCGAGCTCGCCCTTCTCGAATTTCTCCAGAACCTCGCGCTGCTTCTCCATGAAGGATTCCGTCGCCTTGTTGATCAAGGCGCGCACGGGAATCACGGGGAAGCGCTTGTCGAGCTGTACGGAGGGCATGGCATCGCGGGCCGAGGCCCTGATGAACGCCTGCTTGAACTTCGGATGCGCGATGCTTTCGGAGGCGCACACGAAGCGCGTGCCCATCTGCACGCCCGAAGCGCCCATCTCGAGGAACGACGCGACGGCTTCGCCGCGGGCGATCCCGCCGGCCACGAACACCGGCACGTCGCGGATGACGGGTAGAACTTCTTGCGCGAGGACGGAGGTCGAGACCGGGCCGATATGCCCGCCGGCCTCGGAACCTTCGACGACGATGGCGTCGGCGCCGCTCTTGATCAGTCTTTTCGCGAACGACGCGGCGGGCGCGAAGCACACGACTTTTGCAAACGTCTTGGCCTTCTTCATCGCCTCACCCGGCGACAGGCCGGCGGCGAAGACGACGTGGCTAACTTTATTCGCCGCGCAGACTTCCACGAGCTCCATGAGCTGCGGATGCATGGTGATGATGTTCACGCCGAACGGTTTTTTGGTGAGCGTCTGGGCCGCCTTGATCTCGGCGTCGAGCAGCGCCGGGTTCATGGACCCGCAGGCGATGACGCCGAATCCGCCGGCGTTCGAAATCGCGGCGACCAGATGGCGTTCCGACACCCAGGACATGGCGCCGCACATGATCGCGATGGGGCACTCGAGGAAGTCCGTGCCGCGCTTCCACAGCGCGGCCAAACGCGGGCTTATCTCCGCGGCCGGCGCGCCCCCCGCCGCTCCCGATGGCGCGGTCGTGGAAGTCATCTCTTTTGCGACCGCGTCCGACATTCCAGTTCCTATCTGTTAGACCGCGTCGAGGCCGTAGGCCGTATGCAACGCGCGAAGGGCGAGCTCGATATACTCCTCGCTGATGAGGACGCTCACCTTGATCTCGGAGGTCGAGATAATGTGGATATTGATCTTGCGGTCCGCGAGCGCCTTGAACATCGTTTGCGCAACGCCGGCGTGGCTGCGCATGCCCACGCCGATCACCGAGACCTTCGCCACGGATTTATCCGTGGTGATGGCAGCGTAAGGCACTTTGATGTTCTCTTTGATCACCTTCAGCGCGCGCTCGATGTCGGCGCGTCCGGTGGTGAAGGTAAGATCGGTCGTGCCTTCGCGGCTCGAGTTCTGCACGATCATGTCGACGTTGATATTCGCGTCCGCCAGCGGGCCGAAGATCGAAGCGGCCACGCCCGGCTGATCGGCCACGCCGACCAGAGTCACCTTCGCCTCGTCGCGGGTGTAGGTGATGCCGCTTACCAATTCCTTTTCCACGATCTCATCCTCGTCACAAACCAAAGTTCCCGGGGCGTCGCTGAAGCTCGACAGCACCTGCACCCGCACGCGATGTTTCATCGCCATTTCGACGGAACGCGTCTGCAGCACCTTGGCGCCGAGGGATGCGCTTTCCAGCATCTCCTCGTAGGTGATTTTATCCAGCTTGCGCGCGCTCGCAACGATCCGCGGATCGGTCGTATAGACCCCCTCCACGTCCGTATAAATGTCACATCTGTCGGCCTTTACAGCCGCGGCGACCGCGACCGCAGTCGTATCTGACCCACCGCGGCCTAAAGTGGTGATGCGGCTGTCGGCGCTAATCCCCTGGAATCCCGCGATGACCGCGATCTCGCCGGCTTCCATGCACTCGATCATGGCCTCGCCGTCGATGGATTCAATGCGCGCCGCGCCGTGGGCGTCGTCGGTCGAAATTGGGATCTGCCAACCGGCCCAGGACCGGGCCTTCAGGCCCAGCTCCAGCAGCGCCAGGGCCAAAAGCCCCGTCGTCACCTGTTCGCCCGTGGACACCACCGCGTCATATTCCCGGAGATCGTGCAACGGCGAGATCTCATTGCAATAGGCGACGAGCTGGTTGGTCACGCCCGACA
>CAMDOZ010000068.1 GCA_945903705.1 Fidelibacterota bacterium | reverse complement strand
CCGAAACCTCCGGGCTCATTCTTCCCATCGGGGATTGGATCATCGAGGAAATCTGCCGTCAGCGTCAGATCTGGCAGGCGCTTGGACTGCCCGAGATGCGCCTCGGATTCAATGTTTCGGGCGTCCAGTTCCGCCAGCGCAATTTGTTCGAACAGATCACGAGCGCGCTTCAGCGTTCCGGTCTCGATCCCAGCACGCTGGACGTCGAGATCACAGAGACCGTCGCCATGGAGAGCACCGGCCGGGTGCAGGAGAACGTCGATCAACTGACCGCGGCCGGTGTCTCCATGTCGATGGACGATTTCGGCACCGGGTATTCGTCGCTGTCCAACCTGCAGGCCTTTCCGGTGAGCCGCCTCAAGGTCGACCTCTCCTTCGTGCGCGGCATCGGAGTCACCAAAGACGATGAGAAGATCGTCGAAGCCGTCGTACGGCTCGGCCAAAGTCTGGGCCTCACGGTTGTCGCGGAAGGCGTCGAAACCATCGAACAGCTCAAATTCCTGAAAGAGCGCGCCTGCGACGAAATCCAAGGGTATTGGCTGTCCAAGCCGCTTCCGCCCACGGAGTTCCGTCGTTTCGTCGAAATGTTTACATGTCCGGATATCTAAGAAAAACACCCCTCTCTTAATGTCCGGGCATCGCGTGGCCCCGGGGTGACCCGCACCCCGGGGCCGTTTCGCTAGGCAGGTGCCCCGCCGCCCGATATAAACACCGCACTAGTGTCGCGATTCCAAAGTTCGCAAGGTCTCGACGCAGGCACCTGTGCGAACTTTGGAATCATTAGCGACACTAGAACGTATTGAATCTAGTGTGGCTCTTGGATTTGAAGTTCCTATGCCTGCCCGCGGCACGACCGTAGGAACTTCAAATCCGCCACACTAGGGGGAACGACGGGTTCGGGGCTTTTCAGGGCATGGGCGCGACTTCGAGCATGACGGGCTTTGCGCGCGCCGAGGGCCACGCGGTGGCCGCCGCGCCGTTCGCCTGGACCTGGGAAGTTCGCAGCGTGAACGGAAAGAGCCTCGATGTCCGCTTGCGGCTTCCGCACGGATTCGACTCCATCGAAATCCCCGCCCGCCAGGCCGTCACCGCGGCCTTCGCCCGCGGCTCGGTCAGCCTCAATCTCACGGTCGCATCCGAAACGAACGCCGGTGACGTCGGAATCGACGAAGCTCTGCTCGATTCCCTTATCGCTCTCGCCGCGCGCAAGACCGCGCAGTTCAGCGCGGTCGGTCAGGGAGTTGCCCCGGCAAGCCTCGATGGTCTCATGGCCCTCGCCAAAGGCCGCGGAACCCAGGAAACGACTATCGACGCCGAGACGCTCGCGGCCCGCGACGCCGCGCTGCTCCTCGGTCTCAAGACCGCCCTTAGCGCGCTCGACCGCGCACGGAAGGAAGAAGGTGCGCGCCTCGCGCCGGTGCTGCTCGGTCATCTCGCGACTATCTCGTCCTTGTGCCGCGCGGCCGAACAACATGCTGCTACCCAGCCGGCGGCGCTGCGGGATGCGCTCGTCGCCCAGTTGCGCGAGCTCGCCGATGGGATTCCGGCCCTTTCACCCGATCGGCTCGCGCAGGAAGCCGCGCTCCTGGCCTCGAAGGCCGACGTGCGCGAGGAACTTGATCGCCTGAACGCCCACGTTGTTCAGGCTCAGGAACTCCTCGCCAAGGGGGAGCCCTGCGGCCGGCGCCTCGATTTCCTGTCGCAGGAGTTCAACCGCGAAGCCAATACCCTATGCTCGAAGTCGGCCGATGCGGCATTCACGAAGATCGGACTCGAGCTCAAAACGGCCATCGACCAATTCCGCGAACAGATTCAGAATATCGAATGACGCCAAACTCACCCGGCGACTCCCACGCCATAGCCCGCCGCGGGCTCATGCTGGTTCTGTCCTCGCCGTCCGGCGCAGGCAAGACCACGATCTCGCGCGCGCTTCTTAAGACGGACGAGCATCTTACCATGTCCATCTCCGTGACCACGCGCGCGCCGCGCCCGGGCGAGGAGCATGGGCGGGACTACTTCTTCGTCGCGGAGCCCGAGTACCACAAGATGGTCAAGGGCGGCGAGCTCCTGGAACACGCCCGGGTCTTCGACAATTTCTACGGCACGCCGCGAAGCTACGTGGAGCAACAGCTGGCGGCAGGTCGCGACGTTCTCTTCGACATCGATTGGCAGGGCACGCAGCAGCTGAAAGCCAGCGCCGGCAGCGATCTCGTCAGCGTTTTCATCCTGCCGCCGTCAATCGCCGATCTCGAAAAACGCCTCCGGGGCCGCGCGCAAGACTCGGAAGAAGTCGTGCAGCGGCGCATGGCTCGCGCGTCCGATGAAATGAGTCACTGGCCCGAGTACGACTATGTGGTTGTCAATCGCGACGTGGAACAGAGCATCGCACAGGTCCAGTCGATCCTCACCGCCGAGCGCCTGCGCCAACGCCGCCGTGCGGCAGGCCTCGTCGCCTTCGTGAACACCATGCGGGGTCAGTCCTAGTTTTTTCGGGAGCGAACCATGAGCTCCGATCTCATCGCCTTCACCGCCTCGTTGCCCAAGGCCGAGCTTCACGTCCACATCGAAGGCACGCTGGAGCCCGAACTGATGTTTGCGCTGGCGAAGCGCAACCGTATCGATATCCCGTTCAAGACGGTCGAAGCGGTGCGCGCCGCTTACCAATTCACGCGGCTTCAGGATTTCTTGGACATCTACTATGAAGGCGCGAAAGTGCTTCAAACCGAGGAGGACTTCCGCGATCTCGCGCGCGCTTATTTCAACCGCGCCGTCGCCGACAACGTCCGCCACGCCGAGATTTTCTTCGATCCGCAGGCACACACCGCACGCGGCGTACCCTTCGGCGTGGTGATGAAAGGTCTCCTCGCGGCGATGGAGGGCGCGGAACGCGCCTATGGCCTTTCGTCCAAACTCATCCTGTGTTTCCTGCGTCACCTCGACCAGGACGACGCGTTCGCAACCTTGCGGGACGCCGAGCCCTGGCGGGAAAAGATTGTCGCCGTCGGCCTCGACTCTTCGGAAATGGGCCACCCTCCCAGCAAATTCGCTCGCGTCTTCGCGGCTGCGGGCAGCATGGGATTCAAGCGCGTTGCCCATGCCGGCGAGGAAGGGCCGCCGGAGTATGTGCGCGAGGCACTCGACCTTCTGAAGGTTCACCGTCTCGACCACGGCAACCGCTCGCTTGAGGACGCAGATCTCACTGCGCGCCTCGCGCGGACGGCTATGACGCTCACGGTCTGCCCGCTCTCGAACCTGAAGCTTTGCGTCGTGAAAGATCTCAAGAGCCACCCGCTGCCGGAGATGCTGGCTCAAGGCCTACGGGCCACCATCAACTCGGACGATCCGGCCTACTTCGGCGGCTATATCAACGACAACTATGCCGCCATGGCGAAGGCAAGCCGGCTCGACCGCGCGGCTTTCGTAATGCTTGCCCGCAACAGTTTCTTAGGGTCGTTTCTCCCGGAAGCAGAAGTGACCAAGTATCTCGAAGTGCTGGACGCATACGTCGCGCGGCAGGCCTAGGGCGCGATAGCAAAAGTGTGAAGCGGTTTTGCGTTGAATCGCGCCCTAATCATTTAAGATAGCGCAAGATCGGATCGGATTGATTTCAATCCGATCCGATCTTGCGCTAGACGAGCTTAGCGTCCACGGCGTTGGCCAATGCGCAGAATTCCTGCACCGTAAGGACTTCCGCCCGGGCCGTCGGATCGATTCCAACGGCGCGGCACAAGGCCTCGCCGTCGATACCGAGACTCTTCAAGCTTTGGCGCAGCATCTTGCGCCGCTGGCCGAAAGCGGCCGCCGTCACACGCTCGAGGGTTTCGCGCCGGGCGGGTGCCAGCGGTTGTGGGCGTGGCGTCAGCTTCACCACAGTGGAGTTCACCGCCGGCGGCGGTGTGAAGGCTTTGGGATTTACGTGGAAGAGATGTTCCACGTCGCACAGCCATTGGGCAATGACGCTGAGACGTCCATAGGCGTTTGTATCGGGCGGTGCTATCAGCCGCGCCGCCACCTCCGACTGGAACATGAGCACGAGACACTCGAAGGCCTTGATATTTTTTAGCCAGCCGAGGAGCAGTTCGGTACCGATGTTATAGGGAAGGTTGGCCACGATCCGCCGGGGCGCGTTGCCGAGTTGCGCGGCGTCGACGCTGAGGGCGTCGGCCTCAATGGTCTCGAGGCGGTCCGGATAGGCAGCGCGCAACTCTTCGAGAATCTCGCGGCAGCGTTTGTCTTTCTCGATGGCGATGACATGGGCGCCTTCGTCCAAGAGAGAGCGCGTGAGGCCGCCGGGGCCCGGGCCGATCTCGATACAAGTGCCCGTGCGCAGATCGCCGGCCGCCCTTGCGATACGCGCGGTGAGATTGAGATCGAGCAGGAAGTGCTGGCCCAGCGCCTTGGTGGCCATTAATCCGTGGCGGGCGATGACCTCGCGCAAGGGCGGAAGCGCAGGCGGAGGCGCGGTATCGTTCATTCCGCCGCGGTCCGCGCGTTTTCGCGCCGCGCGGCCACCGCGCCGGCGGTCCTGATCGCGGCGATCAGGCTTGAAGGATCGGCCGTGCCGGCGCCGGCGATATCGCAGGCCGTCCCGTGATCGGGTGACGTGCGCACGAAGGGCAGTCCGAGAGTCATGTTAACGCCACCGGCAAAATCCAAGGTCTTCAGGGGAATGAGGGCTTGGTCATGATACATGCATAGGGCCGCATCGTATGTGCGGCGCGCGGCCGTGTGGAAGAGGGTGTCCGCGGGGTGCGGTCCGCTGACCTCGATTCCGCTCTCGCGCAACTGCGCGATGGCCGGAGCGATGACACTGGTTTCTTCGCTGCCCATCATTCCCATTTCCCCGGCGTGGGGATTGAGGGCCGCTACGGCCAGACGCGGCCGCGCAATTCCAAAATCATGCTGAAGCGCCTTCGCCGTCACCTGGCCGCAATGCACGATGGCGCGGATGGTCAGGGCGCCCGGGATATCCTTGACGGCCAAGTGGACCGTCACGGGCACGACCTTCAACTCCTCAATGAGCAGCATCATCACCGGATCGGCTATGCCCGCGAGGTGACCCAGATACTCCGTGTGTCCGGGAAAGGCGAAACCGGTGTTCTGCAGCGTCGCCTTCTGAATCGGGTTGGTAATCATTCCCGAAGCCGCGCCCGACCTAGCGGCATCGACCGCTTGGTCGATCGCACTGATGACTGAAGGAGTGGTCGAAGCCTCCGGCTTACCAAGGGTGACGCCGCCGGCCAGCGGTACCGCAAGGCGAAGAACCGGCAAGGCCCTGTGAAAGACGCCGGCGGCTTCGGACGGCGTTGCGATGGCCGCAACCGGGCAGTCAATGCCGAAACGCCGGGCGAGGGCCGTCAGCCTCGCGGCATCGTCGATGACAAAAAAGGGCGGAAGGCCTTCGCGGCGGACCCAGGCTTTGAGCGCGATCTCGCCGCCGATGCCGGCGGGCTCACCCATGGTGAGCGCCAGCGGTGCGAGGCGCGCGAGAGTCGTCACAAAGGGGGGCCTTAGAGGCGCACGTCGATCAGAGCTTGGCGGCGCAGATCGCGCAGCTTCTGGCGTGCGATGTTGTTGAGTTTCGAATTCTCGAGCATGTTGCGCACCTGGCCTTCGCCCGGGACGCCGGTGTCAGCCTGGCGCTGGCACACCATCGTATAGAGGCGTGCGCTGGAAACGTCGATGACGTCGCTCACCTTGTTCACCGGAAGGTTCACCACGGCGTCGCGCACTTTCTCGGGCAGCGCGCCGACGTAAACCGGCGGAATCGGTCCGGAGCCGGGTGTTGCGATTTCCTTGGCCAGCTTATCCATGTCTTCGCAGCTTTTCGGCTCGCGCAGGATGCGTTCGGCGTGGGCTTCCAATTTTTCCGGCGGCAGCGCGCGCCCGCCTTCGGTCGGAAGATAGATCTGGCTCAGCGTGACGGCCGCGGCCTGCGGATCCGGCTGGCCGGAGGCGCGCTTACCGCGCAGAGCGACAACACGGAATGAATCGGCCACGCGTACGGGCTCGGAGATTTCATTGTCCGCCATGGTCGGCACGACTTTCCCGAGATCGCCTTCGAGATCGTTCTGGATCACCCATCCGAGGTCGCCGCCGACGGCCGCAGTGGCGCTCTGCGAGAACTGCTGGGCAGCGGCCTGGAACGGCGCGCCGCCGCGGATCTGCTGCACCAGACGCTGGCCGAGCTCGCGCGCGGCCTGCTCGGGCAAGGTCAGCGAAATCGGAATCACGATTTCCGAGAGAAGGTATTCGGGTTTGCCTTGGTTAGCCTTGGCACGGTCGATGACGCTCTTCACTTCGGCCGTGGTCACCACGACTTCGCGTGCGAGATGCTCCTGCGCCACCTTCACCCACACGCTGTCGGATTCGATCTGCGCGTAGAGTGTGTCCATGTCGATGCCGCGCTCGTCCATCATCGCGCGCAAGGTGCCCGGCTGCATGCCGTTGCGGTCTTCGATGGTGTTGACGGCCGAGCGCACTTCCTCGGTCGTCACGGTAACCTTCAGGCGGCGCGCCTCCTGCATCTTGAGGCGCTCGTCGATCAGGGAGTCGACGACTTGCGGGATCAGCCGGCGCTGAACCTCGGGTGTGTTGTCGATGCGCGCGGTCGCCATGAAGAGGCCCATGCGATTCTGCACTTCGCGTACGGTGACGATTTCGTCGTTGACCACGGCGGCGATGCTGATGGCGGGAGCGGCCGGACGCTGCTGTTGCGCGCTCGCACGCTCGGCGCTCGCGCCAAGTCCGATCGAGGCACAGAGGAGGATTGCAATCCGGGTCTTCATTCGTCGTTACCAGCTTTCGAGCATTTTCGGGAAAAGTGGGAACCGGTTTTCCCCGAGAAAATGCGACCAATCAAGAATCTAAAGCGCGATTTCAGTTTAAAGAGGCGATCGCGCTTTAAAAACGGGAAGGGGCGTAACATACGCAAGAACTATGGCGAAAACCAGCCGCGTGACGGGCTTTGGCCGCTGCGTAACATGCCGTAATTGCAGGTGTTTTCGCCAGTCGCGCCCTACCGCGGCGAATTCACGTCGGTATTGAACCTAATATCGCCAATGGTCTTGAGGTTGATGCGCAGCATCACGGCGACACCCCGCCTGAAGTCGCGGTCTTCGGTGCGGTCGTTGGCGATGTCGATGCCAAGGATGAAACACTCATCCTCGTAGGTGATTCCCACGTCGGTGCGGACCGGTCCGCCGCCCGGGCCGAGGTTGTGGCGGTGGCCGACGATGATGCTCCAGTTGCGGTTCAGGCGGCTGGAGGCCGAGACATAGAGTTCCTCGGTGTTGTTGGGAATCCCCGGCAGGCTGCCGTCGGAGGTCACGAAGACATAGGTGCCGCCGATGCGGAAGGGATCGGTGCCGGTCGCGAGGCTTACTTCGCTGCGGCGGCTCACGAGCGAATCCTTGTCAAACCGGAAACGGTACTGCATGTCGATATAGGAATTCGGCCTGAAGTCGATCCGGCCCACGATGTCGGAGAAATGCCCGCGCAAGCCGGAGAGCGGCGAGAAAATCCGGTCATCGTGGAAACGGTACACTTGGCCCAGCAGCGCCGACATCGAGCCGCCGTTTTGGCGGAACGCAGCCCACTTGAGGCCGTAGTTGATGCGAGGGCCGGTCTCGACCCGGTCGAGGCCGGCGAAGCGGTGCATGCTGAATAGATTCGTATCGTCGAATTCGAGGTCGAGGGAATCCTCGTTCGGGATTTCCTCCGGATTCACGCCGATGGGGCTCACCGCAGCAAGCACGATGGGTTCGAACATCTGGTGGAACCCATACTCATTGCTTACGAACGGCATGCGCCATTCCAGCGAAGCTTCGGGCACGAAACGCCCCGAGGTGCCGGTGAATGTGTCGGCGCGCGAAGGGCGGAAGAGATCGCGCACGTAGTAGCCGTCGCCGCGCACGCCCGCGCGGAAGGCGTAAACGTCGCCGAGCGGGCTGGTATAGGGCAGGTTCCAACCCACGCGGCTCGATACCCGGGTGGTATCGGTCCCGCGCTCGCGGACCAGCAGCAAGCCGTTGCCGTCCACGGTCCAGTACCCGCCCCAGGAGTCGGGCACGCTTGTATAGTTGTAGCTGAGAAGCGGCGCGATCACGGGAACCGAATTGGTGGTCAGCGGGAGGCGCTGGCGCTGGAAGTAGTAGGTGTTGGCGGAGAAGTAAGTGCTCTGGCTGAAACGCTCGGCGAAGATATTCGTCGTCAGCCATGTCGGCGCCTCGAACCCGTAGCGGCGCAGATAGGTGCGGTCGGTGGCAAGGTTGATATCGGTGCCCGAGCGCCAGTGCTGGTTCATGTCCCAGCGCGCCGTGGCCTTGATGTGACCGCGCACGTCTTCCGAAATGTCCGGATCGCCGGCCATCAAACTTCCGAACAGACGCATCTGTCCTTTCCGGAAATTCTGACGGTACTCGCCCGTCACGCCCTTTCCGGCGCTCGATGTCAGGAACGGCGTGATGGTTGCATCGCGCGTGTCCGACATGTGGATGTAGTAGGGCTGTTGATAAGAGAGACCAAGGTTGCGGCCCGCGCCGATGGTCGGCAGCAGGAGGCCGCTCTTGGGTCCCGCCGTGGGATCGGGATGGGCGAGATAGGGCGTGTAGAACACCGGCACGCCGCCGAACTCGAGCCAGGCGTTGTTGTAGTACACCATCTCGGCTTCGGAATCGTAACGCACGCGTCCGGCCTTCAACTGCCAGAGCGGGTTCTCGTCGCCGCAGCTGTCGCAGGCGGTATAGACCCCTGAATAGAGCTCGCTGACGCCGCCCGGGAGCCGGCGAAGGACGCGGCCCGCCAGGCGCGATTTGTCGGAGAGCAGTACGCGCACTTCCTGGGCGAGGCCTTCCTTGAGATCGCCGGTGACCTGGATGCTCTCGAAGAAGAAGACCGAGCCGTTGCTTTCCAGAATGGACACGTTGCCGGTGGCGGTCGCGATATCGGCGCGGCGGTCATAGACGATCTTGTCGGCCATCAGCATCAAGTTGCCGCGCTGAATCTCGATGGATCCCGTGGCCGTCACGATGTCGCCGGTTTCGTCGTAGGTGAGTTCGTCCGCCAGCAAGAGGGTTGTGTCTTCACTTGCCTGCCCGGCGGGACTTTGCGTTCCGTCGAGCGCCGCGGCGCCGGCGTCCCGCGCCGACAACAGCCCGAACGCAATCCCCAACGCGGTCAGCAGGTGAAGCGTGCTGTGCAGCGGGCGACCCCGATTCAGCCGGGTGGGCCGGCGGCTGGAAGGCGAAAGGGTCGTCATACCGAGTTGAGCAGTCCTGATTACGCAGTCCGAGGGCGGAAGGAAGTGGGCCGGAGCCAATGAGGCGCTAGAAGGATATACAGGCCCACCGGTATCGGGAGCAACGCTACAGCGTACATGGCCGGTATGTAGGAAAGATCCTTCGACGCGAGACTCATGAAACCGAGCGCTGCGGACTGGAGCCCCACGACGACAGCCACTGCGGCAACCATGCGCTTTGTCTGGCCCCGTCGGTCGAACGGGCCCGTCAAAAGGAAGACGAGGCCGATAAGAGTGAATGCAATGGCGCCGACGGGCGCCACCACCCGCTGATGGCCTTCGGCGCGCATCCTCACGACATTGGCCGGGGAAATACCGTCAGCCTCTGTGAGGCCAAACAGTTCTGTGGTGGGCCGCTCGCGGATATCGGCGTACCGGTCGTCCCCTTCGCCGCCGACGCCCCTAAAATCGAGCGTATAGCTATCGAAGTAGAGCACCGAAAGGTTCCCCGTCCCCCGGCGCAGCTCCTGGCGGCTGCCGTTGTACAAGACCACGCTTGATCCGTCCGCCGTGCTTCCGAGCGCGCCACGTTCGGCCATCAATGTCGTCGTACTTTCCTCGCCGCGCGTATCGTGCACCATGACCCCTATCAGGTCGCCGTTCTTGTCGCGGCCGCGTACGTACACCGTGATATCTTCGCTGATCTGATTGAAGGAGCCGTCGCGCAGCAGGACCTGCGAGACGTCACTACGAATGGTCCATTGCAGCTCCTTGAAGGAGCGCATGGTCTCCGGCACCACATACAGCGTGAAGAGAAGCCCCATGAACATCGCGGCAGCGGCGCACAGAAGCGCCGGCGCCGCCAGGCGCATGCGGCTCATCCCCGCCGCTTGCGCGACCACCAGCTCGCGATCCAAGGACAGCTTGCTGTAGACGAATAGCACCACGAAGAAGAGCGCGGCCGGAAGGATGACGGAAAGGAACCACGGCAGAAGCAGGACGGTCAGCTTGAGCCAGGCGCCCAGGGCGAGGCCCTTGTTGACGATGAATTGCAGAAACTGCAGCGATTGCGTCAGCCAAATCAGAAACGCGAGCGCCACGCTCACGAGGCTCGTACCCACAATCAACTGCCGGAAAATGTACCAGGTGATACCGGACATCACGCCTCTTCAAATCGGCGGCATCTCTTGAGGACTATACCCCTGCACCTTACGCGGGAACCAGGGTCGTCAGATGACCTTCCCGTAAACGTATTCCCTCGTGTTTGCAGGGGCTCACGAGGATCTCCGGGACGACAACTTGCGCGGGTTCGAGCGCGAGGCGAGACACCAAAAAATATCCCGTGACAGTGAAACGTTTTGCTGGTCCAAGCGTCTATCACTAAAATGCTCCCATTACGCCAGGGCTTGGCGGGTTGAGGGGGAAATGCACATGAAGGCTGGTCTGATGCGCGCAGTCGCCGTTTGCGGGATTTTGACCGCGGCGGTTCCCGCAGGAGCGGGCGATCTTACAACTTGCATCACCGCGCAAGAAGCAACCGCATTCAGTCTGCGGCATCTGCAGAGCCGGCTGATGGTTGCGGGCCTCTCCTGCAATCAACGCGATGCCTACAACAACTTCGTTGAGTCGTTCCGCCCGCCTCTTGCCGACGCGGGCACCGATCTCATCGGCTACTTCCAGCGCACCGGAGGCGGTCAGTCCGCTCTCAATCGCCATGTCACGGAACTCGCGAATGTTGCGGGTCTTCATCGCGCCGAAGATCCCGAAGGGTTCTGCCAGGAGACCTGGAGCATGTTCCTGCTTCTCCAGGAGGAGCCGGCTGAACTCGAAGCGCAGGCGGTTGCGCACGTCATGACTCAGGCCGGCGCGCCGGCCTTGTGCGCCGCGCCCGCAATTCCTGCGCCCTCGCACGAAATCACCGCCGAGGCCGTCGGCATCGTCAAAGCCGCCGCGCCTGCCCCGGCCTACACCGTGGATTAACAGGAGAACACGGTATGAATAAAAAAACGCCGGCCCTTAGGCCGGCGTTTTTCTTTGCTGATCTAGTGATCGCGCGAGAGCGCTAGAAGCTGTGGCGCACACCGAGCATCAGGTTATGGCTCGACAAGTCCACGCCCACCACGCGTGCACGCGCGGGGATCGTGTTGAACTTGTTGTCCACCGAGCCGATGTAGCGATAGTCGACGAACCACTTGGTCTGGGGATTCAACGGAAATTCGATGCCGACGATCGCCTGCCACTGCAGTTTCTTATTGTTGTCGTCGTAAATGGGCGATGTCGGGGTCTTCACGTTGCTCCAGCTGTTGTTGGCAAGGCCGACGCCGCCGCCGATGTACGGCTGGAAGTTCGTGCCCTCGCCGACATCGAACAAAATATTGCCCATGACGCTAAGGGCGTGCTGTTTCCCCTCGGCGTCTTCAGGACCGATATTGTCGAGGCCGGCGGAGCGATAGCCGAGTTACGCTTCGAAGCGCATATAGTCGTTCCAGCGGAAGCCCGCCGCGGCGGCGACGTTGAAACCTACGCGGAACTTTGCGTTGCTCATTCCCGCTTTAGTCCCGACCGGATCCTCATAGTCGAGGTTTGTGCTCGCGGCCGAGTGAAGGCCGAGGCCGAGCCCGACGTACGGCCCGATGGCGTCCTGCGCGCGAGCGCCGGTGGTCGAAGCCACTGCGGCAAATCCGAGCGCGAGGGCGAATCCAATTCTTTTCATTGTGACGACTCCAATGGTTGGCCGCCCGGTCTCACCCTCGGGCAAGGGAAAGGTCATGTACGAGCACAACCATGGCGATAGGCCGCGCTGGCCGCAAGGGCTTCCTGATGATTTTTGGAATAAATGCAGGGCTTTGGAGACCAACGGCCCGGTACTAATCGACGACCTTGCCGGGGTTCATAAGGTTCTCGGGATCGAGGGCGCGCTTGAGCCGGCGCATCAAATCCAGCTCGACCGGGTCCTTGTAGTGCTTCATCTCGTCGACCTTCAGCAGGCCGATGCCGTGCTCGGCTGAGATCGAACCGTTCATGCTCATGACCAGGTCATGCACCAGGCGATTCATGTCGGCCCACTGGGAGAGATAGGCCGCCTTGTCGGCGCCCGGGGGCTGCGAGATGTTGAAATGAATGTTGCCGTCGCCCAAGTGGCCGAACGGGACCGGACGCGCGCCCGGAAAGTGTTTCGCAATCGCTTGCATGCCTTGCGTGATGAACTGAGGGACCAAGGAAACCGGCACCGCGACGTCGTGCTTGATGCTGCCGCCTTCGTGTTTCTGCGCTTCGGGCATCGATTCACGGATGCGCCACAGATTGTTGCGCTGCTCTAAGCTCTCGGCGATCACGGCATCGGTGATGATCTCCTCTCCGAACGCCGTCTCCAGCAAAGTTTCGAAGCTCAAACGCACGCTTGCGTCCGGGCGCGACGTCGAGAATTCGATCAGCACGTACCACGGGTGCGGGGCCTGAAAGGGATCCGTCACGCCGGCGATGTGGCGCATGCACATCTCGAGCCCAATACGTGGAATAAGCTCGAACGTCGTCACCGCGTCGCCGGAGAGGGCCCGGGCGCGGTTGAGCAGCGTCGTCGCGTTCTCGAGCGTCGCCACGGCGCACATCGCGGTCGCCGTTTCCGTCGGGCGCGGAAAAAGTTTGAGCACGGCGGCTGTGATGATGCCGAATGTTCCTTCGGCGCCGACGTAGAGTTGGCGAAGTGCATAGCCGGTGTTGTCTTTGCCAAGGGACCGCAAGCCGTTCCAGATACGCCCATCCGGCAGAACGACTTCGAGTCCAAGCACGAGATCGCGCGCATTGCCGTAACGCAGCACGTTGATGCCGCCGGCATTGGTGGCGAGATTGCCGCCGATCTGGCAGCTTCCTTCGGCTCCGAGGCTCAAGGGAAAGAGACAGTTCTGCTCGGACGCCGCGCGTTGCACGTCGGCGAGAATGCATCCCGCTTCCACGGTGATCGTAAAGTTCATGGGATCGATGGCGCGAACTTTGTTCATGCGCCCAAGGCTCACGATGATCTCGTTCTCGTCGGCGACCGCGCCTCCGCAGAGACCCGTGTTGCCGCCTTGAGGAACGATGGCGACTTTCGCTGCGGCGCAGGTTGCCACGACTTGCGCGAGCTCGGCCGTTGTGCCCGGCCGCACGACCAAAGCCGCCTTGCCGCGATAGAGGCCGCGCTCTTCATGCAGATACGGCGCCATGGCGCTTTCGTCGCTGATGCAAGCGGCGGCGCCCACGATTTCGATCAGGCGGTCACGGAGGGATTGATCAAGCGGCACGGGCGTTCTTTCGGCTCGTCATGGCAGTGATATGAAACAAAGCAGGCCGCCGCGCAACAGGCGGACGTCAGCGCCCGCGCGCCGCCCGCGTCAGCCGATCGTTGATCGCAAGCCCGATGCCCGCAAGCGGCACTGGGGCCACGGCAATTCCCGCAAAGCGCGCCGGATCGTCGAGCGCCCGGATCATCCCGAACAGGTTGGCGGCCGCCTCAAGGAGATCGCCGGAGGCGCTGAGGTTGAGCGTCGCGTCCGGCGACGCACCGAATCCAAGACGCGCTTCGCCCGGCCTCGCATCGGACGCGTTCATGCGCAGCGGTATGGACGGCGCATAATGGGCTGCGAGCTGGCCCGGGGACTTCGGCGCGGCGGAATCGGACTCTGCCGAGACCACCGGCCCGACGATCGCCGCGATCTCCTCGGCGGTGACCGCGCCCGGCCGAAGGATTGCCGCGGCGGGGCCCGTCAGATCGAGCACCGTCGATTCAATTCCCACGCGGCACGGGCCGCCGTCGACGATCAGGTCGATCGCATCGCCCAGGGACGCCGCCACATGCGCGGCCCTTGTCGGACTCACGGTGCCCGAGCGATTGGCGCTCGGCGCGGCGAGGGGGCGCTGGGCCGCGCTCAAGATGTCCTGAGCCAGCGGGTGAGCAGGCATACGGAGCGCGAGGCTCGGAAGACCCGCGGAGACCAGCTCGGAAACCGGCGAGCGGTCGCGCCTGTTCAGAACGAAAGTCAGGGGACCGGGCCAGAAAACTTTCGCGAGGCGCGCAAAGCGGTCATCCACATGGGCAAGGTCCGCGACCCAGTCATGTCCGCCCACATGCACAATCAGAGGATTGAACGAGGGCCGGCCCTTCACTTCGAAGATGCGCGCGACCGCTTTGCCCTGGGTTGCATCTGCGGCGAGCCCGTAGACGGTTTCGGTCGGGATGGCGACGAGGCCGCCGGCGCGCAGAATCGCGGCGGCGTTCGCGACGATACTCACAGGGGACCTTCGGCGAGGAAGCGCCCATTGAGATAACCTGGCTTCTTATAGGCCAGTTCGACGCCATCGAAGGTATGAACGCGTCCGCCGGCGGCCCGCAGAACGGCGTGGCCGGCCGCCGTATCCCACTCGGACGTCGGCCCAAACCGCGGATAGAGATCGGCGCGTCCTTCCGCGACCATGCAGAACTTGATGGATGAACCGACCACGAGGCGGTCGGCGACATCGTAAGTGTCGAGAAACTTGTTCATCTCATCTGCAACTTCATGCGATCGGCTCCCGGCGATGATCACGCGGGAAGGCCGCTGGCGAGCAACAAGGGGCGAGGTTTTGCCTCCGCGCCGCACGTCGGCACGCCGTGCAGTGCCGCCGGGATCGACGACGCCTACGTACGTCTCCGCGCGCGCGGGCGCGTGAACAACGCCGAGAACGGGCAGCCCTGCTTGGATCAGGGCGACATTCACCGTGAAGTCGGTCCCGCCTTTGACGAACTCTTTCGTGCCGTCGAGCGCGTCGATCAGCCAGAAGTCGCGGCCCTCGAAGGCCGGTATCGTTCCTTCGGCCATGAGTTCCTCGGCGACTACCGGAAACGGCGCCTCGAGACGCGCGATTGCACCGACCACGATGCCTTCGGCGACACGATCGGCTTCAGTCACCGGCGATGCGTCGGCTTTCGTGAATGTCTCGAAGCCGCGCGCGCGGACTTCGAGGATCGCGCGGCCGGCCGCTTCGGCAGTCGTTGCAAGCCTGTCGGCCCACGTGCTCAGCGTCTCAAACTTCAACACGGCGGACATTGTCAGTCGACTTTCGCGGCGGCGATCGCTTCCCACACCTTCAACGGTGTAAGGGGCATATCGAGATGAGTGACGCCGAGCGGAGCGAGGGCGTCGAGAACCGCATTCACGACGGCCGGCGTTGCGCCGATGGTGCCCGCTTCGCCGGCTCCTTTGAGGCCGAGGGCGTTGCGATCGGTCGGCACTTCCGTATATGCAAAGCTAAAGTGCGGCGTGTTATCGGCGCGCGGCATGCAGTAGTCCATGAAAGACCCTGTGACCAGCTGCCCCGTCTCGTCGTAGATCGCTTCCTCATAGAGCGCCTGGCCGAGACCCTGCACGGCGCCGCCGACGATCTGGCCCTCCATCAGAAGCGGATTGAGCGCGACGCCGAGGTCGTCCTGGATGGTGTAGTTCACGAAGGAGATCGTGCCGGTCGCTTCATCCACGTCGAGCTCGCAGATGTGGCAGCCGTTGGGGAAGGTGGCGCCGGTCGGCGATGAGTTTTCGCTCGCGCGCAAGCCCGGTGCCACACCCGGCGGGCGGCGTTTCGCGTCGAAGGATGCGGCGATCACTTCCTTTAGGCCGACGCTGTGGTTCGTGCCCGCGACGCGGAAGAGGCCGTCATCGAACGACACGTCGGTCGCCTTGCCGCCAAGCAGCGCCGCGGCCATTGCCTTGCCCAGGTCGATCATCTTCACGCAGTTGACCATCACGGCGCTGCCGCCTACGGGCACCGACCGCGAGCCGCCGGTTCCGAAGCCGGTGGGGATGAGGTCGCTGTCGCCCTGGCGCACCGTGATTCCTTCGATGGGAATGGAAAAGGCGTCGGCGGCGATCTGCGCGTAAACGGTCTCGTGGCCTTGGCCGTTGGATTGCGTGCCGATCAGGATTTCGAGGCGTCCGTCTTCGCCGAAGAAAAGCTGTGGCGTCTCGCCGTTTCCGCCGGCGCAGGCCTCGACATAGTAACTCACGCCGAAGCCGCGCAGCTTGCCGTTCTTGCGCGCCTCGGCCTTGCGCGCGGCGATGCCTTGCGCACCGGCGCGCATCAAAGCCGCGTCCATCAGCTCGGCGTAGCGGCCGGAGTCATATTTGGGACCAAGGGCCGTCGCGAATGGAAACTCATCCGGGCGGACGAAATTGCGCCGCCGGAGCTGTATGGATGAAACCCCAAGCTCGCGCGCGGCTTTTTCAACCAAGCGTTCGATGAGATAGGAGGCTTCCGGCCGTCCAGCGCCGCGGTAGGCGTCGAGCGGCGCCGTGTTGGTCATCACCACCTTGACCGTGACTTGCGCGGCTGGGATGCGATAGGCGCCGCAGTACATGCCGCCGCCCGCGACGGTCTGGATGTAGGCGCCGTACTGCGAGAGATAGGCGCCTACGTTTCCGAGATAAGACACACGAAGCCCAAGGAATGTGCCGTCTTTGTCGAGCGCCAATTCTCCATGAGTGACCTGGTCGCGGCCGTGGGTGTCGTTCATGCAGCTCTCGGCGCGGTCCGCGGTCCACCTCACCGGTTTTCCGTAGGCGCGCGCCGCGGCGAGGCACAATAGCGGTTCGTGGAATAGGAAGTTCTTCATGCCGAAGCCGCCGCCCACATCGGGCGTGATCACGCGGACATTTTCCTGAGGGACCCCGAACACCGTCGCGCACCAGGCCTTATGGGTGTGCACCCCTTGGGTGCCCTGCGTGAGCGTAAAGCGCTCGGTCTTCGCATCGTATTCGCCGATGGCGCACCGCGGCTCGAGCGCGGTGGGTAAGAGCCTCGAATTGCGCAGGTCGATGGAGACGATGCGCGCGGCCTTGGCGAAGGCGGCCTCCGTTTTGGCGGCGTCTCCGATGGACCAGGTGAGAAGGACATTGTTCGGCGCCTCGGGATGAATGGCGGCGGCGTCTTGCGCCTCCGCGAGCGAAGCCGCCGCCGGCAGGTCTTCATACTCGACCGCGATGAGTTCCGCGGCATCGCGCGCCTCGACGTAAGAACGCGCGACCACCGCTGCCACCGGCTCCCCGACATAACGCACGCGGCCTTTCGCGAGAACAGGTCGTGCCGGCGGCTTGGGCGCCTTGCCGTCTTGGCCGCGCGGTACGGCGCCGACGGGTATCGGCCCGACGTTCATCGCCTCGAGGTCGGCGAACGTCAGGACACCGATCACGCCTGGCGCCTCGCGCGCCTCGGTTACATCGATCGATGTAATCTCCGCATGGGCGTGGGGCGAGCGCAAAACGTAGAGATGGGTTTCGTCCGCGAGCGAGATGTCGTCGGTGTACCGGCCGGCGCCCGTCAGGAACCGTTCGTCCTCAACGCGTCTGATGGCCTGACCGACGCCGAATCTGCCCATGGTTCTCCCTTCAAAAAGCGCGGAAATGCTGAGGTCCCAACCTATGCCGCGGGCGTCGCCCTTGTCCATCCGGCCGGGTTGATTCGAGCGTGCGACCTGCCTAGGTTAACCGCTCATCCCCGTTTATCTCCAGCCGCGAGCCATCACCCCATGAACATCACTTTCGCCAAGATCGCCGTTCCGGCCCAGGGCGCCGTCGTTCTCCCCGTGGGCGACGGCGGGCGGCTGGGGTCCGCCGGCGCTGCGCTCGACAAGCGCACCGGCGGCGCGTTGAGCCGCGCGATGAAGGCGGCCGAGTTCCGCGGGAAGCGCGAAAAGGCTCTGACCATCGTGGTGCCCGGCGGTACAAAGCTCTCGCGCGTCGTTCTCGTCGGCGTAGGCGACACAAAAACCATCGACGGCATGGCGGCGGAGCGCCTTGGCGCGGTGATGTTCGATGCCATCGCCGCCGATGCCGCCGCGGCCATCGTGCTCGATCTCTTCGACGGCGTTGCCGCGGGATCGGTGGCTGCGCATATCGCCGGCGGCGCGCTGCAGAAGTCCTATCGCTTTATCAAGTACCGCACCAAGGATGAGGCGGAGAGCAAGCCAAAGCTGAAGACTCTGGTCGTGCAGACAGCTGCCGCCGCGGAAGCCAAGCGGACCTTCGGTGCGGTGTCGGCGGTCGTGGATGGAATCACCTTCACGCGCGATCTCGTCAGCGAGCC
>CAMDOZ010000067.1 GCA_945903705.1 Fidelibacterota bacterium | reverse complement strand
CGGTATCCACGCTCCTTGAGAGGCGCATTGACGCTCTCGATCTCGCGAAGCTGCTGAATGCAATAGGGACACCAGGAGGCCGAGCGCACGAACACCATCACCACCCCCGACGGTCCGGCGAGATCGGCAAAGGTCTGCAACTCTTCGGCAGGGTCATGAACGGCAAACGGGGTTGGGATCGCCGTACCGACGGCGGGACCGATGTCGATGTCTGCCGCCGCTGCCGCGCCAACGAGTCCGCCGATGAACAGCAGGGCCAAAATAATTGCACGCATCTCTTCCCCCTATTGCGCCAGGAATCCGCCGTCGACCGCGAGGATGTGTCCGGTCACCATGCTCGACGCAGTGCTGGCCAGAAAAACCGCGGCGCCCGCCATTTCTTCAGGTTCCGCGAGCCGCCCCATGGGAATCATGGCTTTGATGCGCTCCATCAACTCGGGTTTTTCGCGTAAGGCCTCGATGAAGGGCGTATTGACCCATTGCGGCGCGATGGCGTTGACGCGGATTCCCTCTTTGGCCCACTCCACTGCGAGCGCACGGGTCATGTTCACCACGGCGCCTTTGCTCGTCTGGTAGGAAATGTTGGGATAGAGACCGCCGCCCGAGAATCCCATGATGGACGCGATATTGATGATGCTGCCGCCCTTCTTGCCGGCGAGCATCACGCGCGCCGCGTGACGGGACATGAGGAATGTGCCGGTCACGTTGACCGCGATCACCTTGTCCCAGTCTTCGAGGGGAAGTTCGACACTGGGTTTACGAATGGCAGCGCCTGCGCTGTTCACCAGGATGTCGAGGCCGCCGAATTCGTTCGTCACCGACGCAATGGCGCGCTCGACATCGGCCTCGTTGCTGACGTCCGCTGTCGCGGCGAAACTCTGCTGACCCAGCTTTACGATTTCACGTGCGACAGCGACCGCTTTCAGTTCGTCGCGGTCCAGCACCGCCACCCACGCGCCCGCTTGCGCAAAGGCCAGCGCGATGGCCCGGCCGATGCCGCTGCCGCCGCCCGTCACCACGGCTACCTTGCCGTCGAGGCGGAATGAAACGATGTCCTTGAGATCGGATGCCATGGGTAAAGCCTTCACCCGCACGGAGGTCCGACGCAAGGAAGATTTTTTTAAGAAGATGGCGTCTTGAGGAGGCTGCGGCCGGGACTATAGCCGCGCGCGTCGAAACTTCAGGCGAATCGAAGCCGGCTAATAGACCAGCTCGCCGTCCTCGGCGCCTTCGGACAGGGTGATTTGTCCCGAGTTCGACAGTTCCTTGGTGAGCGTGACCACCGCGACTTGCGCTTCTTCGACGTCCTTGAGGCGGACAGGGCCCAGCGAGTCCATGTCTTCCTTGAGCATCTTGGCCGCGCGGGCCGACATATTCGCCGTGAAGAGCTGCATGATCGCTTCCGACGCGCCCTTGAGGGCGAGCGCCAGCTTGTCCTTCTCCACATGGCGCAGCAGTACCTGCGCACCGGCGGTGTCGAGGCGGACCAGGTCTTCGAAGGTGAACATCAACTGGCGCACGCGTTCGGCGGACTCGCGGTTGCGCTCTTCGAGGGCGGTCATGAAACGCGCTTCGGTCGCACGGTCGAGATTGTTGAAGATCTCGGCCATCATTTCGTGGCTGTCGACACGCGTGGTCTTGGCCAGGTTCGACATGAACTCGACCCGCAGCGTCTTTTCCATGCTTTCGAGCACGTCCTTCTGCACCGCCTCCATGTGCAGCATGCGCATCACCACTTCCATGGCGAAGCCTTCGGGCAGGATGCCGAGGACGCGGGCCGCGTGGTCTTCCTTCAGTTTCGAAAGGACCACGGCGACGGTTTGCGGGTATTCGTTCTTCAGGTAATTGGCCAGAACCTGCTCATGCACGTTGCCCAACTTGTCCCACATGGTGCGGCCGGCGGGGCCGCGGATTTCTTCCATGATCAGAGCAACGCGCTCCTTATCGAGGCCCTTCATGAGCAGGCGTTCGGTGGTCGCGAACGAGCCCGTCAATGAGCCGGTATTGGAAATGGCGTCGGCAAAGTCGACGAACAGACGCTCCACCATCTTGGAGCTGATGGTGCCGAGGTTCGCCATGGTCTGCGACAGCTCGCGGATCTCGTCGTCTTCCATCAAGGCGAGCATCTTCGCGGCCTGTTCCGGGCCTATGGACATCAGGGGAGGGTTTTCGAGTTGGGCGTCAAAGCATCCAAGCTTCTAAAATCCGTACACCAGCGACAGGCGCGACGCCGTATCCGTGGCTTTGCGGCCCACGAGCGGATTGTTCTCGTGAATTACGTCGAACGAAGCCCGCGCCGACAATGCATCGATGAGCGCGAAGGTCACTGCGGTCGTCGATGTCCACTGGCTGCCGATGAGGATCGCCGCCTTCTCCGTGAGCATCACGTCGTCCACGAATTCCCAACCGAAGTCCAACCCGGCGCGCGCCGAGATGTCGCGGTCGCTCCGCCCGTCCACATAGCGCGTCTGCTGGAAGGCGGGGCCCGCCGTCAGCTCGAGATACATGTCGTCGTTCTTGAAGACCTGATAACCGGCGCCGACGGATTCCGTGAATCGCCGCGTGAATCCGGCGAAGGTGTTTCGCTCCCAGCTTCCGAGGCCGTAGGCGTAGATCTGTTCATTGAATTTGTAGTTCAACTCGTATCCCGCCATGGCGCGGTTGCTGGTGAGCACGCCGTTCGACTTCCGTCGATCCATCAGGCCGTTCAGCTTGTGGCGGAATGTTAGGCCGTCTTTCATCAACGAAACCCCGGCCATGACGCCGAAGTCCTTCGTGTTGCCGGTGGTGTAATTCACGCCCAGCTCGCCGTTCCCCGACCAGGCGTCGAAGATCCCCGCGCGCGCGAGGCGCTCGGTGCGCTCGACTTCGCGCTGGTCGGCAAGGCTCGCGACCAGAGCATCGATTTCTTTCGCCGAATTCGGATGAGCGGTCTTGGCGACCTTGGCGATCGTATCCACGTCCTTCCCAGCGGCGCGGATCATGGCGTCTACGGCCGAGGGAACCGGGTCCGCCCAGGCGGGAAAGGCGAATGCGGTCGCGGCGAGCGCGATGGCCGAGAGGGTTAGCTTGTTCATGGTGCATCCAGGGAATTGAGGGGTGCGTCTTCAACGTCCGCTCCCCTTCAAGGTTCCATCGTTGGCTGTGGACGCTTGCCGCCTGTGTCCTGGCGGCTACACTAGTGGTCCGATTCTAACATTCGCATCCCGGTTCGTGGCGCTATCTTGCGAATGTTAGAATCAAAGGACCACTAGAAATCCTTCGAATCTAGTGGAGCCTTGGATTTGACATTCGCTTCTCAGTGGCGCGGCGATATCGGTGGCGAATGTCAAATCCGCTCCACTAGGTGCGCCGAATTTCCAGGGGCTCTCATGCTGCGCTTCGTTGCGTTGATTCTGCTTCTCTGTTTTCCCGCGATTGCTGCCGAGGCGCCCGCCTTGCCAGCGGACCCCGAAAATACCGTCTATCTCGACCTCGACTACGGCCGGGTGGTCATCCGCATGCGCCCGGACTTGGCGCCCCGCCATGTGGAGCGGGTGAAGCACCTGGTCCGCGGCGGCTACTACGACGGGATGGTCTTCTACCGCGTGATCGAGAACTTCGCGGCGCAGACCGGCGACACGAAGGGAGACGGCACCGGCCTCGGAACTGGCCGGACCCTTAACGCCGAGTTCGGCCGCACGCCCCAAGTCAGGGGCACGGTCTCCATGGCCCGCACGTCCAAGCGCAACAGCGCCGACGCCGAATGGTTCATCGTGCTCGCCGACCATCCCGACACCCGCAAGTCTCTCGACGGGAAGTACACCGTTTGGGGCCAGGTGACCTCGGGCATGGAGTTCGTCGATCAGATCCCCAAGGGCGAGACCGCCAAAGACGGGCGCGAGATCCAGACTCCGGCCCGGGTCGTGAAAATGCAGATCGCTGCGGACGCTGAAGCGGCGCAAAAGCTCGAGACGGCCGCGCTCCTTACGCGCCCCGACGCGCCCGCCACGGCCAGGAACTTCAGTGCATCCGAATTCAAATGCTCCGGACTGATCAACGGCCAGGGCGTAACGACCCAGTCGGGCGTCGCCCAGCTCTGGACCCACGGATATCTCGCCGGGCGCTTTGCGGCGACCAACGCCCTCACCTTTAATACGGGTGAAGTGGCCGGTGCCGATCCGGCCCTTGCCGAGGCCTGTACCCAGTTTCCCCAGGCCTTCCTCCTGACGGTCGCAAGTAAGGAGCTTTCCAAGGCGCCGCGTGCGCTTGCGGAGACGACGCCGGCCTTTCCGCTTGAGAGTTACACCTGCAAAGCCTTCTCCGAGTCCCGAAAAGGTCCCGGCAAGGAGCAGGGCGAACTGGTTGGCCTTTGGACCTTCGGTTACATCCAGGGCTACAAGAATGTGAGCCAGCCGCAGATGGAGATTCCCTTCGACGCCCGGGCACGCCTGCTGGACGCCATGGCCGGTGTCTGCGCAAAATTTCCCGAACACCGCTTCCTCGATCTTGCGTCCGCCGTCGCCGCCAAAGTGACGATCAAGTAGGCTCCGACAGAGCCTGCGATCTCTAAGCCTTAAACAATAACAATTGCAATTAGATATACTGTAATACTCATGTCTTACATGAGAAATTGAGAGCTTAGGCGACAGTCATGTAAGTGGCGCGCCGCGCTACGCGCCTTAAATTGTTCTCACCGGGCCTGCCGCTTCGGCGGAAAAGGGCCAAGCCGTGCATCATGACACTGTGGGCTGGCGCGATGGCGCCGGGGGAAGAGAATTTTGCGTCGCAACAGACCGTTGCGGGAGGAGTCGGAGGAGCTCTGTTACGCCACACTTATATACGGGTGGCGTGAAAAATATTACAATTCTGGACGCTACGGGCGTGCTTGCCGCAACGCAGGCAAAGGGCTCCCGACCCGTGAGCGCGAGAGCCCGTTTGGAGGAGATTGAGCGTGGCAGTTAACGGCAAAAACACCCTTGCGGCAGGCGCGGCGTTCGCCGCCGTCCTCATGGCGACCAGCTCGGCTTTCGCCCTTGAAAGCAAGAGCTTCGTGGTCGGCTGGTTCTCGCACGCCACCAACAATACCGCGGACGATTGCGGCCCCGGCGGCCCCAACCCGACCGTCCAGGAACAGTACCTCAAGGACCTTGCCGATCTCGGCATGTCCGGCGAGGAAATCGAAGCGCTGATCAAGGAGCGCGACAGCAACGACGAAGGCCCGAACCGGATGTCCGAAATCATCCGTACCCGCGGCCGCATCGACGGCAAGCCGGTCAATCCGTACATGTACCCGAACTCGGTGAAAGATCCCGAGTGGAAGCAGCTTACCGGCAACGTCGCCTATGGCTTCGACCTCGACAACAAGGGGCCGGATCAGCCGGGCAGCTTCACTGACGTCGACACCAAGCAGAAGGGCATCGATCACAAGCTCTATCGTGCCCTGGGATGCTCGCGTCCCTTCCGCGGCTCGCTCGAAGGCCGCCCGACCTATTGGGATTGGGTGTGGGGTCAGCTGAAGGACTCTCAGCCGGCCTGGATCGTCACCATCACCGGTGAAGACCTCTCGAAAGACGGCGAGGTCACCATCGCCTTCGACCGCGCCCTCGAATATCTCCAGTCCAACGTCGACGGAAGCCCGCGCGCCGACGTCACTTACCGGATCGATCCGGATCCCCGCTCGCACAACGAGATGAAGGGCAAGATCGAGAACGGCATCGTTTCGGCGGCCTCGTCGGCCGACATGTTCCGCATGTATTCGAACCCGCTCGGCATGCCGGAGTTCCGCCTGCAGAACGCCAAGTTCAATTTCAAGCTGCGGCGTGACGGTACGGCCGACGGTTTCATCGGCGGCTATCAGCCCTGGGCCGATCTCTATTTCGCTTTTGCCAGCGGCGGCCAGTCGATCGAACAGTGCATCGTCGGCGACATTCCGGGCCTCTATTACCTGCTCAAGAAGAACGCGGACGCATACCCGGATCCGAAGACCGGCGTGAATAGCGGCATCTCGGCCACCTATTACGTCGAGACTGTCCCGGCCTTCGCCGTGCCCGCCGACGACGCCAAGTATGACGCCGTCGCCAGCAATAACGATTAGCGCCTAGGTATTTGCAGATGATTTCTTCTCTTTCGTCCCGGCTGAAGCAGAGCGCCACAGGCGTGCTCGTGACGCTCATCGCCGCCGGCGCGCTCTCGGCCTGCTCGCCCGGCGCACAGCAACAGGCGTCTACCACCACGGCCGCGGCGCCCGCCGAGCTTCAGGCTCCGTCCCAACTGGTCATGCGCCGCCTCACCGGCGAGCAGTACAAGAACATCATCACCGACATCTTCGGCCCGACCGTCGACTTCGGTGGCCGCTTCGAGCCTGACATGCGCACCGACGGCCTCCTCGCCATCGGCGCAAGCCACGTCGGCGTCACGGCCGCCGGCATGGAGCAATACGACGCCATGTCGCGCACCATCGCGGCGCAGATCGTCGACGACAAGCACCGCGGCATGATGCTCTCCTGCGCACCCAAGGACGCGAAGGCGGCCGACGACGCCTGCGTACGTCAAATCATGACCGAGGTCGGCGCGCTTCTCTATCGCCGCCCGCTCACGGGCGCCGAACTCGAGGCCTTCGTCACGGCGGCGCGCCTTGGAACCACTGAAACCAAGGATTTCTACACCGGCCTTTCGCTGAGCTTGGCATCGATCCTCTCCTCGCCGAAGTTCCTCTTCCGGCACGAGACGGCGACGACGGCGCGCGGCGAGATGCGCCTCGATCCTTACACGACCGCCTCGCGCTTGAGCTTCTTCCTATGGAATTCCGGCCCCGACGCGGCGCTGATGCAGGCCGCGGCCAAGGGCGAACTCAATAGCCCGCGGGGCCTCAACCGCCAGGTCGACCGCATGCTCGCCAGCCCCCGCCTCGAAAGCGGCGTGCGCGCGTTCTTCGTCGATTTCCTCGGCTTCGACGAGTTCGATAACGTCACCAAGGACACGGCCCTGTTCCCGAAGTTCAGCACGCAGGCTGCTGAAGACGCGCAGGAGCAGACCCTGCGCACCGTCGTCGACGTGGTGCTGACCAACAAGAGCGACTACCGGGACATCTTCACTACCCGCAAGACGTTCCTCACCAAGGAACTCGGCGCGATCTATCAGGTGCCGGTCGTAAGCTTCCTGCCCAACGGTTCGCCCGATACGTGGCACCCCTACCAGTTCACCGCCGAGGACAATCGCGCGGGCATCATGACCCACATGAGCTTCACCGCCCTGCACTCGCCCTCGGGCCGCGGCTCGGCCGTGCTCCGCGGCAAGGCGGTGCGTGAAGTGCTTCTGTGCCAGAAAGTGCCGGCGCCCCCGGGCGACGTCTCTTTCGATCTCATCAACGACACTACCAATTACCGCACGGCGCGTGACCGCCTCGCGGCCCACACCCGCGAACCGATGTGCGCGGGCTGCCACAAGATCACCGATCCGCTCGGGTTAGCGCTCGAAAACTTCGATGCGGCCGGCGCCTGGCGCACCACCGAAGGCGGCGTGCAGCTCGACACCAGCGGCCTCGTCGACGGCAAGAAGTTCGCCGGCCCCGCCGAGCTCGGCGCGGTCATCGCGGCGATGCCCGCGGCCACCTCTTGCGTCACCAACCGCATGCTCGGTTACGCGCTCGGCCGTGCGCCGGCGCGCGATCAAGTCACCGGCCTCGAGAAGAGCTTCCAGGCCAGCGGCTACCGCATTCCCGCTTTGATGAAGCTCATCGCGACAAGCCCGAGCTTCACCCGTGTATCCCCTGAAACGGCGCCGACGCAGACCGCGTCGGTTGCGAATTAAGAAGGAGTCCCAAATGACCCGTTTGGTGAACCGCAGAAACGTACTCAAGGGAACCCTCGGCGGCGCGGCCGTCACGGTGGGCTTGCCCTTCCTCGACTGTTTCCTGAACACGAACGGCACCGCGCTTGCCGCGACAGGTAAGGAACTGCCGGTCGCCTTCGGCACCTGGTACCAGGGTCTCGGCTTCGATCCGGGCCAGTGGATCCCGGCAAAGATCGGCACGGGCTACACCCACAAGCATCAGCTCCGCATGCTTGAGCCGCTGAAGCACAAGACCACCCTCATCAGCGGCATGAAGTACTTCATGGACGGCCGTCCGCTGGAAACCCACACTTCGGGCTATCAGATCTCCTCGACGGGCGCCCTTCGTGGCGGCGTCGTGTACGGCGCCTCGCTCGACCAGAACGTCTCCGACGTCATCGGCAAGCGCACGCGCTTCCGCTCGCTCGAAATCGCCATCGGCGGCGGCCGCCGCAGCTTCTCCAAGGGCGTGGGCGCTACCACCAATCCGGCCGAGCCTTCGCCGAAGGGCCTCTATACCCGCGTCTTTGGCCCTGAGTTCATCGATCCGAATGCGGCCGACTTCAAGCCCGATCCGATGGTCATGGCGCGCCAGAGCGTGCTCTCGGCCGTGAAGGACGAGCGCATGGCGATGATGCAGCAGGTCGGCGCCGCCGACCGGGCCCGCCTCGAGCAGTACTTCACGTCGCTGCGCGACATCGAAAACCAGCTCTCGCTCGAAATGCAAAAGCCCGATCCGCTTCCGTCCTGCACGCAGCCGGACGAAGCCGCCGCCGGTAATGTCGGCGACAGCGTGGTGGACGCCGAGCAGAACGGCACGATCATGGGCAAGCTCCTCGCCCACGCCATCGCCTGCGGCCAGACCCGCGTCATCAACGTGGTTCTGAATTCCAACGGCTTGCGCAAGCCCGGCGGAACCCTCTCCTGGCACGTGCTCACGCACGAAGAGCCGGTGGACGATGCCCTCGGTTATCAGAAGGAAGTGGGTTGGTTCGTGGAATGGGCGAACATGCGCTTCTACGACTTCATCAAGGCGATGGACGACATGAAGGAAGGCGACGGCACCGTGCTCGACCGTATCGCCCTCCTCTGGCAGACCGACCACGGCTATGCCCGCACGCACACCATGGACGATCTTGCGACCATGATCGTTGGCGGCGCCGCGGGCCGCATCAAGACCGGCATGCACATCCGCGCCGCGGGCGATCCGCAGACGCGCGTGGGCCTGACCCTGCAGCAGGTGATGGGCGTGTCCATGAATAGTTGGGGCGGTGGCTCCAACCAGACAAATAAGCCGATGACGGAACTTCTGGCTTAATCGCCGGACAAGCTGAACGCGCAATCACGGGAGAAAGCGCAAATGAAGATCAGTTCGAAGCTTTTGGTAGCCGGCGTATCTTTAATCGCGGTGGCGCTCGCGCAGGGTTCTGCGGAAGCGGCGCGCGCCAAGAAAAGCGACGATACCTCGGCCGCCTGGACGCCGCCGGGAATCACCCTGCAGCCGTTGGGCAAGGCCCAAGGTTACGACCTCGGCAAGCAGACGGCGGCCTTCCTCGGCCGTGACGAAATCGTCTTCGCCAATGCCAAAGGCATGACCCTCTACACCTACGAAATGGACGTCGCCGGCAGCGGCAAGTCCACCTGCGTCGCGGAGTGCGCCGAGAAATGGCGCCCCTTCCTCGTGCAGCAGGCCGGCTTCAAGCCGAACGGCACCTGGACCGTGATCTCACGCGACGACGGAGCCAAGCAGTGGGCCCTCGCCGGCAAGCCGCTTTACACCTTCGTCAACGACGTTGATCCGGGCTCGGTGCACGGCAACAGCCCGGCCAAGACCGGCTCGCGCCGCATCGATGGCGCCGGACGTGTGGTCGGCGGCGGCAATCGCGGCGGCGGCGTGCGCGGTGCTGCCCCTGACGTTCCGCTCCCGAAGGAATGGAAGACGGCCAACGCGTTCCCGATCGCCGGCATCGAAACGCCGTCGGGCATCCAGGTTCGTGAAGTTCCCGACGCCACCGCGGTCGTGCTCGTCAATCACGAAGGCCGCACGCTCTATGCGTTCGGCGGCAAGGCGAAGGACAAGATCGACGGCAGCTGGAACCCGGCGCCGGCGCCACAGTTCGCCAAGAAGATCGGCGACTTCAACTTCGTCACCCGCGCCGACGGCATCAAGCAGTGGACCTACAAAGGTCAGGCTCTTTACACCTACGAATACGACACCGCTTCGGGCGACGCCTACGGCATCGGCCGCGATGCGAAGTTCGATATCGCCGCCGTGACGCGCTACTACATGCCGGCGGGAGTCAGCGTTGCGCACACGCAAGGCCAAGGCAAAGTGCTCGCCACCGCCGAAGGCATGACGCTCTATCGCCGTGACGGTCACATCCTCCAGTCCGGCGGCGGACGCTCGCTCCGCCGTGGCAACCCGCCGCGTCCTGCGGTCGGCCGCGATATCGGCATCGACCCGCGCTGCTCGGCGGAATGCCTGGTGTCGTGGAAACCGTTCCTGGCGCCGGCCGACGCCCAGCCGCAGGGTTTCTGGGATGTCGCCACCCGCGCCGACGGTCAGAAGCAGTGGATCTATCAGGGCTACGCCATGTGGACCTACGGCGGCGACAGGAAGCCCGGCGACATGAACGGCAACGACGACTTCCAATACGCCTTCGCCGGTCAGGCCAATATGGCCAGCGATGCGCCGATGCCGACCTACGACTTCGGCACCTGGATGGACGGCGCGCCGGCCATGTACTGGATCATCGCGACGCCGTAACGGGCAGACATCGAAACGGAAAAGGCCCGCGAGTGATCGCGGGCCTTTTTCTTTGGAGGCAAGGGAGATGCGTAAAACATACAAGGGCTCATGTCATTGCGAGAAAGTGCGGTTTGAAGTGACCGCCGATATCGATCATGTGCGCGTGTGCGACTGCTCGGTTTGTCGCAAACGTGGCGCACTGAATTTCAGGGTTGAAGAGGCAGACTTCCGGCTGGAGACCCCGCTCGCGGAATTATCCGTCTATCGATGGGGGAGCTTAACCGCTCGAGATTACTTCTGCCCGGCGTGCGGGATTCTGCCCTTCCGCAGGCCCAGCGCTCCGACGTCCGCCGAGCTCTCGCAAGGAGCAGCGCCATTCTCCGGGTGGGCCGTAAATGTGAGGTGCTTGGACGAGTTCGATGTTTCCGCGCTCCCGCAACATCCCGTTTTCGGGAGCCGCCTTTGAGCTTCGGGGTCTGTTCGTATCTTTCTGCTGGCCGGAGCCGTGCCGGCTTGGTCTAGTGAAAGCATCCTTGGGGAGGAACGCGCATGCAACGGCGGCTTCATCACCTGCTTCTGGCCACGGGGTTCACCCTCGCCTCGCCCGCCGCCCACGCCGCCTGCGACCCTGAGAAAAAACTCGACAAGCCCACCGCGCAATACGAGATCAGCAGCGACCGCGTTTACGACACCAAGACGCGCCTCACCTGGCAGCGGTGCAGCGTTGGCCAGCAGTCGGGCGGCGCTGAGATCTGCGATGGAGCGGTCGCGGCCTTCTCGATGGCCGAGGCGGCGCTTTATGCCGAAGAAGGCTGGCGCATTCCCACCCAGAACGAGCTTGCAACCCTCGTATCAAAGACCTGCTTCGATCCGGCGATCAATGAGGAGGTGTTCCCGAACATGGACCCCGACCTGCTCGGCTATTGGAGCCGAACCTTCGACGCCAAGAAGCGCATCTGGTACATCAATTTTGTGGATGGCTCGTTCCGCACCTACAGCGGCACGACCCTGCGCCATGCGCTGCGTCTCGTGAAGGATTAGAGGCCGCGTTGCCCGAGGGCCGCTTCGATGTCCGCGGTGCTTTTGGTCTGCACCGCTTGCAAGCCCGCGGCTCTTGCGCCTTCGACATTCTCCAGGGAATCATCGAAGAACAACACCGACGCCGCCGGCACGCCCATCTCCCGCACCACATGATCGAATGCCGGCCTGTCCGGCTTGCGTAACCCCATGGTCGAGGACACGAACACCTTCTCGAAGTGCGTAAGCACGGGAGCGTATCGCGCCTTCCAGAATTCTTCGTGGGCGCGGTTGGTGTTCGAGAAAGCGTAGAGGGGAATCCGCGGCTTCATCCGTTCAAGTAACGCCGCGATGCCCGGCATCTCGCCCACGAAGATTTCGTTCCAGCCGGCCAGAAGTTCGGCGTCCGTGAGCGTGACGTTCATCGCACTGCGCAAGGCGCCGAAATACTCCTCCAGCGTGAGTGCACCGCACTCATAGCGCAAATACGGCTCGAACCGGCCGATGGGGCGGCGGATCGCCTCGACGGCGCAGCGGGCGTCCCTCGCCCACCTCGTCCAGACCCGCTCGAAATCGATCTCGATGATGACCCCGCCGAGATCGAAGAGCAGGGCCTCGATCTTATCCGTCACCCGTGAGTCCCGTGCCGTTTGTTGTGGCGGACGGACCACCACCACGACAGCCCGATGAGAATGGCGCCGATCAGGCCCGTGAACACTTCCGGGATATGGTAGTGCGCGCCCATCAGCATGATCGCCGCCAGCGCGAGAATGGCCCAGAAGGCGCCGTGCTCCAGGAAGCGAAATTCAGTCAGCGTCCCCTTGTCCACGAGATGGATGGTCATGGAGCGCACGAAGATCGCGCCGATGCCCAAGCCCAACCCAATGATCACCAGGTTGTTCGAAAGCGCGAAGGCGCCGATCACGCCGTCGAAGGAGAAGGATGCGTCCAGCACCTGGAGATACATGAAGCCGGCGAAACCGGACCGGTGCACCGCGTTAACCTGCTCGCTCGAGGCTTCCAGCCCCGATCCCATGGCTTCCACACCGATATAGGTGAGAATTCCGAATATCCCCGAAACCACCATCGTATAGGCGTCCGCGGGCGAGAGCAGCTTCGACACACCATAGAGGGCCAGCAGCACAATCCCGATCTCGACGGCCTGCACGGTCGCGATCTTGGCGAGGCGCCGCTCGATGAAACCGATCCAATGGACCTGCTTGTCGGCATCGAAGAAAAACTTGAGTCCCACCATGGCAAGGAACGCGCCGCCGAAGCCGGAAATCCCGACCTTTGCGCCTGTGACCAGCTCCTCATAGCGCTCGGGCTCGGTGACGGAGAGCCTCAGCGCTTCAATGGGATTGAGCTGCCCGGCGATGGCCACAACAGCCAGCGGAAATACGATGCGCATGCCGAAGACGGCAATGATGATTCCCCACGTCAGGAACCGCTTGCGCCAAATCAGGTCCATGTCCTTGAGCACGGTTGCGTTCACCACCGCGTTATCGAAGGAGAGCGAGACCTCCAGGATCGACAGAACGAAGATGATCCACAGGACGGAGAGCACACCCTCTACGCCACCCACGGAGTATCCGTACACGGCCCCGATCGCGAGGCAGACGACGGTGAAGAGGATCGAGCCCCAGTAGTATTTCAGCATGTGCCGGATTCCGAAGGTGATGGGTTATCCATAACGGGGCCGTCCGGCTTCCTCGAATAAAAAGGGGGGCAACAGCCCCCCTTTTCATGAAGGTCGCCCTTCGTTGTTACATCTCGAAGCGCAAGCCGGTACGGAACACGCGACCTTGGCAATCCGAGCCGTTACCGCAGTCGCCGAGCAGCGTATAGAACGGGCTGCCGCCCGGACCGGTCGGACTGCGGACCGGATCGGCGTTGAAGATGTTCTGGATGTTAACGAAAGCTTCGAGCCCGAAGCCGTCGCTCTCCGCGCGGTAAACATCGTAGGCGAACGAGAAGTCCGTGTAGAACGTGCCGTCGCGGGTGTTGTCGTTGATCGTGACGTTCACAGTGTTGGAAATCGGGCAGCCGGAAGTACATACGATCCAGTCGTTGTTCTGCACACCGGCGCTGCGACCGCGCATGGAGAGGGCAAACGTGTAGGGCTCCATGTTGTAGCGAATGGACGCATTGTAGCGCCATTTTGGCACGCTGGCCCCGGCATTGTCAGTCTCCGGATTGACCCGATTATTGCGCGTATCTTTCAGCGAGCGGGTTGCAAGACCGCGGATGGTTAGGTCACCTTCCCAACTGTCGAATAGATCACTCATGTTCATCTGGTACGACGCTTCGATGTCATACCCGCGCGTAACCTGAATCGAAGTGTTGAAGGGAGAGATGCGGATACGGGTGATGACGTTGGGCGTATTGTTCACGACGCCGCGTGTAATGGCATCGCAGAACGACTGGTTCCCCTGGAAGCAGAAGTTCACGATGTTCTGCGCGCTCACCGTGTCGATGGCTTCCTTCAGGTCGATATTGTAATAGTCGAAGGAAGCGCTGAATCCCGGCAGCCACGACGGCTGGTAAACCGCGCCAAGACCCAGCGTGAGCGCCTTCTCAGGCAGCAGGTCGGGATTGCCGACTTGGAAACCCTGATAGGTCACGGGCTGGTTGGCGTTGAAAGGGTCAAGCACGCTATTGGTATTCGCCGTGCCGGCCGCGAACAGATTGTTGAGGTTCGGCGCCCGAATGTCACGCGAGTATGTGGCGCGGAAGCGGATGTCCTGGACCGGAGCCCAGGTGCCGCCGGCTTTCCAAGTGGTCACGTAACCGGACGTCGAGTAGTCGGTGGCGCGGACGGCGCCGTTGAATTCCAGCGATTCCGCGAAGGCCGCGCCGGACACGATCGGCACCACGGTTTCGAGGTAGCCTTCCGTCACGCTGTACTTGCCGAGATTGGGCAGGTAGTTGCCGACGAACCAGTCGTTCGCCTGCGACCCGGCATCCGAGATCCCGCGCACTTCTTCGGTGCGGTGTTCACCGCCGAACGCGATGGAGACGTCGCCGGCAGGCAATTCGAACAATGTGCCCGAGAAATTCACCGCGCCGACGTTCTGCTCAAGCGTCTGGTTGCGGCGGGGCCCTACCTGACCGCCCGGCATCAGGTAATCGATCGCGGCCGGCGAGTTCACGCCGACGCCGAGCACGTTGTAGGGAATGCATCCGTTGCCCGGGCTCGTGAGTGTCGAGCGGCAAACGATGGTGCCGTTCGGGCCGCGGACCGCATCCAGGGCCAGGAGGAAGCGCGAGCGCGCATAGGTCTTCGGCACCAACTCCCGGCTGCGCGATAGACCCATTTGATAGTAGGCGTCCCACGACCAGGTGGAGCCCACCGCGTCGAAAGAACCGTTCCCGCCGGCCACCCAGCGGCTAACGATGCGGGTGTTGTCGGTGTGAATCGCTTCCAGGTCCGGATGCATGGTGCCGATCTGGATCTGCGTGATCGCCGGCGTCGCCGCCGCGATGCGCGTCTGGATGTCCGCGGGGAAAAAGGCGTAGTCGGGGCGGATCGTCACGTTAGCCGGATTGAACTGCGGGCAGCAGCGTGTGTAGACGTTCGCGTAGTTGTAAGAGCCCTGCGCAAAAACCTCGAACGCCTCGCTGAACTCGTAGCTCGCGCGCCCGAAGATGGCGCGGAAGTTTTGCCGCGAGTCGATACTATTGCCTTTTGTGAGACGCTGCTCCGAGCCCTGCCACTCGCCGCCCCGCATATTCAGACCGCTGACAAGGTCGCCGTAAGCGTAGGTGTAGGGGACCGTTCCCGGACCGAATGCCACGCCCTTCAGCGGGCCCGCAGTAATCAAACCGCCCTGCGCCCACTGGGCGCCGCCAATGCGCTCCAGCACCAGACGCTCGGGCACGTCGCGCGTTTGGCCAGCGCCGGTGCCGTAAGCCGGGTTTTGCATCGTGCCGTATCCGGTCGTCATCCAGTCGCGGTTGGAGGTATCGAAAATCCCGTCTTTATGCGTGATTTCGCTGCTGACGAGGAGGTGGCCGCGGCCGCCGGAGAAGGGCGTCCCGCCCGTCAGTGCCACTTTCCAGTTGCCGTTATCGCCGTAGGTGGTGATGCCCCCGGACACTTCGCCTTTGATGCCCGTGTATTCGCGGTCGAGGATGAAGTTCACCACGCCGGCCACGGCGTCCGATCCGTAAGCGGCCGAGGCGCCGCCGGTCACCACGTCGACGCGCTGAATGAGGGCCTGCGGGAAGTTGTTCACGTCCACGAGGCCGGTCACCGTCGATGCCACCGACCGCTGGCCATCGAACAACACAAGAGTGCGCTCGCCGCCGGCGTTGCGCAGGTTCAAGGTGTTCACACCGGCGGTGCCGGCGCTGACGCTCGATTGCGAGGTCGAGGGCGATACGGAGCCCTGGAACACCGGCATGGTGTTCACATAGTCGGCGATGTTCGGCTGCGAGAAGGCTTGCACGGCTTCCGCGCTCATCACCGTCACCGGTGTCGGCGCCTGGAAACCGTCGCGCACGATGCGCGAGCCGGTCACGACGATTTCATCGACCGCTTCAGCGGGGGCGGGCGCGGTCTGCGCAAGCACCGGGTTGATGGCAAGGGTGGTAAGAAGCGCGGTCGCGCTAACCGATGCTAAGACGCGGCGCTTGGCCGCTGTGGTCTGACGAGCACCGTGAAACGCAGACGTCGTGTCGGAAATCATAAGCCCATTCCCCTCTTGATGTTGGACGGTACCGCCCGTCCAGTTATTCACTAAAGCTCTCGATAGCCTTCATCGAACCGGCCCCGCGGTGCGGGTTCGGCACTCTTGTCCGCCGAAGCTTTAGCGAAGGGGGATGCCGCCGATCCTCGCGCGAGGAAAGCGGCACTCGAAATTCGAAGAAAAATCCCCTCTTGCGACCCTACACCGTTCCCCTTGGGTAGGTCGTCTCACTTAGCCTTGAGACTGTCACATAAAGTGCCGGAAAAACGCCCTGGAATCAACATGTTGCAGAAATGCCGCAGGCCAGCGTGAAATTGGAAGCGGCTCCCCTCGGACGAAGGAAGCCGCCCCGCAAATTTTAGCCCGAATCGGCGGCCGGGCCGTGCCCGGCTGTTACATTTTGAAGCGCAGGCCGGCGCGGTAGACCCGGCCCATGATGTCATAGGCCGCCGGCTGGAAGCCGTTGCCGATGAAGTTCAAGGTGCCGGAGTTGTAAACGACCCCCGGTTGCTTGTTCCACAGATTGTCGACGTTGACGAACAATTCGACCTCGCGCTCGTCGTCCATGGGGCGCCACTTATATTGCATCGCCAGGTTCATATAGAAGGCGCTCGGCGTCGTGTTGTTGTCGATGGTGAGCGCGGGGGCGACTGACGCCGGGCAGCCCGTGGAGCACTGGACCCAGTTGGCGTCGAGCACACCCTTGTTGAAGTAACGGCCGACGATCGAGAAGTTGATCGGGCCCTGGCTCATGGAGACTTGGGCGCGCATACGCCAGCCGCGGTTCCCGCCCTCGCCGACGCCGTCGTTGATCGCCCGACCGTCGTCGGTATAGCTCTTTAGCAGCCGCGTGGCGAGGAAGCGCAGTGTCAGATCCCCGTCGGCCGCCTCCGCGAACGTCGCCATCGGAAGGCGATATGCGGCCTCGAGGTCGAACCCGCGGTCGATCGACCTGACGAAATTCACTGGCTGCACCGTCAGGCGGAAGATCTGGCCCAGTGTCTGCCCCGGCAGCGGCGGATTGCGCTCGATGAACGCGCACATGGCCGCGTTTCCTTGGAAGCAGCGGTCGGCCACTTCTTGATTCGACGGGGTGCCGATTCGATCTGACATCGAGATGTTGTAGTAGTCGAACGACGCGGTGAAGCCCGGTACGAACGACGGCGCCAGCACCACGCCAATCCCGGTGGTATTGGCCTTTTCAGGACTTAAGGTCGGATTCCCGATTTGCGGGCGTAGGATGGCAACCTGCTCGTTGGCGCGGAACGGGTCGTTCACCGTCTGTGTGTTCACCTGGCCGGCGAGGAACAGCTCGTTCAAGCTGCCGGCACGGATGTCGCGTGACCGTGTGACGCGGAACCGGATGTCGTCCACAGGCGCCCAGCTCGCACCAACCTTCCAGGTCGTGACGTAACCCGATGTCGAGTAATCGGTTGCGCGCGCCGCAGCCTGGAGTTCAAGCGATTGTGCCCAGGGCTCGTTCGTCGCCAAGGGAACGACCGTTTCGACAAAGGCTTCCTTGACGTTGTAGGCGCCGTTGGTCGGCTTGAAGTTTGCCGCGAACCACTGGTCGGCGACCCCTTGCGGATTCAGCGTCGGACTGTGGGAGGTGATCCCTTCCTTGCGATATTCGCCGCCGAAGGCCACAGACACCGGCCCGGCCCAGGTCTCGGCCACGTCGCCGGCGAGAGTGATCGACGCAAGGTCCTGCACGAAACGTTGCCAGATGCTTGAGGTGCCAAGCACGTAACGCTTGGCTTCTTCCGAGGCCGTGCCCCAGCCGAGGATGTTGTAAGGCACGCAGCCCGGTTCCTGGAAGTTCGCCGGGGTGTTGTTGAGCACCGAGCGGCAGACGATCTGCCCGGTGACGGGATGCCGCACGGCATCGATGGAGGCGAAATAGTTTGGCCGCAGATACTGATAGACATGGTTGGCCGTTCGGCTGATGCCGCGCTGAACAAAGGCATTGAAGGTCCAGCCTGAATCGAAGGCGTCGAAGTTGCCGTCGATACCGGCGGAAAAGACCCGGCCGCCGCGCTCGCCCTCGGTCGAGATCGGGCCCAGGTCCGCATTGAACGTGCCGCCGCTCAGCGTCGTGACACCGGCCGCGGTCATCTGCGCCACGACATGCGCCGGAAGAAAGGCGTTGTCCCGCTGGATGGTGATCTGACTGAGGTTAAAGTGCGCGCAACACGTGGTCCGGGTGTGGCTCTGCGTTTGGCTATATTCCGCCCAGAAGGCGACGCTATCCGAAATGTCGTAGCTGACACGGGCGAAACCCATATAGCGGGAAAGGTAGGCGTCGATG
>CAMDOZ010000066.1 GCA_945903705.1 Fidelibacterota bacterium | reverse complement strand
TCCGGCGATCAGCTGTTTCGGTGCGCTCAATCTTCTTGCCGACAAGACGAAGAAAATCGACTGCATCATCTGCGACCATAGCATGCCCACCATGACGGGCCTTTCGCTTCTTCAGGAAATCCGCGGCGGCAGGCATCCCAACATTCCGCGCAATATACCGTTCATCATGCTGACCTCCTCGGGCCAGGAGGCGGTCGTACGGGCGGCTCTCGCCCTCGACGTCCACGGATATGTGAGAAAACCGGTGACCAAGGATCTCTTGGTCAAGGCCATCCACCGTGCGTACAACCGGCAGCTTGCACTGAAGCAACCCGAGGAATACCTGGCGCTCCAACTGCCGCCCGACCCGTGACCAAGAGCACCGCGCTGCCGATCGATGCGCTGCTTCCCGACGTGGCGGCGGCGCTTGGGTCTCATCCGTGCGCGGTGGTCCTGGCCGCGCCGGGCGCCGGCAAAACCACCCGCATTCCTCTTCATCTGCGCGACGCGCCCTGGCTCGGTTCGCGCAAGATCGTGATGCTCGAACCCCGCCGCCTGGCGGCGCGCATGTCCGCCGCCAGGATGGCCGATACCTTGGGCGAAGAGGTGGGCGAAACCGTCGGATTTCGCGTCCGTCTGGAATCGAAGATCTCGGCGCGCACCCGCATCGAGGTCGTCACCGAAGGCATCATGACGCGGCGGCTTCAGTCCGACCCGGAACTGGCCGACGTCGGCCTTCTGATCTTCGACGAGTTCCATGAACGCAGCCTCGATGCCGATCTTGGGCTGGCGCTTGCGCTCGACGTTCAACGCGGCCTTCGTCCCGATCTGAAAATCCTCGTGATGTCGGCGACCCTGGATGACCAAGCTGTCGCCGCCGTGCTCGGCGGTGCGCCCGCGCTGGCGAGCGCGCACCGGCCTTTTCCCGTCGAGACGCGCTATCTGGAGGCCTCTCCCGGTGACGATTTGCCGAAGACCATGGCCTCGGCTGTGCGGAGAGCGCTCGACGACGAGGCCGGCAGCATCTTGGCGTTCCTGCCGGGCGAAGGCGAAATCCGCCGCACTGCGGCGTTGCTCGAGGAGGGCGGATTGCCCGCAGGCTGCACGGTGGCACCGCTCTTCGGCGCGCTCGCGCACGAGGACCAGTCCCGCGCCATCGCGCCTTCGCCCCCCGGTCAGCGCAAGGTCGTGCTGGCGACGACCATCGCCGAGACCAGCCTGACCATCGAAGGCGTTCGCATTGTGATCGATTGCGGATACAAGCGCGCACCGCGGTTCGAGTCCGGGCGCGGAATGACCCAGCTCGTGTCGGTCCGCGTCTCGAAGGCCGCAGCCGAGCAGCGCCGCGGCCGCGCCGGCCGTCTCGGTCCCGGCGTCTGCTACCGGCTCTGGACCGAGCCGGAGGACCGCGGACTCAAGCTCTACGACGAGCCGGAAATCCTCCAGGCCGATCTGGCGCCGCTGGCGCTGGATCTCGCGGCCTGGGGCGTCGCCGATCCGCGTGCCCTTAGTTGGCTCACGCCGCCGCCCGCCGGGGCCTACTCGCAGGCGACCGATCTCCTCAAGAGATTGGACGCCCTGGATGCCGCGGGCCGCATCACGCGGGAAGGGAAGGCGATGGCTGCGCTGCCGCTGCATCCGCGTCTCGCGCACTTGGTGCATCGCGGCATCGAACTCGGTCACGGCAGCCTGGCGTGCGACATCGCGGCACTCCTCTCCGAGCGGGACGTTCTAGTCGGCACGCGCGACCCAGATATCCGGCTTCGTCTGGACATTCTCGGCGAAGGCCGATCGGCCGGCGCCAGAGTGAACCATGGCGCGCTCGCGCGCGTCCGTGCGGCCGCAAAACAGATCCGTGGTATAGCGGGCGCGAAGCGTGAGGGCGGAAGCTCCGCCTCGGCGGGAATTTTGGTGGCCCTCGCTTATCCGGACCGAATTGCTCAGCGCCGCGGCGGCGATGGACGCTATCGCCTGTCGGGCGGCGGCGGCGCTGTCCTCGATCCGGCCGACCCCTTGGCCGCGCAGGACTACCTCGCCGTTGCCGATCTCGACGGCGCCGCGCGGGAAGGCCGGGTGTACCTCGCCGCCGCGCTCACGCAAGCCGAGATCGAAGAGGCGTTCGCGGACGACGTCGAGGAAGCCACCGAGGTGGTCTGGGAGAACCGCGAGGAAGCCGTGGCCGCCCGGAAGGTCCGGCGCCTGGGTGCGCTCATACTCCAGACGCGCCCCATCCGCGATGCGGATGCCGCCGAGCTTCAGGCCGCTATGACCGCCGGCGTCCGCGATATGGGTCTCGAGGCGCTGCCGTGGAGCGATTCCTTACGGACTCTGCAGGAACGCGTGGCGCTCTTGCGTGCGGCTTATCCCGAGGATCAGTGGCCGGATCTTTCCGACGCCGCACTCCTCGCGCGTCTGGAGGAGTGGCTCAGCCCTTTCCTCACCGGCATCACCCGTCGCAGCCATCTCTCAAAGCTCGATCTGGAGGCCGCCCTGCGCAGCCTGCTACCCTGGCCGTTCCCACAACGCCTCGACGACCTCGCACCGACTCACGTCGGCGTGCCATCAGGCTCGCGCATCGCCGTCGACTACAGCGTCGCAGGTTCGCCCGCGCTCTACGTAAAGCTTCAGGAAGTTTTTGGACTAAAGGACACGCCTGCCATCGCCGGCGGTAGACTCCCGGTGACCTTGCACCTCCTGTCGCCGGCACAGCGCCCGATCGCTGTGACGGCCGACCTCAAAAGCTTCTGGGCGAATGTCTATCCCCAAGTGCGGGGCGAGATGCGCGGCCGCTACCCGCGCCACAATTGGCCTGAGAATCCGTTGGAAGCGACGGCCACCCGGCGTAGCCTGAAGCCGCGCGGGACGTAATTCATTACGCGGCTGGAGAAGCGCCCTTCGCCATGGTCGATCTCGACGCTCTCAATGCGGTCTACACAAAGGGCCTCGCGCTGTTTCGAGCCGGGCAGCCCGCCGCTGCCGTCGACGCACTGAAACAAGCCATAGCGCTGGCTCCCAACTTCGCGCCGGCTTACAACGCGCTCGGCGTCGTATACGCGGCCCTGGGGGCGGGCGAGGCGGCGCTGGAGTGCTATCGCCATGCAGCGTTGATCAAGCCGGATTTCGCCGCGCCTCATATCAATCGCGCGTTGGTGCTGAGCGAACTTCGCCAATTCGAAGCGGCCCTGGCCGCTCTCGACCAGGCCGTCGCGCTCGAGCCCCACAATCCCGATGCCCATGGCAACCGGGGCAGCGTCCTTTCAGAGATGAAACAGCATGCGGCCGCGGTCGCAAGCATCGACCGGGCCCTCGCGCTCAAGCCTGAGGTTCCGTTCCTGCGTGGAACCCGCCTCGGAAACAAGATGCACATTTGCGACTGGACGGCGCTCGAGCGTGAACTCGGCGAGCTCTGCACACGATTGGATCGCGGCGAGCCCGCCTCGCCGCCCTGGCCTCTCCTCGGACTCATCGACGATCCGCGCCTGCAGCGCATGACGGCAACGACCTGGGCTGCCGCCCATTGTCCGCCGAACCCGGCTCTAGGTCCGATTCCGCCGCGGCCTCGAAGTAAGCGCATTCGCCTTGGTTATTTTTCGGCGGACTTCCATGCCCATGCCACGGGCTATCTCATCGCCGGACTGTTCGAACGGCACGACCGCGATGCGTTCGAGGTGATCGCGTTTTCCTTCGGCGCCGAGACCGGAGACGACACGCAAAGGCGCCTCAAAGCCGGCTGCGACAAGTTCGTCGACCTCAGGCGATATTCCAACCGCGACGCGGCAGCACTTGCACGCAACATGAACGTCGATATCGCCATTGACCTAAAGGGCTACACCGAAAACATGCGCCTCGATATTTTCGCCTATCGCGCCGCGCCGGTGCAGGTCAATTACCTCGGGTACCCGGGCACGAGCGGCGCACCTTACATCGACTACATCATCGCCGACGCCGAGGTCATCCCGGCGGCGTCCCGCGAGTTCTATACAGAACGCGTGATCACGCTGCCTGATTGCTATCAGGTCAACGATCGGCAGCGTCACGCATCCGATCGCGTCCCTGACCGTGCCGAGCTCGGGCTCCCTGCCAAAGGATTCGTGTTCTGCTGTTTCAACAACAACTTCAAGATCACGCCAACCCTATTCGATGTCTGGATGCGCATCCTCGCAGCGGTTCCAGGCAGCGTTCTTTGGCTGATTGCGGACAATCCCGCGGCCGTCGCGAATCTTCGCGCCTATGCGACGAAGCGAGGTGTCGATCCCACCCGCTTGATCTTTGCGCCGCGCGTGGAGCTGTCCGATCACCTTGCGAGGCATCGCGCCGCGGACCTGTTTCTGGACACACACCCCTATAACGCGCACACGACCGCCAGCGACGCTCTATGGATGGAGTTGCCGTTGCTGACCTGTGCGGGCCGGAGCTTCACGGGGCGCGTCGCGGCGAGCCTTCTACGCACCATGGGCCTCTCAGAGATGATTGCGCCGACACTCAAGGACTATGAGGTCATGGCCGTTCAGCTCGCGGCCGACCCGGCGCGCCTTGCAGGTGTCCGCCGGAAATTGGCGCAGAACCGGCTCACATCGCCTCTGTTCGATACCGACCGTTTTGCACGCAACATCGAAGCGGCATACCAGCGCATGCTTTAGTTTCAATCCCCCGGAGGGAATGGCGAGGCAAACGCGGACGGCGACTCGCCCCATGCACATTTCGGATTTTTTGAATCATTAAATTCACAGCGCCCACAAATATCGCTCGACGAAAAATGGCACCTTCGCGCATTATAATGCGCTAGAGTCTGCTCTTTGACATTGTGAATCGCTGGAATTTTTCGGTCCGCCATAGATGCGACCGGGCCTTAGCCATGCCGCGCACACATATCATCGGACGTTTTTCCCCGTGATGCAGCAAGATGCAGCGCGGATGCCGCACAGGCAAAATCCGGCGCAAAGCATTCACGTGCTGTGCGAATTCGGAACATGCCGCATGCAGCAGATGCAGCGCCACTTACATTACAGACCCACTCAAATGCATAGCTCGTCAACGCGGCGCGTCATCCCGCTTCAGCCACGCGCAGCCATGCCGGCCGGTTTTGGTAAGGGCCTTGGCCAGCCATTCGCCGGTCTCACTCATCGCTTGATCGAACTGCCATGGCGGATTGACGACGATGAGGCCCGTGCCGCAGAGCCCGGGGGCATCTTTTGCGCCCTTCGGCTTATCGAAGACCAACTCGCACGCGAGAACTTCGCCATCAAAGCCGGACTTCATTCCCGCGATGAGATCCGCATGCCGTTCGTCGGCGAGAATCGGATACCAAACGAGGAATATCCCGTCCTTCCATTTGCGGTGCGCCTTGCGCAAGGTTTTCGGCACATCCGCGTATTCGGTTTTGATCTCGTAGCTGGGATCGATCACCACCAAGCCGCGGCGAATCGGCGGGGGCGTCAGGCCCACCAGCGCTTCCAGCCCGTCTCGCTTATGGAGAGTGATCCGCTTGTCGCGCGCGGCCCAGCGCTTGAGGTCGATAAATGCCGCGGGATGAAGTTCGTTGAGGATCAACCGGTCGTCGGGTCTGAGAAACCCGCGGGCGAGGGCCGGGGAACCCGGGTAGCGCACGAGCTGGCCGGTGGGGTTGAGGGCCTCGATGCCGCCCAGGAGTCGCGTGATCCCGGGAGGGCTCTTTTTCCCACGCAGCGGCCATACTTTCCCGACGCCGCCTTCGAATTCTCGCGTCTTCTGCGCTTCGCCGCCGGTTAAATCATAGACGCCGTGGCCGGCGTAAAGGTCGACGACCGCGAACGGCTTGTCCTTTTCCGCCAGCCGCTCGAGCAAAAGGCACATTGCGGCATGCTTATGAAGATCGGCGGTTCCGCCGGCATGATAGGCGTGCTGGTAACTCAGCATTTTCTTAAGGCTGAAGCGGCTGTGAGCGCTGATTTCTGCAAGTCTCGCATGCGTCCGGCACCTGTCTGGGAAGTATCTGATTTTACTAAACTTTAACCAAGATACGGGGTTTCCCTAACCCCCTAATCCCTTGCAGTTCTTACCCGCTCTGGTATAACCCCGGTCCGGAAGCGCAAGGCTCTTGGGGGGCTAGGCGACGTCCACGCTCCGTTCTGATCAGGAATGACGTACGTGTAAGGCTTTGTGCCTGAATGTGCCTGCGCGCGTCCATCTTCCCGCCATGTTTCTCGTCCAAATCAAGGCTGCTTACCAAGCCTCTCTTCTTGCCCCGGCCCGCGCGCCGGCAAGCGGAGCAGGTGAGGGGAAATAAAAAGAAACGGGTTGGGAAGGCTGGATCTGAAAATGAGAATTCTTGTTGCGCTCCTGGTGGCTTGCCTGGCTTCTGCCAGCCTCTGGGCGTCACTTGATCGTCCCTTGGATGCGCCGGACTGGCGGGGCCAGTTCAAGGGCGTCTCCTATTCTCCGTCTCATATCTATACTGAAGAGCAGCTCGCCGCAGGCATCGATCCCGAGATCATTCGCCGCGACCTCGAGCAGCTTTCCGGCGTCACCAAGCGGGTCCGCACTTATACCGCCGACCGCGGTCAGGACGTCATCCCCTACATCGCCAAAGAGTTTGGCCTGAAGGTCACGATGGGCGTTTGGCTCAGCGGCGACAAAAGCCTGAACGAAATCGAAGTCACCAAGGCCATCCGGGCCGTCAACGATAACCCCGGCGTCGTCGATCGCGTGATCGTCGGCAACGAAGTCGTCATGCGCCGCGAACTGACCGCGGCGGAAGTCACCGATTACATCGTGCGCGTGCGCAAGGCGATCACCAACAAGAAGGTGGAAGTCGGCACGGCCGAAGTCTGGAGCGTATGGCTCGACTACCCCGAACTCGCCAAGGAAAGCGCCTTCGTAGGGATCCACCTTCTCCCCTATTGGGAAGGGATCTCCTCCGACCAAAGCATGGACTACGTCACGCAACGCTTCGATATGGTGCAGAAGGCGTTCCCCAAGAAGAAGATCGTCGTCGCCGAAGCAGGCTGGCCGTCGGACGGCCGCGTCAAGAAGGGCTCGGTCCCGTCGCCGGCGATGGAAGCCTATTTCCTCCGGCACTTCCTTACGCTCGCAACCGCAAAGAACTTTGACTACTACGTGATCGAAGCCTTCGATCAACCCTGGAAGGCCGGTCCCGAAGGCGCCGTCGGCGCGTTCTGGGGCATGTTCGACGCCGAGGGCAATCCGAAGTTCAGTTTCACCGGTCACCTGACCTCCTTCCCCGACTGGGCGCAATACGCGGGCGCGGCCACCATCGCCACCTTCCTCATCGGCCTTATGGTCCTGATGCTCGTGCCGAGCATGAGCCTGCAGGGTTACGCCCTCGTCGCGGGTGTCATCAGCCTTGTGATTTCCGGCGCCCTGTTCATCGTCGAGGCCTCCTCGCTGCGCTACGTGCAGCCGAGCGTTCTGTGGGGTGCTGCGATTATCATCCCGGCGACGTTGTTCACGGCGCTGCTTCTGGTCACCGAGACGACGGAATGGGCCCTCAGCCTGTGGCGCACGAAGCGGCTGCCGCGCCTCGGCGCCACCGGCTATATCGGCACGCCGCGCGTGTCGATCCATCTGCCGACCCATAACGAGCCGCCGCAGATGGTCATCCAGACCCTGAACGCTCTCGCGCGCCTCGACTATCCGAATTTCGAGGTGATCATCCTCGACAACAACACCAAGGACTCCAGCCTGTGGAAACCTGTGGAAGCCCATGCCCAGACCCTGGGCGATCGCTTCCGCTTCTATCACTTCGACGGCGTGAAGGGTTTTAAGGCCGGGGCGCTCAATATCGCGCTGAAGCTCACCGATCCGGCGGCCGAATTCGTCGCGGTCATCGATAGCGACTACCAGGTCGCGCCGGAATGGCTGAAGGCCATGATGCCCGGCTTCGCCGACCGGAAGGTCGCCGTCGTCCAGTCGCCGCAAGACTATCGCGACGCCGACGAAAGCCTGTTCAAGACCCTGTGTTACGAAGAATACGCCACCTTCTTCCAGGTCGGCATGGTCGAGCGCAACGAACACAACGCCATCATCCAGCATGGCACCATGTGCATCGTCCGCCGCAGCGCGATGGAGCATGTGGGCGGTTGGGCCGAATGGTGCATCACAGAAGATACCGAACTGGGCTTGCGTCTGTTCGAGGCCGGCTACACGGCGCTGTATTCGCCCGTCAGCATGGGCCGCGGCCTGATGCCCGACACCTACGACGCCTATAAGAGCCAGCGCTATCGCTGGGTCTACGGCGCCATGCAGATTATGAAGCGCCATGCCGCGCAGCTCTTCACCGGGCGCAGCAGCCTCACGGGCGCGCAGCGCTATCACTTCCTCGCCGGCTGGCTGCCGTGGTTCGCCGATGCCTTCGCCTTGGTGTTCGGCGTCCTCTCCCTGGTCTGGACCGTCCTGATGGCCGTCGCACCGCGTCACTTCGACGTGCCGCTGACGGTCCTGTCGGCGGTCGCGCTGACGCTCTTTACGGTCAAGACCGCGAAGACCGTGCTGCTGCACCGGGCCAAGGTCGGCACGGGAACGATGGGCGCCATCGCCGCGGCGCTCACGGGTCTGTCGCTCGCCTTCACCGTCGGCCGCGGCGTTCTCGCCGGGCTCTTCACCTCCGGCAAGCCGTTCATGGTCACGCCGAAGTGCAAGGACATGGCCGGCTGGGCCCACGCTCTACGCATCGCCTCGACGGAGACGATCCTCCTGCTCGCCACCGTCGGCGCCATCGCTTCCACGGCCATTATCGGCCGCCTGGACGATCCCGCGGAAGTGGTGTGGTGCATGGCGCTGGCCGTGTTGGCCGTGCCCTATGCCTCGGCCGTGCTCGTGGCCCTGGGCTCGACCATCCAGCTCGGGTACCGCCCGCTGCCGCAGACCGACATCGCGCCGGTCCTGCAGCCGCAAAAGCTCGATCTCGCCGCTTAGACGCCTTATCGCCGAAACGAAAAAGGCCTCTCGCGAGAGAGGCCTTTTTTATTTGAGGTCTTTGATGATCTCGCGGGCGGCGTTATGTCCCGGAGCTCCGGTGACGCCGCCGCCGGGGTGCGTACCCGATCCGCACATGTAGAGGCCCGGGATCGGCGCCCTATAGTCGCCGTGGCCGAGCACCGGCCGGGCGGAGAACATCTGATCGAGCGCCAGCACGCCGTGGAAGATGTCGCCGCCCACAAGCCCGAACCGCCGCTCGAGATCAAGCGGCGAGAGGATTTGGCGGCCGACCACAGCGGCTTTGAAATTGGGAGCATGTGCGTTCACCGTCTCGATCATCAGGTCGGCGACGGTCTCCCGGGCTGAGTCCCATGATCTTCCATCGGGGAGCTGGGGGGCCACGTGCTGGCAAAACAGGCTCGCCACATGAGCGCCTTTCGGCGCAAGGGAGTCGTCGAGAGTCGAGGGAATCAGCATTTCGACAATGGGCGCCTTCGACCATCCGCGGGCACGGGCGTCCGTGTACGCCCGCTCCATGTAGCCCAGCGACGGGGCGATGATGATCCCGGCGGTCATATGGTCGCCCGTCTCCGGCAGGCACGTAAAGCGCGGCAGTTCGGAAAGGGCGACGTTCATCCGGAAGGTGCCGGAACCGCACCGGTAGCGCGCCATCCGTTCGCTGAAGTCGGCGGAAAGCGCCCCGGGATCGACCAGCTTTGAAAACAGGAGTTTGGGATTGAGGTTGGACGCGACGGCGCGTGCCCGAACGACCTCTCCGCCGCCGGTGACGACGCCGGTGGCGCGCCCGCCCGCGAGTAGGACTTCCGCGACCTCCACTCCGGTGCGCACATTCACGCCGCGTGCGGCGCAGGCCTTCAACATCGCCTGGGTGATGGCGCCCATGCCGCCGATGGCATGACCCCAGGCGCCCTTCTTGCCATTCACTTCGCCAAACACATGGTGCAGGAGCACGTAGGCTGAGCCCGGTGTATAGGGGCTCGCATAATTGCCCACGATGGAGTCAAAGCCGAAAGCCGCCTTGATGGGATCGCTTTCAAACCAGCCGTCGAGCCAGTCGCCGGCGGACTGGGAGAACAGCGCCAGCAGGTCGCGCCGCACGGTCATGTCGGCTTTCGCGAGTTCGCGGCCCGATTTCCAGGCTTCGACGAGCTGAGGCAAAGCCGCGAAGACGCCTCCGGAGACGACATTGGGCGGTGTTTTCAGGAGGAACGTGCGAAGGACATCGACGACGTCGTCCAGCCGCCGGCCGTAGTCGTCCAATCGTTCGGCATCCTTGGCGGAGAACTTCGCGACCTCGGCCTTGGTGCGTCCGGGCCCGGTGACGAGATAGTCGCGGTCCGTGAGGGGCAGGAAATTCGCCGCGCGGCGCTCGACGATGCGAAGACCGTGCCCGTGCAAGTCCATGTCGGCGATGATACGCGGATTGAGCAGCGAGACCGTATAGCTCGCCACCGAATTGCGGAAACCGGGATGGAACTCCTCGGTCACCGCCGCGCCGCCGACCACGTTCTGGCGCTCGAGCACTGTCACCTTGAGGCCGGCGCTCGCCAGGTAGAACGCGCAGACAAGACCGTTGTGGCCCCCGCCAATGATGACGACGTCGGTCTCGGCAGCCATGGAGCGTTAGGCCTTCAGGCGCATGAACCGAGTGCGATGCCAGTTCTCGACATTGTCCTCGTAGCCTTCGACGCGCGGCGAGACGAGGCACTTCGTCGTCTGCACATAGATTGGAATGACGCCACATTCGTCCAAGGCGATCTGTTCGGCCTTCGCCATCAGTTGGGCCCGCACTTTCAGATCCAGGAGGACCTTCGCTTCGGCCATGAGCCGGTCGTATTCCGCGTTGCTGTAGCGCGCGTAATTGAAAACCCCCGCGGAGGTTTCTATCAGGCTCAGAAATGTCTGAGGATCATTGTAGTCGCCGACCCACCCGGCCTCGGCGACATCGTAGTCGCCTTGCTGCACGCGGTTGTAGTGCACCTTGGGTTCGTTGCCGAACGGGCGCGCAATGATGCCCACATCCTTCAGCAGCGCGCTCATGGCCACCATCAGGCGCCGCCTGTCGAAACTGACGCGGTACTGGAAGTCGAAGGTGAGCGGGTTGTCCGGTCCGTGGCCGGCTGCCGCCAACAACTGTTTTGCTTCCTCGCGCCGGCGTTCCATCGGCCAGTCCGCGAAATCGAGGTGCGGTCCGGTGACGTAGTTATCGACGCCGGGCGGGACGAAGGACGCTGCCGGTACGCTGCCGTCACGCACGACCCGCTCCACCAGGAGTTCGCGGTCGATCGCCAGGCTCATCGCGCGGCGCAAACGCATATCGGCGAATTGGGGCCGCTTCAGGTTCATGAAGCAGTAGTTGATCGCGAGGTACGGCGAAATCCGCGCCTCGCCCGGCATGTTTTCCTTCAGCCAGCCGAGTTGCTGGATCGGAAAGCCGCTGGTCGTGACGTTCATGTCGATTTCGCCGGCGCGATAGCGCGTCAGCGCCGTCCGCTCATCCTCGGTGGGATAGAAGAAGACCTCCTCGATCTCGACCTTCGCGGCCTCGTGGAAGCGGGGGTTCTTGACCAGCTTCACGTAGCCGTTCGGGACGTACTCGGCCATGGTGTACGGTCCGTTCGAAATCATGTTTCCCGGCTGCACCCACGCGCGGCCGTGTTTGTCGACCACATGGGGCGGGACGGCGAAGCTTGTGTAGTGCTTGAGCAAGCCCAGAAGAAAGGGCGCCGGCTGAGCGAGCGTGATTTCGACCGTGTAGTCGTCGAGGGCGCGGATGCCGATTTCTTCCACGGGCCGTTTACCCGCGTTCACCTCTTCGGCGTTTTTTACGACGTAGAGAATGAAGGCGTAACGGGCGGCGAGCTTGGGATCGAGCACGCGGCGCCAGGAATAGACGTAATCCGAAGCAACATGGGGTGTTCCGTCCGACCACACGACGTCGCGCCGCAGTTTGAAGGTCCAAACCAAACCGTCGTCGGTGGTGGTCCAGCTTTCCGCCGTGCCGGGGATTGGCCGCGACGCCGCGTCCTCGGTGGTGAGACCAAGGAACATGTCCCCGATGATGTTGCTCTCCCACGTACCGCTGGAAAGATGCGGGTCGAGGGTGTCCGGCTCCGCGCCGTTGCCGCGGCGCAGGACCTTAGTCCTGTCGGCGGCCCGCGCAGGCATTGCGCCGAGGGCGAGGGCGGCCCCGCCGAGCTTCAGCGCCCAGCGGCGATTGCCAGTTGGGAGAAACGGCATCGTCTGCATGGCCACAGCCTAGCACAGAGCCGGGGTGACTCAGCCAGAGGGCTGCCAGCTCATATGCACGTGGGGGATGCCGGCCTCCATGAAGTGTTCGCCCTCGCTTACAAACCCAAGCTTTAGATAGAACTCCTCGACTTGGGACTGGGCATTGAGCACCACCTTCGCGACATTCTGGTCCGCCAGGCGCCGCATGATCTCGGCCATGATGAACAGGCCGATGCCCTGACCGCGGGCCTCCTTCAGGACGGCCACGCGCTCGACTTTGAAGACCCCCGGCTTGTAACGACGAATCCGCGCCGTCCCCAGGGGAATGCCGTCGACCTCGGCGAGAACGTGCTCGCAGGTCTGGTCATATTCGTCCCACTCGAGATCGGCCGGAACCTGCTGCTCGTCGACAAAGACGGCGTGGCGTATACGCCGTGCGGCGGTCATGCGCGGGTCCGTGACCGGAAAAAAAGCGACAGCCGTTGTCATGCGTGAAGTTTACTGATCGAGCCAGGCGGGTACAGGCAGATCTTTCGAGCGCAAGAAGGCGGGGTTGTAAAGCTTGCTCTGATAGCGCGATCCGGAATCGGTCAGGAAGGTCACGATGGTTTTTCCCGGGCCCAATTTTTGCGCAAGCCGGATAGCGCCGGCGATATTGATCCCGGTCGAGCTGCCGACACTGATGCCTTCTTCCTTCACCAGGTCGTAGACCAGGGGAAGGGCCTCCTTGTCGTGAATCTGGAACTGGTCGTCGATCTGCGCGCCTTCGAGGTTTGCGGTAATGCGGCCCTGGCCGATCCCCTCGGTGATCGAGTTGCCCTCCGCCTTCAGTACGCCGTGGGCATAGTAATTGTAGAGCGCAGCACCCATCGGGTCGGCCAGGGCGACGACGATGTTCTTGTTGCGCGCCTTGAGGCCGGCGCCGACGCCGGCGAGGGTGCCGCCCGTCCCGACGGCCGAGACGAACCCGTCGATGCGCCCGTCCAGATCGTTCCAGACCTCGGCCGCGGTTTCACGCTCATGCCCATTGCGGTTCGCGACATTGTCGAATTGGTTGGCCCAGATCGCGCCGTTCGGCTCGGATTGGGCCAGTTCCTCCGCAAGGCGCTTCGAGTATTTCACATAGTGATTGGGATCGGCGGCCGGCACCGCCTTCACCTGGCGCAGATCGGCGCCCAGGAGCTTGAGGGCGTCCTTCTTTTCCTGGCTCTGGGTTTCCGGCAGGACAATGACGGTCCGATAGCCCTTCGCATTGCCGACGATCGTTAGCCCGATGCCGGTGTTTCCGGCCGTGCCCTCCACGATCACTCCGCCCGGTCGCAACAGGCCTCTTGCTTCGGCGTCCTCGATAATGAACTTGGCCGTGCGGTCCTTGATGGATCCGCCCGGGTTCGCGAACTCGGCCTTGGCGAGGATGGTGCAGCCGGTGAGCTCGGAGGCCTTGCGCAGCTTGATGAGCGGCGTATGGCCGATGGCGGCAACGACATTGGGGACGGCGGGCATGGCGATCCAGAAAGGCTACGTCGAGGTCGCGTGGCCTGGGGACCGCGATTGGCCCCCCGCAACCGGATCAGAGGACCTTACACCGGCCCTGTCGCCGGCGCATATACTGGAGAAAATCGTTCCTCCAACCGGGGCGGATCGGGGTAGTCTCTCTCCAAATTCCGCCCGTTGCGAACTAGTCTCGAAGGTCATGTCCAGTTCAGCGTCGTCCGCCGCAGACTCCGCGGCATTCATCTCGCGATTCTATACGTCACCGGATGGATTGAAACTCCACTACCGGGACTATGCCGGTCCGCCCGATGCGCGCCTGACCGTCGTCTGTATCCCCGGCCTTACGCGCAACGCCCGCGACTTCGAAGATGTCGCCCCGCACCTTGCGAGCCGCTACCGGGTCATCTGCGCCGAGCTGAGGGGCCGGGGGTTGTCGGCTTATGCCTCCGATCCGATGACCTATGTCCCGGCCACCTATGTACGCGACATCATCGCCTTGCTCGATTCCGCCGGCCTCATGCGGGTTGCGGTCATTGGAACGTCGCTCGGCGGCATCATCTCGATGATCTTGGCGTCGGTAGTCCCGCACCGTCTCCTAGGCGTGGTCATCAATGACATCGGGCCGGAGCTCGACCCCGTGGGTCTGGCGCGGATCGGCAGCTACGTCGGCCGCTCGAAACCCGTTCACACCTGGGACGAGGCCGCTGCCGCGATCGAGGCCATCGATGGCGCCATCTTTCCGGAATACAAGGTGGCCGACTGGGTCCGTATGGCCCGCCGGCGCTTCGTGGAGGCGCCCGAGGGCGGCCTCAAGGCCAACTACGACCTCAACATTTCGAAACCCTTTATCGCCACCGCCAGGGCCGTGGATCTGTGGCCGTTCTTCAAGTCGTTCCGCATGATGCCGATCTTGGCGATCCGCGGCGCCCTTTCCGATCTGCTCTCCACCGGCATCTTCGAAAAAATGCAGGCCGCGGTTCCGAACCTGATGCGTGTGACGGTGCCCAACCGCGGACATGCCCCGTATCTCGATGAACCCGAGGCGCGAGGCGCCATCGATGCGTTCCTGGACTCTCTGCCGAGAGCCATAGGCCCTCTGACCGCCCTCAAGCGGAAAGCGGCCTCCATGACCTTGCTCCTTCGTCTCAAGCTGAAAGGCGCCATCTAACCGGGATCAAGGTGCGGTGCACCACGGCGCAAAGTCGGCTTCTTAACCAATGCACCCTCGAGATGGGGGCCCGGCCTCGGTGTTTGGGCGGGGAAGGCCTGGCCCGGGAAATGGTAAAGCCCGCCAAGCAGAGCTCGGCGGGCTTCCCATCACAATCGGATATCGTACCGGTACAAACTGTTCAGGGCGGAGCCCTTAAAGATCGCTCTTCCGTTCGCGCCGACGACGTAACCGTTCTTGTGTGCTGTCCCTTGCAGTAACTTTAGCGAAGTAGGCTTAAGTTATTTACGCTTCGCCTTCTTCTTGGCCTTCTTCTTCGCGGTCTTCTTCTTTGCAGCTTTCTTCTTAGCAGCCATGATCAAATCCCCTATTTGGATTGGTGATGATGCCTGGGCAAAACCAGTAAAAGCGAACTCACGTTCGAACAAATTGCCCAAACATCAATCAGATAAACGCAGTTAATTTAATTTCACAAGCGATTTTGAGCGCGCCCTGAATTTTTTGCTTGATTTCTGTCGGGACGTTGGGTCGTGCGGGCGTGCACGTCACGCCGGCGGCGCCTCGCAGGGTCGCGCGCGGCGATCTTTTTCCTCTGCGCACTATGCGTGCGGCGCCACTCTCCCAGTGCGGCTCTTGCACAACGTACTCTACGCCTCCGACCCCGCTATCACGCGTCACACACGTGTGGCTTCGTGCATTTTCAGCAACGACAAAGTTCGCGGACAGCATCTCGGCTGATGTGCGCCAAACGCAGAATTTTCGCGGGTATCTTTCAACTTTTATCTTCGCGCACAAAAATCAGCCGAGCACGCGCGCCGAGACTCCCCACATCGCGGTGACGGCGGCGGCGGAGGTGCGGTTGAAGGCAAATGCGCACGCGCGCCGACGACGCTTTCGATCAAAATTTGGATGCGCACGAGGTGAAAGCGGGACGCGTGAAGCCGTCGAAGTGATCGTCCGCCGCCTTGACGCGGTGATGGTCGAAACGGGCCTCTCCGTCACGCATGCGCGTTCGTACCCCAAACTTTTTTTGGGTCGGTGAGGTGGGCGACGGGGATTTTTGCGCGAATCGATGACTCGGCGAGGGCGAGTCGACCGTCGAGATGAGTGTCCGCGAACGACGCGAAGGCGTCAGGCGATCTCGCCGCGCTCCGACATGACGATGGCGATCGGGCGCGTCTTCGGGAACTGCGACAGGGTGATCATGATGATGACCATGAGCGGGACGGACAGGATCATGCCCGGGATCCCCCAGATGGCGCCCCATACGGACAGCGAGACGATCATAACGATGGGGCTCAGGTTGAGCGTCCGGCCGGTGATGCGCGGTTCGATGAAGTTTTCCACAAACGCCTGGATCGCCCACATGCTGCCGAGCACGAATGCCGCCATCACAATCGATCCAAACTGCAGGAGGGCGAGGAGGGTTGGGAACAGCATCGCGACGGGCGAGCCGATATAGGGAATGTAATTGAGGACGAAAACCAGGAGCGACCAGAACCCGACGAAGTCGACCCCGAACAGGGTCAGCACAATATAGCTGAGGACGGCGTTCAGAAGGCTGATGCCCGTCTTTATAAGGACATACGTCTCGATCTTGATGCCGATCGTCCGCAAGGTGCCCCGAACGGCCTGTTCACGCGCCTGATTGGTGAACAGCATGCTTAGTTTCCGGTCGAACATCCGGCGCTCCAGAAGCAGGAACGTGACGTAGGCCAGCACCTGAAACGTATTGCCGGCGATCGATTGAAACGCATCGACAAAGCGCTCGAGGACGGCCCGAAGGTTGATCTCCTCAAGCAGGCCCGTCATCGTGATCGGCCGTTCCCGATTTAGGACCTTGGCGGCGAACGTCGAAATCTCGGCGAACATCTCCTCCATTTGCTTCTGGTACTGGGGTGCCGCTTCCACAACAGCACTTATGTTGCTGGCCACGATCTGGACGATCAGAGCCAGGATCAGGATGACCGCAATGATGGCGCCGCTCAGACCCATCCAGGCGGGAGGGTTCCACCGGCCAACCCGAATTCGCTCGATCCGGCGCCCCAGGGCCGTGATCAGGTAGGAGAACATGATCGCCAGCACGAGCGGCAACAGGATCTGCTCGCCCACCACCAGGAGGTAAACGGTGAGCGTGATCAGTCCCACAGTCGCGAAGAGGCTCAAGAGCGGCCTGGTTGTCCTGTCCTCAGCCATGCAGCGCTAATTGCCCGTGCCAAAGAAAAAGCGGTAACTCGCCTGTAGCACGGTTTCGCGCGCTTGGCGCGGCAATCCAAAGTAGATCCGCTCGGGCCGGTCGCTCGTGACATGCAGAACCTCCAGCGTCAGCCGCTGGCGGTCGGTGGGACGAAAGACATAGGCTGCTGTGATACCGGTCCCCCGCTCATAGTTGTCGTCGGCCGAAGTATCCCGGTCGTCGGCGCCGAACCGTTCCAGGCGCAGGCTGACGCGGTGACGATTCCAGTCTTTGCTGACGAGGCCATAGAGGGACCAGAAGCGGGTGTCGACAAAGGGACCCCGTGGCGCGGAGCGGGTGATGACCGTCGTCGAGCCGTCCATGCCCTGCGCTAGGAACGTAACGCCGGCCAAGGTTGGCGAGGTGTACCCGGCGCTCCAAAACTTCGTCCGCCAGGCCCACTGTGCGTGTTTGAGTTCCCGGTCATCGCCGTTGTTGTGGTACCAGAGAATTTGAAGGCGGCCGTAGTCGTCGTGTGCCGCGTGGGCGCCTGCGTAATAGCCCTGCTTGGCGTCGATCTCGTGGAACGGCTCCTCCGTGAGCGCTTGCTCGTCGAGTTGGTTGCCGGGCCGGATGATGCGCACCTCCGCAACCCGCAGCCTGTCGAACAGACCGGCTTCACGGTCGGAAAGCGTCCAGCCGCGCCAAGCGAGGAGCGTCCCCGTCGGGTCGTTGAAGTAGTAGATCGAGCCCGTCGCTCCGAGTTCGAGCGCCGCAGTCGGGCGCCACGTGCCGGTGACCTCGCCGCCAATCGTCCTCAGCTCCTCCCCAATCCAGGTATTGATGGCCGACGACGTGATTGTATAGGGGCTCGTCCACGCGAGGCCGGTGTTCTCGACCGAGATGTGCGGGAAGAAAACCCCGCCCTTTACCTGGAGGCCGAACTGCGAGGCCGGGGGCGTGTCATAGGCAAGATAGGCTTCGACAATATCGACGGCGGGCCGCTGCTGGCTGGTGGCCTGCAGGTGGACAAAGCCCGACCAATCGAAGCCGAACCGAGGCTGAACGACCAACGCGCCCTCGGGGCGCGCGACGACGCCCGCCTTGCCGTCCGACGAGCCCCAACGCACCTTGCCAAGACCGCCTTCCTCCCAGCTCAATGTTTCGGAGGTAAGTGCCAGTCTCGCGTCGACCAGGCCCTTGACGTCGAGGTCGAGCCACGACGGCAAAGTAGAGCCGTCGGCCGCCTGCGCGCGGTCAGCCTGAAGCGCGCCCAAGATCAATAGGGAGACGACGACGCCGCGACGCATTGTCCCTAAGTACCCTCTCCTCCCAGCCGGACCCTTTCCCGAGGTCCTTATTCCCCCGCCGCCGCGATAGCCCTGGCCTCAGCCGGGTTTTGCGACCAACGCGAGGTCAGATAGAAGCGCGTGAACTCCTCCGCAGGCAATGGTTTGCTCACGAAGTAACCCTGGGCCGTTTCACAGCCGTAAGCTCTCAGAATCTCAATCGAGGAAACGTCCTCAACGCCTTCCGCAGTCACCTTGAGTCCAAGATTGTGCCCGAGGTCGATGGTTGAACGCACCAGGATCTCGTCGCTGCGGCTGCTCGCCAGCTTCAGGACGAACGACTTGTCGATCTTGATCTCTTGCACCGGGAGGCTGCGCAGGTAGGCCATGGAAGAATAACCCGTGCCGTAGTCATCGATCGAGAGAGTGACTCCCATTTCGTTCAGGTGTTTCATGACCTCGAGGGCGTGGCCGGGATCCTGCATCACGGCGCTCTCGGTGATCTCCAGAATGAGGCTGCGGGTCGCAACTCCATGGGCGGCCAGGAGGTTTGCAACTTCGGTCGGAAGGTTGCGATTGCTAAGGTCCTTGGCCG
>CAMDOZ010000065.1 GCA_945903705.1 Fidelibacterota bacterium | reverse complement strand
TGGGGCCGCGGGGCCTGCCATGCTCAGTGTCTTCAATGACGCCACCAACGCGCTTCTGCCCGTCAGCAGCGCCGAAGCGGGCAACGGCTTTCTGATGGATCAGGGGTACAGCCTGCTTTGGATCGGCTGGAACTGGGATGTTCTGCCGGGCGACGGGCGCTTGCGCGCCGATCTTCCCCTGGCGCTGGAAAGCGGGAAGCCGCTGTTCGGCCGCGTGCTCGCGGAAATCGCGGTCACGCAACCCACCACGACCGCGCGGGCCACGGGGTCGGCGCTCTCGATCGGATACGAGCCGGCGCGCGCCGACGATCCCGAGGCCGTCATGACCATGCGCGAGACGGCCGCCAGCCCGCGCACCGTCGTGCCGCGGGAGCGCTGGCATTTTGGACGAAGGCTGGGCGGCCGTGCGATCTACGATCCCTCACAGGTCACCCTCGAAGGCGGCTTCAAGCCGGGCTCGATCTACACCGTGAGCTATATCGCCAAAGGTCCGCGGATCGCGGGGCTCGGCTACGCCGCCATCCGTGATGCCCTCCTCTTCTTTCACTTCGAGCGCTTCGACCGCTATGGCGGGATCAATCCGCTGGTGACCAACGGCGGCGAACTGCCGCGCGCGGTGATCGCCTTTGGCCACGGCGAGGGCGCGCGTGCGCTGCAGACCATGGTCTATTACGGCCTCTCGACCGACGGGCGCGGACGCCTCGCCTTCGACGGCGTGCTCCTGAACGTCGCCGGCGCGGCGAAGGGGCCGTTCAATCATCGCTTCGGCCAGGGCGGGCGCGAGACCGCGCCCGACGTGGGCGTCGACTATCCGAACGTCTGGTATCCGTTCGCGACCGCCGCGCAGGCCGACAGCGTGACGAACGAGAACCGCAGCGTGCTCGACCGCGTCAACGCCAGCAACACAGCGCCGCGCCTTTTCTACGTGAACAGTTCGACCGAGTACTGGACACAAGCCGCCTCCCTCACCCACACGACGATCGCCGGAAGCGGGCCGAACAGTGCCGCGGCCGATCTCGCCCCAAATCCGCGCGCGCGCATTTACGCCGTCGCCGGCGCGCAACAGCGGAGCGGAGCGGCCGGCGAGCGCCTGGAGCTCGCGCACTGCATTAACCCGCTCGACTACCGACCGGTCTTGCGTTCGCTGCTTCTGCATCTCGACGCATGGGTCACGCTGCGGACCGAACCGCCGGCCTCGGAGGTTCCGACGATCGCGGGGCAATCGCTGGTGACGGTCGCGAGCTACCTCGAAAAGTATCCGAAGATTCCCGGCACGCGCGCACCGTCGCGGGCGTTCGAGCCGGCGCGGCTCGATTTCGGCGGGCGCTTTCTGACGGAAGGCATCGTCGACGTCCTGCCGCCGCGCGCGGGCCGCCCTTACGGCGTCCTGGTTCCGCAGGTGGACGGTGATGGCCTCGAGATGGCGGGCATCCGCCTGCCGGACCTCTCGGTTCCGCTGGGCACCTACGTCGGCTGGAATCCGCAGAATGCCGCGACAGGCGCGCCGGACCGGCTTTCGCGGAGTGAAGGCAGCTTCATCCCCTTCCCCCGCACCGAGGACGACCGCCTGGCGGTGAGCGATCCGCGCCGGTCCGTCGCAGAGCGTTATCCCACCCGCGACGCCTACGCTCAGGCTTACGCGGCGGCGACTCTGTCACTCGCGGAGAAGGGATTGATCCTGGGCTCGGACATCAATCCGATGATCGAACGAGCCAGCGCGTTCTACGACCGCGTCATGCTGCGCGATCCGAAGGACGCGGCCTGCGGGTATTTGGTCGCGCGGTAGCGGCGCGCGTGTGCTCCACGAGGGCGGGCGATTTCGCCACGTTGTTGCCGCGGGATCATGGTTCTCTGTGCCAATGAACGGAAAAGGCAGCCCGCTCTTGGACACCGGCCGAGTGCCGAGCCGCCAACGCGAGTTCTCCCTGGCCTTGCCGCTCAGTATTTTCGCGCACCTCATGGTGCTCGCGGCCCTCCTCTGGCTGCACGTCGGACCTCCCACCCGGCCTTCCGAACCGTCACCCATGCTGGTCAATGTCGTGGATGCGCCCGAACCCGAACCCGAACTGGAGGCCGAGGCAAACGCGGAGCTCGAGCCCGCGGCCGAACCGCCAGGGCCGCCAGGGCCGCCAGGGCCGCCAGACGCGACGCAGGTTGATGCGGGTGTTCCGCAAGTGGCTGTCGCGCCGACACCGCAGCCGCAACCCGCGCCGGTACAGGCCGCCGAAGAGATGTCCGATCCTGCTCCACTGCCCGACACGTCCGACGTCCTGAGCGACTCTCAGATCGCAGGGGCCGTCAGCGCAGACAATGATGGGGGTGGAGGCGGTGGTGGGATCGGCGGCTGCGACACGGCGCGGACCTTGCAACGGGCCTTGCAGCGCGACCCGCTCGTGCGCCGCGCCGTCGTGGACGCAAACCGTTCAGGCATGGCCGTCATGTTGTGGAACGGCGACTGGGTGCGGTCGGGCGCTCAGGACGGCAAGGGCCTCTCAGGCGTCCGCGAGGCGATCATGTGGGAGTTGGCGTTCGCGCCCGAAGCCTGCCGCAACATGCGGGTGCAAGGGCTCGTGCTGTTGTCGCTGGCGGACGGCACGCGCTTCGCCATCGGCGCGAGCGATTGGCGTTGGTCTGATCTCTTAGGTCTGCGTGGACGTTGAGGGGCCGGCCCGCGGATCGGGCGCGGCCCCGCTTGGTATTATGACATCACGATCAATACGACGCGGCGGTTCTCAGATCTGCCGGCGCGGGTCTTGTTGTCGGCCACGGGAATGTTTTTTCCATAGGAGATGGTCGATACGCGGTTCAAGGGCACACCGTGCTGGTTCATGAACTTGCGCACGGCCTCGGCCCGTTCCTCGCCCAGCCGTTCGTTGAGCGAGTCCGGTCCTGTGGCATCCGTGTGGCCCTGGATCTCCAGGTAAATGTTGCGATTGTCGGTCTTCAGTTTTTCCACGAAGACCATCAGACGTTCCTCGGCTTCCGGCGAGAGCTTGGAGCTGTCCACCGGGAACTTGATTGAGTCGTCCGACAAGACCATGGAGTACAGGAACTTGCCTTCGGCCAGTTTGCCGGCGGCCGTGGCGCGAGCGAGCGCATCCTGAGCGGTCTGATCGAGCTTACCCAACTGAGCCTGCTGCTGGTCCACTTTGCTCTGCGTGGCCTGCACTTTGGAATCTACAGCCGCGACGTTCTCGTTGACGTAGTCCTTGGTCGCGCAGCCGCCGAGGCCGAGCGCGCCGACGGCGAAAGCTGTAGCGAAGAGGGTAGGTCTAAATGTCTGCATCGGTGTTCCTTCCTGTGAACCCCAGCGATGCCATTAAAGTTGCAAAATGCGGCGATTGTTTGGAAAGGTCGGCCGTGTTTTCTGCGACCGTTTGATGTGGCGCACGGTGTGAAGACACGGCATGCGCGTATCTCGCGGCGCGACAGTTAGCCGCACGCGCTCCGTTGAGCAACCTTGCCGCGGCTGAGGCAGCGCGCCACCGCCGACAGAAGCGCGTCAAGCCGAAAGGGCTTGGCGAGAACCTCGACCGCGCCCGCTTTTCTGGCCGCTGCAAGAAATCCGGTATGCCCTGTCCGGCCGCCGCCGGAGACGGCGAGGATGGGAAAATCCGGCGTCAGCTTCAAAAGGCCGGCGATGGTTTCAAGACCATCCTGATCGGGCATCACGATATCGGTGATGACGATATCCGGCTGAAACGCGGCAAAGGATTCCAGACCCGACACGCCGTTCTCAACGCGGGTGACCTCGTAGCCGGCCTGAGAAAGCATCTTCTCGACCGTCGCGGCCATGTACCGGTCGTCTTCAATAAGAAGCACTTTTGCCATCGGCCTTTTCCCCGAAAGGGTGGGAGGGCCGGAGCATAGGACGCGGAGGGAGAAGCGGTTTGACGCAGGTCAAAAACCGCCTGCGTAACAGTACGTACTTGGTCGGTTCGCACTACTGTTATGCCGTGCCATAGGGGATTCGAACTGGCATCTTACCGTCCACCCCGACAGAAATCTTCAAAGCGTCTCTTGGAATCGCACCGGCGCGCCGATGCCTTTTTCGATCAGCTGATCGTCGCGCATCACCACGTGGCCGCGCACGATGGTCGCCTTGGGCCAGCCGGTGACGCCCATACCGTCGAATGCCGTCCAGCCCGATTTGCTGGCGATCCAGTCGTTGGTGATGGTGCGCTTGGCTTTCAAATCCACGAGGGTGAAGTCGGCGTCATAGCCGACGGCGATGCGCCCTTTATTGGCGATGCCGAAGATGCGCGCGGGGCCGGCGCTGGTGAGATCCACCAGGCGCTGGAGCGTGAGACGCCCTTCCGCCACGTGATTGAGCATGAGGGGCAGCAGGGTCTGCACGCCCGTAAGACCCGAGGGGCTGCGCGGATAGGGCCGCGCTTTTTCTTCGCGGGTATGGGGCGCGTGGTCGGAGCCGACACAATCGACGATGCCGGCGGTAATCGCCTTCCACAGGGCGTCGCGATGGCGCGCCTCGCGGATGGGCGGGTTCATCTGGGCGAAGGTGCCGAGCCGCTGATAGCACTCGGGCGCCGCGAGGGTGAGATGCTGCGGCAGCACTTCGACGGTGGCGATATCTTTATGCTGGGCGAGGAAGTCCATTTCCTCGGCCGTCGTGACATGCAGCACGTGGACGCGCCGGCGCGCGGCGCGCGCGAGGGATAGCAATCTTTGGGTGCAGCGCAGGGCGGTCTCGACGTCGCGCCACTCGGGGTGCATGGACACGTCGGCGCCGTCCTTCACCATGCCGGCGCGCTCGGTGAGGCGCATGTCGTCTTCGCTATGGACGGTGACGCGCCGCGTGCCGGAGGCGAGCACACGCGCGACGTTCGCATCGTCGGCCACGAGAAGCGATCCGGTGGAGGACCCCATGAACATCTTGATGCCGCAGACGCCGGGAAGGCGCTCGAGGGTGCCAAGTTGTTCGGCGTTTTCAGGCGACGCGCCGACATAGAAGGCGAAATCGGTCCAGGCGCGGCCCGTGGCGCGCTTGATCTTGTCGTTGATCGCCGCTTCGGTGGTGGTCGGCGGATCGGTGTTGGGCATCTCGAAGAGGCACGTCACGCCGCCCAGCACCGCGCCGCGCGTTCCGGATTCGAGATCTTCTTTGTGCGTCGGGCCGGGTTCGCGGAAATGCACCTGCTCGTCGATGACACCGGGCATGACGGTGAGGCCTTTGGCGTCGTAACGCTGCGCCGCCGAGGCAGCCCCCAAATTCCCGATCGCGGCGGTGCGGCCGGCCCGGACGCCGACGTCGGTCTCAACGGGTCCGCCCGGAAGCAGGAGCGTTCCACCCGCAATGATAAAATCGAAGGTGTCCTTCACGGCGCGGCCTCAGGTGACCGTCATGGGCGCCGCAGGTGTCGCGAGCGTCTTGAAAAGGTCGAGATAGCGCTGAGCGATCTTGTCCTCGGTGTAGGATTCTGAAAATACCGCGCGACCCGCGTCGCTCAGTTTTTTCGCCTGATCGCGGTCCTGGCAGAGGCGCTTGATAGCCTCCGCCATGCTCACCGCGTCGTCGACGGGCACGAGGACGCCGTTTTCACCGTTCTTCACCAGAAGACCGGGGCCTAAGCTGTCGGCGGAAATGACGGTCGCGCCGGCGCCCCAGGCTTCGACGATGGCGTCGGTGCCGTCGTCCTGGCGCGCGGGGTAAACGAAGGCTTCGCTGGCGGCGACGTAGGGCGCAAGATCGTCCTGCCAGCCGAGGAACCGCACACGCGGCTTTACGCCCTTCTCGTGGGCCTGCGCTTCGAGATAGGCGCGGTCGGGGCCGTCGCCGGCGATCCAGAGGTAGTAGCCCGACAGACGCGCGATGGCGTCGAGCAGGGTCTCGAGTCCGTTGTTGCGGACGAGGCGCAGCGCCGTGACGACAAGGCGCGCGGTGGGCGGTGTGTAAAGTTTCTTGCGGCTCATGGGAGGCACGGCCGGTTTGCCGGCCCGCGCGAAGGGAAGATGCGGCAACACATGGACGCGGGTCGCAGGCCAGCCGGCGTTGACGGCGATGTCGGCGCGCGCCTGGGTCGAGGCGAGAAGATGATCGCACTTGGCGATCGCGCCGCCATCGTAGCTGGAGCCGATACGGCCCATGTGCACGAAGCCGCCCTTCTCCACCAGCGGCGCGACATCCGGCGTCCAGGAAATGACGATATCGGGCTCGAAGCGCTTGATCACGCCGTTGATGCGGCGACGATCGAGAAAGGCGAAGCGGCTGGGGAACTGCATCTCGATGGTGATGGCGCCGGAGGCGGCGAAGCGTTCCGCTCGCGCAGGGTTGTCGGCGAGCATGACGCGCTGCTCGTCCCCGTTCTGCTGCAGAACGGCTGTCAACCGCTCGGCCTGCTGCTCGACGCCCCCATAGGGCGCGCCACTCATAAGGTGAAAAATCTTCACCGGTACCTCATCCCTGCTAGATGAAGACTTTGCATAGCTGCGCCACGAAGCCAAGACGTTACGGAAACAACCGCCGCGCGGCCGCTGCAACCTGCGCGACGTCGAGGCGCGCGATGTCACGATCCGGCGCTTGCAAGTAGTGAGCGCCGAAGGGCGCGTACCGGATCGGGTCGGAGGGGCCGAAGAGCGCCAGCGTCGGCAGACCCAAGCCAGCCGCGAGATGGCTGAGGCCGGAATCGTTGCCGATGAAGGCGCTGCAACACTTGAGAGCAGCGGCGACGGTGAGCAGGTCGGGTTCGCTGAAGACTCTCAGCGCGTCCGGGAAGGCCGTGATGAGGGTTTGAGCTTTGACGTCGTCGCCCGGCCCGCCGAAAAATGCGATCCGCCCGCCCGCGCAAGGTCCGGACGTGAGGGCGCGGACGAGTTCGGCGAAGCGTTCCGGCGCCCAGGTCTTATGCGCCGCCGCTGCGACGGGCGCGATGGCCAGCACCGGGGATCCTGGCGGGATCAGCCGGCGCGCGGCGTCCTCATGACGGGGCGCCACATATATATAGGGCGCGGCGGGGCGTTCGAGCTTCAGGACCGAGGAGAGATGCTGAACCCTGTGCACGGAATCGTCGGCGGGGCCGATGACATGACGCGCGCGGGCCTTGAGAAAATACGAGAGGAAAGAGCGCCGCAGGTCGACGACCAAATCCCAGCGCGTACCCCTCACCTCGCGCCACAGGTCCCACCAATGCAGGTCGAAGCGCCGCTTCTTGAGAGGAATGACGCGCTCGAGGCGCGGCGTGGCCGCGAACAAGGTCTGCGGTAGGCGTCCACAGACGATGGTGAAGCGCGCGTCGGGATAGGTGTCGACCAGGTGGCGGAGTACACCGGACGACAGGATCGCGTCGCCGATGCGGGTGTTGGTGATGAAGAGGATCTTCACGCGCCCGGCGCCAACGTCGCGACGAAGGTGTCGAGTTCTTCAGCCGCCGCCTGCCAGGTGCGCCGGCGGGTGATCTGGCTCGCCTCTTCACTGAGCGAGGTATAGACGCCGTCGTTGCCGAGAATCTGAAGCGCGACATTGGCGAAGGCGTCCGCGTCGGGGACGATATAGCCGGTCTGCCCGTTGGCGATGCGTTCCGCCGTCCCGCCGAGCGCGCGGGCGACCGCGGGCAAGCCCGCCGTTTGCGACTCACCCAATGTCCAGCAGGCGAAGTCCTGCTGGTGACCCGGATAGAGATGCACGCGCGCGGTGCGGTATACCGCCGCCATTCCGTCGTCGGAAATAGGTTCGGCGATGGCGACATTCTTGTCGGCGGCGGCCTGCACTTGCGCGAAAACGGGCGCCAAGTCTTCGGCGATCTCCTCGCCGCGCTGGGCCTTTCCGAGACTGGCCGAGAAAATGGAAAGCCGTGCGGCCGGCATCGCCGGATGAATGCGCGTCGTCCAGAGATCGATGAGCCATGAAAGGCCATGCAGCGGGTGCGACGTCACGATGGCATTGGGGCCGGGCGGCCCGGAGGGCATGGCGGCCAGCACGGCCTGGCGTGCGGCGTAGAGCTCGGGGTTGAGCGCTTCTTCGTGCGGATCGGGCTCGTGGACAATCGGGAGCTCGAAGTAGGCCGAGCGGATGCCGGGCGTCACCACCAGGCTCTTGAGCTTGCCCTTGTAGGAGCGCCGCTGCAGATCGGAGAGAAAGATGAGTCCGGGATTGAAAGACTCCCACAAGGGCGCGTTGGCCTCAGCGGCGAGGTAGTCGGGCACGCCCGTCACCCAGAGCAGACGATGTTTGACGGTGCGCAGATGACCGAGCAGCGCGGGCTTGCGCATGGCGATGACCACGTTGGCGGCCTTGGGCGCCCAACTGTCGCCGAAGGGCGTGTAATAAGCGCCGTCGGCCATATGGGCGTAGGTGGTGCGGTTGATGACTTTGACCTCGTGGCCGCGTTCGGCCAGGGCCGACGCCAGGCCGCCCACGGCCTTCTCCGCCCCGCCGATGGCGCGGCGCAGGTTGGTATAGCCGTCGTATTGAAGGGGCGAGTCGTCGACAAAGACATATTGCATAGGGCGCGTTATAGCCGACCCGCGCGTGGCTTGCAGCAAGCTCGAACGGTGCTAAATAGGGGCCTTAGGAGACTTCCATGGCATTTTTCACGGCCCTGCCCCATCGCGCGCTGGTTGCCGTCGGCGGCGAGGATCGAGCGGCGTTCCTGCAGGGCATGATCTCGAACGACATGCGCCATGTAGAAGCGGGCCGGGCCATGTGGGCGGCGTTCCTGACCGCCCAGGGCAAGTTCCTGCACGAGTTCTTTGTGGTGCCGCATCGGGACATGGTCCTGTTGGACTGCGAGCGCGCGCGGCGCGACGACCTGGTGACGCGCCTTGGCCGGTACAAGCTCCGCGCCAAAGTCACGCTCGCACCGCTTGATACCTTGGTCGTCGGGGCGGCGTGGGGTGACGGCGCACCTGCGGCCCTGGAAACGGCCGACGTCCTTGGCACCGTCAAAGAGCGCGGCGACGGCGTCCTCTATACCGATCCGCGCCTCGCGGGCGCCGGCGTCCGCTTTGCTTTGCGGCCGGAGCAGATGGAGGGGTTACCCCTCACGGCTGCGGCGCCCGAGGTTTACGACGCCCACCGGATCGCCCTGGGCCTGCCGGACGGCAGCCGCGACATGGACGTCGACAAGGCGCTTTTGCTGGAAAACGGGTTCGAGGAACTGCGGGGCGTGGACTTCCAGAAAGGCTGCTACATCGGTCAGGAACTGACGGCCCGCACCCACTACCGTGCGCTCATTAAGAAGCGCCTGATGCCGGTGGCCATCGACGGTGCAACGCCTGCGCCGGGCGATGCGTTAACTGTGGACGGGCGCGACGCGGGGGAAATGAAAAGCGTTGCCGGGGCCCATGGGCTAGCCCTGGTTCGCCTCGAGGCCTGGAAAGACGGGGGCAGCTTGACGGCGGGAAATGCCCGCATTACCCCCAGGAAACCGGACTGGATGCAGTTGCCGCAAGAGCAATAGCAGCCGAGAGCAGACTGTCGGGAGCGCAAGGGGAATGGCGACCCGTTACCGAAAGAGACCGATCGAGATTCGAGCGTTCCAGCGGAGCGGCCAGCCGCGCGCCGAATGGCCCGAGTGGCTTGAGGCCGTGCTGCTGGCCGACGGGCGGTTCGCCATCGGCGGGGTGCGCGACAAGGTTTACAAGGGCGACTGGCTGGTGCGGGAGGGCGCCACAACCTACCGGCTGCCGCCGGCGCTGTTCGACGCCCAATATGAAAAAATCGATGAGGCTGGGTAGAGAACGGAATCTCCCCCTTCGCGGACACGCGCAAAAGGCCTAGCCTTGCCCAGGCAGAGACTACCTGGAAGCGCGGCGATGAAATTCCTTTCTCCCCTGCTGCTCTTGCTGCTCCTGGCCGCGCCCGCTCTGGTCGCGCTGTATTTTTACGTGCTCTCCCGCAAAAAGAAGATGGCGCTGCGCTATGCCGACATCGGCATGGTCAAGGAAGCCTTGGGACCCGGGTCGACCGTGCGCCGGCACTTGCCAGCAGCCCTCCTTCTGACCGCCATCGTCCTGATGCTGGCCGCCGTCGCCAAACCGGCGGCGATGGTCACGCTACCCTCGCAACGAGCCATGGTCATCCTGGCGATGGACGTGTCCGGGAGCATGAGGGCCGACGATGTCGAGCCCAACCGCCTGGTCGCGGCCCAAAACGCCGCCAAGCAGTTCATCAAGGAACAACCGAGCACGACACAGATCGCCGTCGTCGCTTTTGCGGGCGCGGCAGCGCTCGTCCAAACCCCGACGCTCAACCGCGAGGAGACGATCGCGGCAATCGACCGGTTCCGCACCTTCCGCGGCACCGCGATCGGCAGTGGCATCCTGGTTTCGCTGCAAACGATTTTTCCGGACGCCGCGTTTGATCCTCGCTTCAGCGAATCCGACTTTGGACGGGAACGTGAAGGCCAGGGCAAGTCGCTGGACCTCTCACAGTCGCCCGTGCCGGCGTTCACGCCGGTGCCGCCGGGTTCCTACCAAAACGCGACGATCATTCTGTTGACGGACGGCCGGGCGACGGTGGGCCCCGATCCCATCGAGAGTGCCCGCATGGCGGCCGATCGCGGCGTGCGGATCTACACCGTCGGACTTGGCGCCCAGGGCGGCGGACGCTGGGGCGGCATGCAGTTCGACGAGGAGACGCTGAAGACCATCGCCGACGTGACCAAGGGCAAATATTTCTCGGCCGGTTCCGGCGCCGATCTGAACGAGGTCTACAAGTCGCTCAATACGCAGTTGGTGATGGAGCGCCAGGAAACCGAAATCTCATCGTTCTTCGCGGCCGCCGCGGCGCTGCTCGCGATCGCGGCCGCGACGATGTCGCTCCTGTGGCATAGCCGGATTTTGTGAATCACGACACGATGTCATCGCCCGGTTCAGCCGGGCGATCCATGGCGCAACACTCGCAAGCCTTTGCGGATGAGGAATGGATGCCCCGGTCAAGCCGGGGCATGACAGAGTTTAATAATCAGACCTTTGGAAACATCTGTTTCGTCGGGCAGACGACCACTTTTTCGAAGAGGCCGGCTTTCTGATAGGGATCTTGCGCCTGCACTTCGCGCGACTGCTCGAGACTGTCGAACTCGGCGATGATGCAGGAGCCTTTGAGCGTCTGACCGTCGTCGCTCAGCATCGGTCCCGCGAATTTGAAGTTCTTTACGGCACTTTCGATCCAGCCGAGGTGCTCGGGCCGCGTCTTCATGCGCAGGTCCAGAGAATTCGGCTTATCGAAACACAACCACATCGTCAGCATAGTTCCTCCCCTCTCCGTGAGACTTACTCGGCGGCGCGCAGGACGCGATCACCGCTTGCATCCATCAGCACAGCCTGGGCCGCGGCCAATCGCGCGACGGGCACACGATAGGGCGAGCAGGAGACGTAATCCAGGCCTACGCGATGGAAGAACGCGATGGAGTCCGGATCACCGCCGTGTTCGCCGCAGATGCCCAGTTTCAGGGCAGGCCGCGTCGCGCGGCCGCGTTCTGCCGCAATGGTGATCAACTCGCCGACGCCTTCTTGGTCCAGGCTGGCGAAGGGATCCTTCTCATAGATGCCTTTGGCCTTGTAGAGCTCAATCAGGGTCGCGCAGTCGTCGCGCGAAAGCCCAAGCGCGGTCTGGGTGAGATCGTTGGTGCCGAAGGAGAAAAATTCGGCGGTCTGGGCGATGTCGCCCGCACGCAAGGCGGCGCGCGGCAGCTCGATCATGGTGCCCACGGTGTAGTCGATGGAAATACCAGCCTTGCCGAAAATGTCCTTGGCGATGTCGTCGACGATCTTCTTCATCATGTCGAATTCGGCCTGAGTCCCGACAAGAGGGATCATGACTTCCGGAATCACCTTCTTGCCCGCCTGCGCGACCTGCACCGCGGCCTCGAAGATGGCCCGCGCCTGCATGGCGTAGATCTCCGGGTGCGAGACGCCCAGACGGACGCCGCGGTGGCCGAGCATGGGGTTGGTTTCGTGGAGACGGGCGAGCACTTCGCGCACGGAGTCTTCCGAGACCCCTGCCCCAACGGCGACCTCCGCGATCTCGGCGTCGGTGTGCGGGAGGAATTCGTGCAGCGGCGGGTCGAGAAGCCGGATGGTGACCGGCAGGCCTTCCATGATGGTGAAGAGCTTGACGAAGTCGCCGCGCTGGTGCGGCAGCAGCTTGTCGAGCGCCGCTTTGCGGCCGCCCGCGTCTTTCGCGAGGATCATCTGGCGCACGGTGAGGATACGCTGAGCGTCGAAGAACATATGTTCGGTGCGGCAGAGACCGATGCCTTCCGCGCCGAACTTGCGCGCGGTCTCGGCGTCGAGCGGCGTTTCGGCATTGGCGCGCACTTTCAGGCGGCGAATGCCGTCGACCCAGCCCATGAGGGTGGCGAAGTCTCCCGTCAGCTCAGGTCGGACAGTGGCGACCTTGCCGAGGAAGACTTCGCCGGTCGATCCGTCGAGGGTGATGACGTCACCTTCGAGCAGGATCTTGTCTCTGATACGCATCGTCTTTGCGTTGACGTCCACCTGCAGCTCGCCCGCGCCGGAAACGCAAGGCGTGCCCATGCCGCGGGCGACCACGGCCGCGTGGCTGGTCATGCCGCCGCGGGTGGTGAGGATGCCTTGGCTGACGTGCATGCCGCCGATGTCCTCTGGCGACGTCTCACGGCGCACGAGAATGACCTTCTCGCCGCGCTTCACCCAATCCTCGGCATCCTCGGCGTTGAAGACGATCTTGCCCGAGGCCGCGCCCGGCGACGCCGGTAGGCCGCGCGCAAGCAATTGGCGCGGCGCCTTGGGGTCCAACGTCGGGTGCAAAAGCTGATCGAGTTGGTTCGGATCGATGCGGCGCACGGCTTCTTCTTCGCTGATGAGGCCTTCGCGCGCCATATCGACGGCGATCTTGAAACCGGCGGCCGCTGTGCGCTTGCCGTTGCGGGTCTGGAGCATCCAGAGCTTGCCTTTCTGGATGGTGAATTCCATGTCCTGCATGTCGGTGTAGTGGCGCTCGAGCTTGTCGCGCACATCCACGAGCTGGCGATAGAGAGCCGGCATCTCTTCTTCCATGGACGGCAATGTCGAGCTTTGCGCCGTCTTGCCGGCGAGCGTGATCTGCTGCGGCGTTCGGATGCCGGCGACCACGTCTTCGCCTTGGGCATTCACCAGATACTCGCCGTAGAACACATTGGCGCCGGTCGAAGGATCGCGGCTGAAGCAGACGCCGGTGGCGCAGTCCTTGCCCATGTTGCCGAACACCATGGACTGCACGTTGACGGCGGTGCCCCAGGTGTCGGGGATGTCGTGGAGCTTGCGGTACGTGATTGCGCGCTGGTTCATCCAGCTCGAGAACACGGCGCCGATGGCGCCCCAGAGCTGCTGGTGGACGTCCTGCGGGAACGGTTCGCCCACTTCCTCGAGGACCTTTTCCTTGTAAGCAACGACGAGGGCCCTGAGATCGTCGGCGTTGAGATCGGTGTCGAGGGTGACGCCTTTGTCTTCCTTGGCGATATCGAGGATGTGCTCAAAGTCGTAGGAGTCCACGCCGAGCACGACGCCCGCGTACATCTGGATGAAGCGGCGGTAGCTGTCGTAGGCGAAGCGCGGGTCCTTCGCTTCTTTCGCGAGGCCTTCCACCGTCTCGTCGTTGAGGCCGAGGTTCAGGATCGTATCCATCATGCCGGGCATGGAGGCGCGGGCGCCGGAGCGCACGGAGACCAAGAGTGGGTGGGTCACGTCGCCGAACTTGGCGCCGATCTGGTTTTCGATGCCGGCGACGGCGCGGGCGACCTGGCTTTGCAGGTCCGAGGGATAGGATTTTCCGTTCTGATAATAGGTGGTGCAGACTTCGGTGGAGATGGTGAAGCCCGGCGGCACCGGGATTCCAATGGAGCTCATCTCGGCGAGGTTCGCGCCCTTCCCGCCGAGAAGGTTCTTCATGCGCGCGTTGCCTTCCGTGCGAACGCCGAAAGCGTAGACCCATTGGCCCGAGTGGATCGTGGGTGTTGGGACAGGAGCGACGGCCACGGGCGCGAAGGCGCCCGATTCAATAGAATGGCGGCCTTCGCCGCCGGGTTTGCTCTCGCCGGCGCCGAACACATCGGGACGCAGTTCCTGGCGCGTGACTTTGCCCTTGGTCGCCTGCTCCACCGCGATCGCCCGTTCTGCCGGCACCCGATCCCATTGGCTGATGGCTTGGGGGGTAACGCTGATCGCCCGGGCCAGGGCCGTGACCCCGCCCGCTTCAGTGATGGCGCGCTCGAGGGCGTTATCCCGCATTTTGTAAGCTCCGTAAGCTCGGCTTTAAGAAAGCGCGAAAGACTAGCTTGAATAGCCTTTGCGACTGCCGCTTACAACGCAGAAGAGCTAAAAAGGGTCCCGGAAAGCGGGAGTTTTGTAAGCTGAGCTTTAAAACCCTGAGTCTTCAAGGGCCATGGCGGCCCCCTTGGCGGCAATCACCATGACGGGGGCATTGGTATTGCCGGAGGTGATGGTGGGCATGACCGAGGCGTCGATGACCCTGAGGCCCTCGAGGCCATGCACCCGCAGGCGCTCATCGACCACGGCCCCGGCGTCCTGGCCCATACGGGCCGTACCGATGGGGTGGAAAATGGTGGAGCCCACCTGCCCTGCCGCCTGGGCAAGCTCCTCGTCCGTGTGGAAATGGAAGCCTGGGACGTATTCCACCGGCGCGTACCGGCGGAGGGGCTCCTGGGCCACGATGCGGCGCGTCAGCCGTAGCGCGTTCGCCGCAACGAGGCGATCGTGGGGATCGGAGAGATAGTTGGGATCGATCTTCGGGGCCTGGCCCACGTCCGGGCCGGTGAGATGCACGGAGCCCCGGCTGCGGGGCCGCAAGTAACAGGGCGCGATGGTGAAGGCCGGAAAGGCGTGCAGCGGCTCGCCGAAGCGATCGAGGCTCAGGGGCTGGATGTGAAACTCGATGTCCGGCGTTTCGACCGAGGCGTCAGAGCGCGCGAACAGGCCGAGCTGGCTGGGCGCCATGGACATGGGTCCGGAGCGAAAGAGCGCATATTCCAGACCGATGCGGGCCTTGCCGAAGAGGGTGCGGACCCGCTCATTGAGGGTCGCAGCACCCCGGATTTTAAAGATGCAGCGAAGCTGCAAGTGGTCCTGGAGGTTCTCGCCGACGCCGGGAGCATGGTGAACGACGGGGATGTGCAGCGCCTTGAGCCGGTTCGCATCGCCTACGCCCGACACCTCGAGCAGATGCGGCGAGCCGATCGCGCCCGCGGCAAGAATCACGCAAGCGTTGGCGCGCGCCGTCTTGAGCACGCCGTCCTGGTCGTATTCGACGCCGACGGCGCGTTGCCCCTCGAAGAGGATTCGCTGCGCGACCGCCTTGGTGGCGACCGTCAGGTTAGGACGCTTCAACGCCGGACGGAGGAAGGCCGTGGCGGCACTCCAACGCAACCCGCGCCGCTGCGTGACGCTGAAATAGCCGACGCCGTCGGCGTCGCTGGTGGTGAGACTGGAACGCTTTGGGATGCCCGCAGTAGCGGCAGCATCGGCGATGGCGTCCAGGATCGGCCAATGCAGGCGCTGCTTTTCGATGCGCACTTCGCCGCCTTCGCCGTGAATTCCAAGATCGCCGGCAGCAAAGTCCTCGAGCTTATGGAAGTGGTGGATCACGTCGTCGGCGCCCCAGCCGACGTTGCCGAGCTGGCGCCAGTGATCGTAGTCGGCGCGCTGGCCGCGCACATAGATCATGCCGTTGATGGAGGAGCAGCCGCCGAGCACGCGGCCGCGGGGATAGTTCAGGGCCTTGCCGCCGAGCCACCTCTGGCCCTCGGTGCGGAAGCACCAATCGGTGCGCGGATTGCCCATGCAATACAGATATCCGACGGGGATGCGCACCCAGATGTAATCGTCCTGGCCGCCCGCTTCGATGAGGAGGACGCGCGCCTTCGGATTGGCGGACAGACGGTTGGCGAGAACGCAGCCGGCCGTGCCGGCGCCGACGATGACGAAGTCGAAGGTTTCAGATGGGTGCACGGGGTTCGTCACTTGCTCCGACGTCACCCTGGGCGAAGGCCCAGGGTCCAGGGTTGCTTGGGCCGTATCATGCCGCAGACACCAAGGTCACCGCATGCATGAGTGATGGCAACCCTGGATCCTGGGGACAAGCCCCAGGATGACCGAAAAATCTAACCCTCAATCTTGGAGAAGTCCGCGACGCGATTCATCGCTGCAACGATGCGGGACAGCAAAAAGAGTCGCGCAGCACGATGCACGGGATCATCGGCATTTACCCGCACTTTTTCGAAAAAGGTATCCAGGGGAATACGCAACCTTGCGAGAGCCGACATTGCTGCAACAAAATCTTCCTTAACAAGCGCTGCGTCGGACTCGGTACCGCAAATTCCAAGAGCATCAAGCAATAGATCTGCTTCTGGTGCGCCAAACTCGCCCGCAGTATCATTGTAGCTTGCGTTATCCTTCTTCTCCTCGATGTTGAGGATGTTCGCGGCACGGCGATAAGCGACCAATAGATTGGCACCGTCGTCGGTGTTCAAGAAACCGCTCAGCGCATCAACCCGCGCGATGAGGCGCACGAGATCGTCTTCCGTGCCGAGGGCGAAGACCGCGGTCACATAGTCGTGGCGCACACCTTTTTCGCGCAGGTGCACCTTGAGGCGGTCGGCGAAGAAGTCGAGGACCTCCTCCGTCACTTTCTTAGTGTCGGTTTTTATCGCGGCGTAGCCATTGAGCGCGCTGGCAATGGCGTCGCGCAGCGGCAGGCGCAGCTTGTTTTCGAGAATGATGCGGATGACGCCGAGGGCCGCGCGCCGCAGCGCATAGGGGTCTTTGGACCCCGTGGGCTTTTCGTTGATGGCGAAGAAGCCGACGAGACTGTCGAACTTGTCGGCCAGCGAGACCGCAATGCTCAGGGGCTTCGAGGGACAGGCGTCGCCCGGGCCTTGCGGTGAATAGTGTTCGGCGATGGCGTCGGCGACGGCCGCCGGCTCCTTGTCGTGGAGGGCGTAGTAACGGCCCATGATGCCTTGGAGGTCGGGGAACTCACCGACCATGCCGGTCGAGAGATCCGCCTTGCAGAGAAACGCCGCACGCTCGGCCTGCGCTTTGTCCGCGTTCGGGATGAGGTCCGCGAGAGGGCCCACGAGTTTTGCGAGACGCCGCACCTTTTCGTACACGGTGCCGAGAGACGCCTGGAACACGCGCTCTTGGAGTTTTTCGACGCGCGTGGCGAGCGGCTGCTCGCGGTCCTGATCCCAGAAGAACTTGGCGTCGGAGAGGCGCGCGCTGAGAACGCGCTCGTTGCCGGCGATGATCGCCTTACCGTTCTCCTTGGCGACCATGTTGGCGATGACGCCGAAGCGGTTGGCGAACTCGCCGGTCTTGGTCGAGAGCGCGAAATACTTCTGGTGCTTGCGCATGGCCGAGGTCATGACTTCGGCGGGCACGTCCATGAACGCCGCCGGAATCGTGCCGAGCAGCGGCACCGGCCACTCAACCAGGCCGATGACTTCCTGGAGAAGCCCAGGATCGATGCGGACGGTGAGACCCGCGGCCGCCGCGATCTTGTCGAGATCGCGCTTGATAGTCGCTTCGCGTTCCGCGGGGTCAACGACGACGTTCGCCTTTCGCAGCTTGGCGACATAGTCGGCGGCGTTCTTCACCGCGAACGATGCGGGCGCAAGGAAGCGGTGACCGACAGTCTTATCGCCCGCCGTCAGGCCGGCAAAGGTCACAGGCACGATCTTGCCGTCCAAGAGACAGATGATGCTGTGCAGAGGACGTACCCAGCGGACCGGGTTCTTGGCCCAGCGCATGGACTTGGGCCACGGCAGCTGCGCCATCGCGGCTTCCACGATTTCCTTCACCACGACGTCGGTGGGCCGGCCCTTCTTGGTGGCGACGGAGAAATAGAACTTGCCCTTGGGCAGCTCGCGGATTTCGGCCTGGTCGATGGACGTAAGGCCGGCCGCTTTCATGAAGCCTTGCAGCGCCTGGTCGGGCGCGCCGACTTGCGGACCTTTGCGCTCTTCCGTCGTATCGGACTGCGCCTTGGGAAGACCGTCGGCGATGAGCGTGAGGCGGCGCGGGCCGCCGAAGCTCTTCAGCGCCTTGGCCTCGAGGCCGGCGGCTTTCAAACTATCGCCAACAAGACGTGCGAGGTCCTCGGCCGCACGCGCCTGCATGCGCGCGGGGATTTCCTCGGAGAAGATTTCGAGAAGAAGTTCAGCCATGACGATTACCGCGCATTTGTAGGCTGGAGCCACATCTCGCAGCACGCTTTGGCAAGCGCGCGCACGCGGGCGATGTAGGCGGCGCGCTCGGTCACACTGATGACGCCGCGCGCATCCAGGAGATTGAAGGTGTGCGAGGCCTTGATGCACTGATCGTAGGCCGGCAGCGCAAGACGGTGCGAAAGGAGCGCCTGGCACTCGTTCTCGCAGTCGGTGAAGCGCTTGAAGAGGATGTCGGTGTTGGCGAATTCGAAATTGTGCGCGGAGTATTCGATCTCGGCGCGCTTGAAGATATCGCCGTATTTGACACCGCGGTCGTTGAACGGGAGATCGTAGACGTTCTCGACGCCGTACACATACATGGCGAGCCGCTCGAGGCCGTAGGTGAGTTCGACGGCGACGGGGTCGCACTCGAGCCCGCCCACCTGTTGGAAGTAGGTGAACTGGGTGATCTCCATGCCGTCGCACCAGACTTCCCAGCCGAGACCCCAGGCGCCGAGCGTCGGGCTTTCCCAGTCGTCTTCGACGAAACGGATGTCGTGCGCCATGACGTCGATGCCGATGGCTTCCAGGCTTTTGAGATAAAGCGCCTGCGGATCGGCCGGCGAAGGCTTCAGGATCACTTGGTACTGATAATAGTGCTGGAGGCGGTTCGGGTTCTCGCCATAGCGACCGTCGGTGGGACGCCGCGACGGCTGCACATAGGCCGCATTCCATGACTCAGGCCCAAGCGCACGCAAGGTCGTCGCCGGATGGAAGGTGCCCGCGCCCATCTCCATGTCATAGGGCTGGAGGATGACGCAGCCCTGGTCGCTCCAATAGTCGTGGAGCGTCAGGATCAGACGCTGGAACGAGAGCGGCTTGGT
>CAMDOZ010000064.1 GCA_945903705.1 Fidelibacterota bacterium | reverse complement strand
CCAAATCCCGAAGACGGTTATCGAGGTCCACCGAGACGCCGAGCTGAACTCCGGTGGGCGCCTTGCGCGATGAAGATTTCTTAACGGCCTTCTTGGTGCTCTTGCCGCGCGCGGCGGCCGCCGGCTTTCGCTTTGCGCCCGCCTTTCGCGTTGTGATTGTCTTCTTCTTGCCGGTCTTGCGAGCCGGCTTCTTCGCCGCTTTCTTTTTGGCCTTGGCCATGGGGAGCACCTCGATTGGGGTTATGATATAATAGCCCTTAAACCGCCGTATTTAGCCGTCAAAACCGCGCCTGTCAGGGGTTCTTTTTTCACATGCCATCCAAGCGGCGCAAATCCGAGGACGACGGCGATACCGGCGAAGACCGTCCCCGCAAGAGCAAGGGATCGAAGTCCCGCCGCGGATTGGCCCTTGCCTCGATCCTTCTCTCGAACGCCCTCGCTGCGCTGATCCTGCTTGGCGCCGTGGGCGCGGGCGTCCTGGGCTTCTTTGCCCTGGGATTGCCGGCGGTCGACGAAGCCATGCTCACCCGGCGTCCGAACATCAAGGTGGTGGATTCCGGTTCGTGGGAGATCGCGAACTTCGGCGACATCTATGGGCCCGCCATCGACCTTCGCAAGCTTCCGCCGCACGTCCCAGGTGCTGTGATCGCGGTCGAGGATCGTCGTTTCTACGATCACGCCGGCGTCGATCCGCGCGCCCTTGCCCGCGCCATGTGGGTGAACCTGCAAGCGGGCGCGGTGGCGCAGGGCGGCTCGACCATCACCCAGCAGGTGGCCAAGAACCTGTTCCTGACGCCCGACCGCACGTTGCCGCGCAAGATCAAAGAGGCGTTGCTGGCGCTCAAGCTCGAGCAGCGGTTCAGCAAGGACGAAATTCTCGCGCTCTATTTGAACCGCGTCTATTTCGGCGCCGGCACCTATGGTCTTGAAGCCGCGGCGCAGCGCTATTTCGGACGGCCGGCGAAAGATCTCACGGTCTATCAGGCCGCAATGCTGGCGGGTCTCTTGAAAGCCCCGTCGCGCTACAACCCCGTGCGCGATCCCGATCTCGCCAAAACCCGGACCGAGGTCGTGCTGTCCACCATGGTGGACACCGGCGTGCTCACGCCCGAACAGGGCGCGGCGGCGCTCAAAAACGCAAGCCGCACCCTGAAAGGGGTCATCAATCCCACGGTCTATGGCCGCCATTTCGCCGATTGGGTCGTGGGCCAGGCGGAAGCATATGTCGGCTCCATCGACCGGGACCTGGTGATCCATACGACCTTGGACGGCCGGCTACAGACCCGCGCCGAAAAGATCCTCGAAACCCATCTCGAAAAGTCGGGCGCGAAGCTGAAAGTCGAGCAGGGCGCCGTCGTGGTGCTCAAGGCCGACGGCGCCGTGCGTGCCATGGTCGGCGGCAAAGACTATGACGACAGCCAGTTCAACCGCGCGACACAAGCCTTGAGACAGCCGGGCTCGGCCTTCAAGCCCTTCGTCTATGTCGCGGCGATTGAAGCCGGCTACCGGCCCGACGACATGGTGACGGACGCGCCAATCAAGATCGGCAAGTGGCGGCCGCAGAACTTTACCAACACTTATGAAGGTCCGGTGACGGTCGAGCGCGCCCTGTTCAAGTCCTTGAATACCGCCGCCGTGCGCCTGGCCCAATTCGTCGGACCGAAGGCGATCGTCGATACCGCGCACCGTCTCGGCATATCGGAAAACCTCAAGCCGGAACTCTCGCTCGCCCTTGGCTCCAATGAAGTGACGTTGCTTGAACTCGCCGGCGCCTATACGCCGTTCGCCAACGGCGGGTTTGGCGTCACGCCCTACGCCATCACCATGATTACCGACGGCGACGGCAAGATCATCTATAAGCGCGGCGGCGGCGGTTTCGGCCGCGTCATGGAGCCCGGTACGGTGGCCACCATGAATCACATGATGGGCCAGGTCCTCACGCAGGGCACCGGAACGGCGGCCGCTTTTGGATTTCCCGCCGCCGGCAAGACCGGCACCAGCTCGGACTTCCGCGATGCCTGGATGATGGGCTTCACAACGGAGTATGTGGCCGGGGTCTGGGTCGGCAACGATGCCGGCAGCGGCATGAAGGCCGTCACGGGTGGCGGCTTGCCGGCGCTGATCTGGCGCGAGGTGATGACCGAAGCCCACGCCGGCCGCAGGCCCCGCGACTTGCCGGGCCTGGAGCCCGAGCGCGAAGATTTCATCGGCCGGTTCCTCGAAGTCTTTTCGAAAAGCTAAATCCGCGCCCTTCCGAGGTCCTGAAAAGGGTCTCGCCCGCGTCGCGCCGAGCCGCATTTTGCGCGGCTTTTTCGCGGAATAATGGCGCGACTCCCAATGAAATCACGCTTTGTATGTGTGGATAGTCACGAAAAGGCCTGAAAATCGGGAAATTTTTTGAAATTTTGTTGCGAAATTTTGGGGGAACGTCCTCCAGGGTCCCCAAATTCGTTAACACGGGACCCCCACTTCCAACGTACTGAAATACAGTCCGAAATCGGACCCGCCCCGCTGCCCTTAAGGGGCGTAAACGCGCAATTTAATTTCAATTCAGACTGATCATGACGATATTGAGACAAACAACGCAACGATATGTCTCTAATTAACCATATTCGCACAAGAATATTTGGGTTGTCAGGGAGTCGCGTCATTCCCCAATAATCCGCCCAAGACAAAAGCGCACCCCATTTGAAAGGGGTGCCGACCGCGGAGAGTGGGGAGAGACGCTCTAACTTGCGGACCGGGAGTGCGTACCAAGAACAGCCGGCAACTTACCGGAGCCGGCGGCGATCACAGGGAACACAGCGATACACCGGGCGTTCCGAATCCCGGCGGTGGTGCTCTGTCGATTTAGACAAGGAAGACGTGCTGTGATTCTTAAAAGCTTCCTCTCTCAGGCTGGCGCCGCCTTGCGCGCCTTGTCCCTAGGCATGTTCGTTTCGGGCGCCGGCGCCATGGTGGCGGCTCCGGTCGTCCATGCCGCGGACATCCCCGCCGACCTCACCATCGACCTCTCCTCCATCGTCGTCTCCAAGGACGAGCTCGTCTGCATGGCGCTCAACGACTATTGGGAAGCGCGCAGCGAAACCATGGCGGGACGAATCGCGGTGGCCCAGGTGGTCATGAATCGCGCGATGGATTCTCGCTTCCCCTCGAACATCTGCGAAGTGGTGAAGCAGAATTTCTTCCAGGGCGCCCTCAACAAGTGCCAGTTCTCGTGGTTCTGCGACGACCGCGCCGACACGCCCTATGAAGCCGATGCGTGGCGCACGTCCTTGAAGATCGCCGCAGCCATGCTGCAAAAAGATTCTTCGATCCCCGACCCCACCGGCGGCGCGCTCTGGTATCACGCCGATCACGTACGCCCGTCGTGGACCAACGACTACGAAACCACCACCATTATCGGCAGCCATGTGTTCTATCGCGATGCCGATAGCCCGAACCGCGTCCAGGCCCGCAAGCCCTTCATCTACCGGCTCAACGCTTTCGCCGAGTATGTGAATAAGACAGGCGGCCGTCGCTCCACCGCCGTGGCGCAGGCCGGCTCAACCGTACCGGTGCAGCGCGGCGCCGTGCCGGTGCAGCCAGTCGCGCGCTAGACCGGCTTCGCGGCGCATCTCCGGCTCCTTGACGTAGCAGTCCAGAACCTCGTCCACCGTGCGCCAAAAGGCGCGCCCGTGGTTGAGGTGTTTGAGATGCGCGACTTCATGCGCGGCCACGTAGATCAGGACCGACCGCGGCGCCAGGATCAGGCGCCAGGAGAACGATAGCCGTCCATCGGGTGAACAGCTTCCCCATCGCGACGACGTGTCCCGCGCGGTGACGTGCTTCACCTTGCAGCCGAGGGGCAAGGCCATCGCATGCGCCATGGGCGTAAGCTCGCGCCGCGCTTCCTGCTTCAGCCAATCCGTGAGCCGGCGCGCGATGAATTCGGGCTGGCCGGAAATCATGATGACCTCACCCTCGCGCCAGACCCCGCCGCGCCCGCCGGGCACAAGTTGCAGTCTGTGATTAGTCCCTCCAACGGGAATGCTGGCGTCGTCGGCGAAGGGAATGTGCGGCGGCAGCGTCGCAAGATGCTTCCTGATCCAGGCCTCGCGGCTTGCCAGGAACTTGAGGGTCACGCCGGCGCTCGCGCGCTTGGGCCGCACCAGCACAATATGGCCGCTCGCGGGATCCACGCGCAGACTGAGGCGCTTCGCCCGGGGGTTCAGGGTGGCGATCACGCGGGAAGCAAGGTCAGGCGGCAAGGCCTCGCTGACATCCAAGGCCACGTCGAAGCTGACCGACTTCGTCATGGGATCACGTAATCCTCTAGCCGGCCTGCATTGCGTTCGGAGATGCACCGGCCGCGCACGGAGATGCCGGCCTGGTGAACGCTTTCCGGATCGTTACTGATCAACGGATGCCACGCGGGCAGGTCGTCGCCCGCCGCGAGAAGGCGGTAAGCGCAGGTGTTTGGAAGCCAGGTCAGGCTCTCGATGTTTTCAGGCGTGATCACCACGCAGTTGCGCACGATCTCACTCCGGCGCGCGTAATTCTTGCAGCGGCAGCTTTTGGAGTCGAGCAGGTGGCAGGCCACGCAGGTCTTCAACGCCGGCCCTTGGGGCTGTGCGATCTTGTGCAGGCAGCACTTCCCGCATCCGTCGCATAGGCTCTCCCATTCTTCCGGCGTCATCTGAGCAAGCGTCTTGGTTCGCCAGAACTCCGGAGGCGTATTCACGACGTGGCCTCGCGCCGGATGTAGGCGGCCATGTCCTCGCCCGAGGTCCCGCTTGAGAAATGCGTCAGGTAGCGGCCTTCGGGATCCATCAGGAAAATGATGCCGGTGTGCTCGACCGTGTATTCACCCGTCTCCTTGCCTTCGCTGTCCTTGAGCGGGGCTTTGCGGAAGAATACGCGGTAAACCTTCGCCGCCGCCTCCACCTGCTCCGGCGTTCCCGTGAGGCCTACGAACCTCGGATGGAAGGCGCCGACATAGCTGCCCACGGCTTCGACCGTATCGCGCTCGGGGTCCACGCTGACGAACACCGGCGTCACCCGCTCGCCGGCGGGCCCCGCTTGTTCGATCGCGTCGGTCATCACCTGCAGCGTCAGGGGGCAAATGTCCGGGCAATGGGTAAAGCCGAAGAACACGAGGCTGTACTTGCCCTTGAGGTTGGCGTCGGTGAAGGCATTGCCTTGGCCGTCCACCAGGGCGAAGGAGCCACCGATAGCGACCGTGCCGCCGGTATCTCCGGACGGCGTCGCCTGGGGTCTGAGACCCGGGTGATAGAGGGCCAGCATCGCCAGCGTGCCCAGAAGTATCACGGCCGCGATCAGAATTCGTTTCAGGATCATGCGGGAATCATCGCGTTAGGAGGGCGCGCGATCAAGCGCGATCATTTCAGTAAGCTGAGGCGCCGGTCGATTTCGGTCCTCAATGCAGAACCCTCGGCCGAAACCTTCTGCGCCTTTTGCCAATAGCCGTGGGCCCCCGCCGTATCGCCGGCTTTGGCGCGTCCGAGCCCAGCGAGGTAGAGGGCTTCAGGGTGCTCAGGCTGAAGCTTCAGAATCTCGGCCACGGTTGTGGAGAGTTCCGACGGCAGCGGCGCGGCGGCATTCGGATCCACGTCCATCATCAGAAGGCCCGCGTACTGCAGCCGTGGGGCGACGTCCTTCGGCTTGAGGCCGATGGCCTTCTTATAGGCCTCGCCGGCCTTGTCGGGTTGACGGAGCACGGTGTAGGAGCGCCCGAGCATCATCCAGCCGTCATAGTCGTCGGGATTCTGCGCCAGGCGCTCGGCCAGCCCTGCAACCATGCCTTGGATCATCTTGGTCTGTTCCGGGTTCCCCGCGAGAGAGGCGGCCGGAGCCGCGGGCGCGGGCGGAGCGGCCTTCGCCGCGGCCACGGCCTGCCCCTTGGCCTTTGGGTCGTTCGGCAGAAGGTCGAGAGGATGCTTGGGCTCCACGGACATCGGCGCGATGCCCGCGTCCTGCGCAACGGCGGCCATCTGCTGGCGCACCATGTCGACCCACGGTGCGTCCGACGGAGCATCGCCCGTAAGGTCGCGCCAGATGGCGATAGCGCCCTGAGGGTTGCTTTTGCCCGCTTGCTCGAGGCCCAGATAGAACCGCGCGCGCGCATCGGTGCGGTCGATGACGAGCGCGCTCATCATGGCGGCATGCGCCTCTTCCGTGACCTGTCCATTCTGTGCCGCGGACAGGGCCTCACCCAAGCTCGAGTAGGCCTCGGCATTTGGCTGCAATTCGACCAGGCGCTTGAAGGCGTCAGCGGCCTCGGCGAAGCGGCCCAGCTCGCGGTAGGTACGGCCCAAAAGTGCGAAGCCTTCCGGATTCTCGGGATCGCTCGCAACGCGCGCCGCCAGGCGGTCGACGAGCGCGTCCATGTCGGTTTGCGAAATGCCCGCTTCGGAATCGATGGCCGCAAGTTGGGCCTGTTCGGGATTCGGCGTGCCCACTCGCAGATAGGCGCCAAGGGCGATCAGCGGCACGAGTACGCCTGTCGTCGCAATGCCCACCCAGCGCGAGCGGTTGGTGCCTGTATTTATTTTTTCCGCGGGCGCCCGTCCGACCGCAAGAATGCGGCGCTGAATCTCAAGGCGCGCGGCGTCCCCTTCGGCCGCCGTCAGCACGCCGCGCGCAAGATCACGGTCCACCTCTTTGAGTTGGTCCTGGAACACCGTGAGGTCGTAAGCCGCGCGACTCTCGGCCGGCTGGCCGCGCCGGATCACGGGCCACGCCAGGACGCCGGCAACGAGAAGACTGAGCGCGAGCGCAATCCAGATCATGGGGTGCGCTCTCCCGGCGCAAGCTCTTCAAGGGCGGCTTTTTCCTCCGGTGTCAGCGGCGCAGGCGCGGCCGCGGGCGTGCCGCGCAGGCGGCGATACACAACGAAGGCGCCAATCGCCAGCACGATGAAAGGACCGAACCACAGGAGATAGGTGCTCGCCATAAAACGGGGCTTCAGGAGGACGTAGTCGCCATAACGGCTCACGAGGAAGGCGATGACGTCTTCGTTGCTGTCGCCCGCTAAAATGCGCGCGCGCAACAGAAGGCGCATGTCGCGCGCGATCTCGGCGTCCGACTCGTCGATGGTTTCGTTCTGACAGACGACGCAGCGAAGTTGCTGGCTCACCTCGCGGGCGCGGGCCTCGAGCGCGGGATCCTGCAGCATCTCACGCGGCTCGACGGCGTAAGCCGCTCCGGCGAAGACGAGGAAAATGAGAAGGGCGAGGGTCTTCATTTGCTGAGCTCGGCGATCAGCGGCTGAATTTTCTCGCGCCACTCTTCGCGCGTGATGATCCCCGCGACTTTGTAGCGAATGATGCCTTCCTTATCGATCAGGAAGGATTCCGGAGCAGCGACGACGCCGAGGCCAATGATGGCCTGGCTCTTCGGGTCCTGCCCGATCTTGGTATAGGGATTCCCGTGTCTTTCCAGCCACGCGATGCTCCGGTCCGGTTGATCGCGCCAGGCGATGCCGTAGATCGGCAGCTCGCCCGACTTAGCGATCTCCATCAGCAGCGGATGCTCCACCGTACAGGCGGCGCACCAGGAGCCCCAGATATTGATGAGGCTCACTTTGCCCTTGAGATCGGCGGTGGTGAGCGCGTCGCCGTAGCCCGGCAGCGGCGGCAGATCGAACTCAGGCGCCGGTGTGCTGAGGAGGACCGTCGGTATGACCAGCGGATCATAACCGCCGGAAATATCCGAAAGACGTTTGGCGAATACGCCGCCCAAAGCCAGCACCACCGCCAGCGGGAGGATGTAAGGCCAACGCCTAGGGCGCGCCGGAGAGGTGGCGTGATCCGTCATTCTGCGGCCGCCGGAACGGGCATGGCCGCGGACGCCGGCGCGCGGCGCGGGGCGCCCACGCGGTGCCGGCGATCCGTGAGCGAGACGATGCCGCCGAAGAACATGAGCAGGATGCCGTACCACAGGAAGGGGACGAGGGGCTCATGATAGAAGCGCGTCACATAGGCGCCGTTCTCGCCTTCCGCTTCGCCAAGGGTGGTGAGCAAGTCCGAGGCGTAGGTGGTATGGATCGACGAAAAGGTCGTCTGCGTCGGCGGCTGAACATAGGTGCGCCGCTCCGGATGCAGCACCGCCACGATGTTGTCTCCGCGCTTTACCTCGATGGTCGCGCGCTCGGCGGTGTAATTGTCCACAGGCAGTTCTTCGACACCTTTGAACGTCAGGCCGTAGCCCGCGATTTGCACCGTCTCGCCCGGCGCCTGGACCTGGATGCTTTCGGTCTTCCACGCCGACGCTCCCGAAACGCCGAAGATCAGAACCGCCATGCCGAAGTGGGCGATCGTCATCCCGTAGGCGGCGCGCGGCAGGTTCACGATCCGCGACCACGATCCGCTGCGGCCGAACTTCACGCGCTCGCCCCACTCGATCAGGGTCGAGGCGCCCAGCCACGCGGCCATCGCGATTCCAAAAGCACCGCCGATGTCCGCGAGGGCAAAGCCGGCGACAAGCATCGTCACGGCCGCCGCTCCGACGGAAATGCCCGCCGCGACCTTGAGGCGCGTGAGCGCGCCTCCGAGGTCGCCGCGCTTCCAGGCAAGCAGCGGCCCGATGCCCATCAAGAGAAAGAGGGGGACCATCAGAGGAATGAACACGGCGTTGAAGTAGGGCTCGCCGACGGAGATGCGTCCGCCCGCCAGCGTTTCCGTGATGAGCGGGTACAGCGTCCCGAGGAACACCGTGGCGCAGGCGGTGGTGAGCAGCAAATTATTGATGAGCAGCCCACCCTCGCGTGAGATGGGGGCGAAGATACCGCCGCCGTCCATTTGCGGCGCGCGAATAGCGTAGAGCGTCAGGGAGCCGCCGATGGCGATACCGAGCAACATGAGGATGAAAATGCCGCGGGTCGGATCGGAAGCGAAGGCGTGCACTGAGGTGAGCACGCCTGAACGCACGAGAAATGTCCCGAGGAGCGACATGGAAAAGGTGACGATGGCGAGCAGGATGGTCCAGCTCTTCAAGGCTTCGCGCTTCTCGACCACGATGGCCGAGTGCAGAAGCGCCGTGCCCGTGAGCCACGGGAGGAAAGAGGCATTCTCTACCGGATCCCACATCCACCATCCGCCCCAGCCGAGCGTGTAATAGGCCCACCAGCTGCCGAGGCCGATGCCGAGGGTGAGCGAGAGCCAGGCGGCCAGCGTCCAGGGGCGCACCCAGCGGGCCCAGGCGGCGTCGACGCGGCCTTCGATCAGCGCGGCGACGGCGAAGGAGAAGGCCATCGAGAAGCCCACGTAGCCGAAGTAAAGCATCGGTGGATGCACGGCGAGCCCCGGATCCTGAAGGATCGGGTTGAGACCGTTGCCTTCCTCCGGCGTCGGGAAAAGACGGGTGAAGGGGTTGGACGTAAAGAGGATAAAGGCGATGAAGCCGAGGCTGATCATGCCCTGCACGGCGAGGGTGCGGGCGCGCAACGCCGGCGGCAGGTTGCGACCGAGCACGGCGACGAGTGCGCCGAACACAGCAAGGATCGTCACCCAGAGGACCAGGGACCCTTCATGGTTTCCCCACACGCCGCTGATTTTGTAGATGAGCGGCTTTGCGGAGTGGGAATTCTGATAGACGCCGACGACGGAGAAGTCCGAGGTCACATAGGCGTGGATCAAGGTCGCGAAGGCAAAGGCGATCAGCACGAACTGCAGTACAGCCGCCTGCCGCGCGACATTCATCCAGGCGACGTTGCCCCGCGCCGCGCCGATCAGCGGCACGGAAGACTGGATCAGCGCGACCGCCAACGAAAGCGCAAGCGCGAAATGTCCCAGCTCGATGATCATCGCTTTTCCTATCCGCCTAGTTCGACTTCGTCGCCGCCGGCAGAGGCTCGCCTTCTTTCCAGCGCCCGCTCTTCTTGAGGGCGTCGGCCACTTCCGGCGGCATGTAGTTCTCGTCATGCTTCGCGAGCACGTTGCTCGCCATGAACACACCGCTATTCATGCGGCCTTCGACGACGACGCCCTGGCCCTCCCTGAACAGATCCGGAATGATGCCGACGTACTTTACGCTGACGGTTTCGACGGTATCGGTGACATCGAAGGAGACGTTCTGTCCCTCCTTCATTAGGCTTCCGGCGGCGACCAAGCCGCCGATAGTGCAGCGTTGTGCACACACGGGCTTCGCCGCGATATCCGTCGGAGAAAAGAAGAAAACGATATTGTCCTGGAACGCGGTGAGCACCAGCGCCGTGCCCGCGCCAAGCCCGAGCAGTCCAAGAAGAACGAAATAAAGTCTGCGGCGCTTGCGGGTCATGGCGCGCCCTTGCGATTTGCCTTCAAGTTCTCGAACTCACGTTCGCGCGACTTCAGTGTGCGCCGTGTTGAGACAAGCATGCCGACGAGCGCGACGGCTGCGAGCCCGTACACGGGCCACACCCACTGCGCATATCCGCCCATATGGAAAAATTCTTGCATGACGTTATTCCGCCGGCTGAGGCGCGGAGGCGTCCGCAACCTGGCTGAGGCGCGCATTGCGGATCTTGGCGGCAAGCAGCTCGCTGCGCAGGCGCAAAATGAGCACCGCGAAATAGAACATCGTGAACGCGCCCATCATGAGAAACAGGGGCAGGCGAAGCGCAGGGTCCACACTCATGTTTCCATCTTTGATGATCGATGGCTGGTGCAACGTGTTCCACCATTCCACCGAGAAATGGATGATGGGGATGTTCACGGAGCCCACGAGCGCGAGGATCGCCGCGGCCTTGTCGCCGCGCTCGGAATCCTCAAAAGCGTCGCTCAAGGCGATGTAGCCGAGATAGAGGAAGAACAGGATCAAGGTCGACGTCAGCCGCGCATCCCACACCCAGAAGGCACCCCACATCGGCTTGCCCCAGAGCATGCCCGTGATCAGCGCCAGCGCGCAGAAGATGGCGCCCATGGGCGCCGACGCCTTCGCCATCAGGTTTGCCATTGGATGGCGCCAGATCAGGAACATGGCGCTGTTCGCAGCGATGATCCCGTAGATCATCATCATCAGCCACGCCGAGGAGACGTGGACATACATGATGCGCACCGTGTCGCCCTGCTGATAGTCCGGCGGCGAAAAGACAAGCGCGATGGGGATCGCGGCGGCGAACAAAAGCACGCAGAGGCCCGCCGCCCACGGATAGATGGCGTTGGCGATGCGCATGAACTGCGTAGGATTGGCGAATCTATGCACGAACTGTCCTCAAGACGTGTGGTTTAGCGCGCGAGGGCGCCACGCGGCCAGTGCAAATAATATAGGGCTAAAGCCCTGAAAATCCGACATCTCTCGCGTGAAATCCTCGACAAGCAACACCTTGTTACCGCCTTGATACTTACTCCGCCGCCTGCCGCAGCGCAGCAGCAGTTCCCAAGGGACAGAGCGTAACCGCGATGAGGGCAAGGCCCGCGAGAACCGACAGCATCGGCCCACTGGGCATTCCCGTAATGGCTGCTTCCACGGCCGCCGTGCCGAAAATCAGCACAGGAATGTACAAGGGCAAAACGAGTAGAGAGAGAAGCACGCCGCCGCGCCGGGACCCGAGCACCAACGCCGCACCGAGGGCGCCGATGAGGCTCACGGTCGGCGTTCCTAGAATGAGAGCCAGCACCAGCACGCCGTAGCCCTCCGCGGGAAGCTGCAGCGTCACCGCCATCACCGGCGACATGATGATCAGGGGCACACCCGTCGTGAGCCAGTGCGCGGCGACTTTCGCCAGCACCATCAGCGTCAGCGACTGCCCATTGAGAAGGAGCTGATCGAGGCTGCCGTCTTCGAAATCGACCGTGAACACACGGTCAAGTGAGAGGAGCGCCGCGAGCAGCGCCGCCACCCAAAGGACGCCCGCGGCGATGCGCGCAAGCACCTCTGCTTCAGGCCCGACACCGAAGGGAAACAGCACGGTGGCGATGGCAAAAAACGCAACGACGGTGAAGCTGTCCGCACTTTGTCTGAGGGCAAGATGCAGATCGCGCGCGAGAAGGGCGGTGAACGCGCTCATAAGTCTGTCCACTGCGCAGCATCGGTGGGTGCGAATTTGTCGAGCGCGAGGGTCGCGCCGCCGCTGGCGAGATCCGCGCCGTGGCTCGCGAGCACCACCATGCCGCCCCGGGCGCGATGCGCCGCGATAGTGTCCGTGAGCGCGCCAAGGGATCGGTCGTCAAGCGCGTTGGCCGGTTCGTCGAGCAGCCACAAGGGCGCGGGACTCGCCACCAAGCGGGCGAGGGCGAGGCGATGCCGCTGGCCGGCGGAGAGAAGCCGCGCAGGAAAGTCGGCAAGTGCTGCAAGCCCGAAGGCCTCCATGGCGCGGCCGATGAGACCATCGTCACGGCCCCAGAACGCCACCCAGAAGGCGAGATTCTCGCGGACGGTGAAGGCGGGTTTGATCGCGTCCAGGTGGCCGATGAAACGGAGGTGTCGGCCGTGGGCCTCGGGATCCTCGAGCGCTGCACCCGACCACAGCAAGCGACCCGCCGTTGGCCGCGCAAGGCCCGCCATCAGCCGAAGGAGCGTCGTCTTACCGCTGCCGTTGGGTCCCCGGAGCACCAGGGCGCCGCCGGTCGGGATGGTAAAGCCAAGACCGGCGAAAACCATCCGCCCGCCGCGCCGGCAGGTTAGATTTTCGCCCGAAAAGGTAGCCGTTTTAAAGGTGTCGCTGGTGCCCACGGCGGGACCTTACCAGAGGTATCTGGGGGCGCCAGGGCCTATGAGGTCAGAAAAATGGCGGCCGGCGTGGGTTGGGGGGAGAGGGGGATGCGCCGGCCGCCAGTAAGGGTCAAATGGCAAAATGACAGGGGTCGTCACTTCACCGGTGAAAAGGCATCCGAAGGAGCAAGGATGTCTTTTCCCATAGCTTCAATCTAACGATTGAAATATGGCGCTTTTTGGGTACCGCCGAAGGTGGGCGAGGGTTCGCGCGGCAGTCGATACGATCTGAAAAAAACTAATAGTCCCAACGCCTTGGACGAGGGTTCCGCGGCGCTACCCCTGGACTTTGTGGTCGATATGTGGATGATGCCGCAGTGGAGTAACCGGGACGGCAAGCCGGGGTGGGGATAAGTCTCAAAAGCGCGCACGTATCAGGTGTCTGATACCGACATGACGCGCCCCTGCCCAATCGGCCCACACTGTCCCTTCTGGTATGCGGTGAAGGAGCCCCCCATGCGTCTTAGCGGTCACGACAGTCTGAAAACCCGTCGCACTCTTACGGTCGGGGGGAAGAACTACGACTACTTCAGCCTTCCAGCGGCGGCCGAGAAGCTCGGCGATGTTTCGCGCCTTCCGTTTTCGATGAAGGTGCTTCTCGAAAACCTCCTGCGCTTCGAAGACGGCTCGACCGTCACCACGGACAATCTGAAATCGCTGGTGGCCTGGCTCAAGGACAAGAAGTCCGATCAGGAAATCGCATACCGCCCCGCGCGCGTGCTGATGCAGGATTTCACCGGCGTGCCGGCGGTGGTCGACCTCGCGGCCATGCGCGAAGCGATCAAAGCCCTGGGCGGCGATCCGCAGAAGATCAATCCGCTGTCCCCGGTCGATCTCGTCATCGACCACTCGGTGATGGTGGATGCTTATGCGAGCTCCACCTCGCTGCAGGAGAACATCGACCTCGAGTTTGAGCGAAACGGCGAGCGCTATCAGTTTCTGCGCTGGGGCCAGATGGGCTTCAACAATTTCCGTGTCGTGCCGCCGGGCACTGGCATCTGCCACCAGGTGAACGTCGAATACCTCGCTCAGGTCGTATGGACCGGTGAGGAAGGCGACAAGACGCTCGCCTATCCCGACACGCTCGTCGGCACCGACAGTCACACGACGATGGTCAATGGCCTCGCCGTTCTGGGTTGGGGCGTGGGCGGCATCGAAGCGGAAGCGGCCATGCTCGGCCAGCCGACGCCCATGCTCATTCCCGAAGTCGTCGGATTCAAGCTCACAGGCAAGCTCAAGGAAGGCATGACTGCCACCGACCTCGTGCTCACCGTCACGCAGATGCTGCGCAAGAAAGGCGTCGTCGGCAAGTTCGTGGAATTCTACGGCCCCGGCCTCAACGATCTCTCGCTCACCGACCGCGCCACAATCGCCAACATGGCCCCGGAATACGGCGCGACCTGCGGCTTCTTCCCGATCGACGCCGAGACCTGCCGCTTCCTTTTGTTCAGCGGCCGCGATGCGCAGCGCGTCGCGCTGGTCGAAGCCTATGCCAAGGCGCAAGGCATGTGGCGCGACGAAAGCACGCCGGATCCGGTGTTCACCGATACGCTGTCGCTCGATCTCGGCGCCGTTGAGCCCTCGCTCGCCGGACCAAAGCGCCCGCAGGATCGCGTCACCCTTTCGGCCGCTGCTGTCGAATTCGAAAAGGCGCTCAAGGACGGCTTCAGCCATCCGCAGGTCGCCTCGCATGACGTCGCGGATCTCAAAGGCCCCGGCGCGAAGACGAAGCTGGAAGACGGTGACGTCGTCATCGCCGCCATCACGTCGTGCACCAATACGTCCAATCCGTCGGTGTTGTTTGCCGCCGGCCTGGTTGCGCGCAAAGCCCGTGAAAAGGGTCTCACGCGCAAGCCCTGGGTGAAGACGTCACTCGCGCCCGGCTCGCAAGTCGTCACCGACTACCTCGACAAGGCCGGCTTGACGGACGACCTCAATGCCCTCGGCTTCAATACCGTCGGCTACGGCTGCACGACCTGCATCGGTAACTCCGGCCCCCTCGACGACAATATCGCCAAGTCCATCGAAGGCGGCGACCTGGTCGTCACCTCGGTGCTCTCCGGCAACCGCAACTTCGAAGGCCGCATCAGCCCGCATGTGAAGGCGAACTATCTCGCTTCGCCGCCGCTGGTGGTCGCCTATTCGCTGTTCGGCACCATGCGCAAGGACATCACCACGGAGCCCCTCGGCATGGGCAAGGACGGCAAGCCCGTCTACCTGAAGGATATCTGGCCCACGTCGAAGGAAGTCGCCGAGTTCATCGAAAAATTCCTGACCCGCGAAATGTTCAGCGCCCGCTATTCGGACGTCTTCAAAGGTCCGGCGCCCTGGCAGGCCGTGAAGGCCTCGAAGAGCGAAACCTACACCTGGGATACCAACTCCACGTATGTCGCCAACCCGCCGTACTTCGTCGGCATGGGCAAGACGGCGAAGGCGCTCACGGACATCAAGGGCGCGCGTCCCATGGCGATCCTCGGTGATTCCGTCACCACCGACCACATCTCGCCCGCGGGCTCGATCAAGAAAGACAGCCCCGCCGGCAAGTACCTCATGGAACGCGGTGTGGTGCCGAAGGACTTCAACTCCTATGGCGCGCGCCGCGGCCATCACGAAGTCATGATGCGCGGCACCTTCGCCAATATCCGCATCAAGAACGAAATGGTCCCGGGCGTCGAAGGCGGTATCACCAAGCACCAGCCGTCAGGTGAAGTCATGCCGATCTATGACGCGGCGATGAAGTACCAGAAGGATGGAACGCCCCTCGTTGTCGTCGCCGGCAAGGAATACGGCACCGGCTCGTCGCGCGATTGGGCGGCCAAGGGCACCAATCTCCTCGGCGTCAAAGCCGTGCTGGTGGAAAGCTTCGAGCGCATCCACCGCTCGAACCTCGTCGGCATGGGCGTACTGCCCTTGCAGTTCAAGGGCGACATGACGCGCAAGAGCCTCAACCTCGACGGAACCGAGACCTTCGACGTCACGGGCATCAACAGCCTCGCGCCGCTCGGCGACGTCAGCGTCACGATCCATCGCGCGAATGGGAAGAGCGAAAACATCACCGTTCAGTGCCGCATCGATAACCGCGGCGAGCTCGACTACTACAAGAGCGGCGGCGTGCTGCACTACGTGCTCCGCATGCTGGCGGCTTAAGACGGGCTTAAGAAACAAGCGGCGCGGGGAGCAATCCTCGCGCCGTTTTCTTTGACAAAAATCCTTTCGGGGAGTATCAGGGCGCCCATGAACCGGTTCGCGCAATTCTCGACCACGACCACCACCCACCTGGCTGGGCCGTTGGGGTGTCGCGCGCGCTAAATGTTCATGAGATAAGCGTCGAAACCCAAAAGGCCCCGCCGGCAACGGACGGGGCCTTTGGTTTTTTTTGCGTGTCCCCGTCCGTCCTGGCTCAACAGGAGAAACGGACATGGACTTACACGATCACCGATCACTCGGACGAAAACTTGGCCTCTTCCATCAGCAGGAGGAAGGGCCCGGCATGGTGTTCTGGCACCCGCGCGGCTTCGCGCTCTACCACCTTATCGAGGACTATATCCGCGCGCGCATGCGCAAGGCCGGCTTCTCGGAAATCAGGACGCCGCAGGTGCTGTCGCGGTCGCTGTGGGAGAAAAGCGGTCATTGGCAGAAGTTCGGCGGCAATATGTTTGCCTTCCACCAGGACGGCGAAGAGGGCAGCCGCGACTATGCGCTGAAGCCGATGAGTTGCCCTGGCCATGTGCAGATCTTCAACGCCGACGTGCGGTCCTTCCGCGATCTTCCGTTGCGCTACGCGGAATTCGGGCTCTGCCACCGCAATGAACCTTCGGGCGCGCTGGCCGGCCTGATGCGGACGCGCGCCTTTGTGCAGGACGACGCGCACATCTTTTGCCTCGAGGAGCATGTGGTGCCTGAAGTGGCGCGCTTCTGCGGTCTCCTACGCGAGGTTTATGCCGACTTCGGATTCAACGATGTCGGTGTTGGCTTCTCAACGCGTCCGGCCGTGCGCGAGGGCGCCGAAGATGTCTGGGACCGTGCCGAAGCTTCGTTGCAGGCGGCCGCGGACGCGGCGGGTCTCAAGTATCGCCTGCAGCCGGGCGAGGGAGCGTTCTACGGCCCGAAGCTTGAGTTCGTACTGAAGGATGCCCGCGGCCGCGAGTGGCAGTGCGGCACCATCCAGCTTGACCTCGTGCTGCCGGACAAACTCGATGCGCGCTACGTGGACTCAAACAACAATCGTCTGCGGCCGGTGATGATCCATCACGCGGTGCTCGGTAGCATCGAACGCTTCATCGCCATGCTGCTCGAGCACTACGAAGGGCGGCTGCCGCTGTGGTTGGCTCCGGATCAGATCGCGGTCGCCTCCGTGACGGCGGCGAGCGCGGACTACGCGGGCAGAGTCTAAGAGGCCTTCGTTGCGGCCGGATTCAGGGGCGTGGTCGATGTGCGCGAGGAGCGCATTGGCCGCAAGGTGGCGGACGCCCGTGAGGCCGGAATTCCCGTGTTTGTCGCGGTCGGCGCTGTGGAAGCCGCCAACGAAACGGTCGCGTTACGCCGGCCTGATGGTGGACAGGCTGTCGTCGGCCTTTCGGAAGCCATCGAACACCTCAAGCCGGAGGCGTTCAAATGAATGCCTATAGACCCCGTTCCATCACCTTCGCGAGGCGGCGGGCAAAGGCGGCGGGATCGGGTACCGCCTCGCCTTCAACGATGCGCGCCTGGTCGAGAAGCAGGAGCTCCGCATCGGTGAGGGGCTCGCCGTCCAGGGCCTCGAACCGCTTGATGAGCGCGTGCTTGGGGTTCACTTCGAGAATCTTTCGGATTCCCAGATCTGCGCCTTCGCCGTGTTGCTTCAGCATGCGCGCGAGGTGCAGGCTCATGCCGCCCGTGTCGGACACCAGGCATACCGGGCTTTCCGTGAGCCGCGCCGACGCGCGAACGTCGGCGACCGCATCGCCCAAGGCCTTCTTGAGCTTCTCGATCACGCCCGAGACGTCGGCCGCGGGCTCTTCCGCTTTCTCGTCGCCGCCCTTCACCTTGGAAAGGTCGGTGCCGGACTCAGCCACGGACTTCAGCGGCCTCTTGTCGTAGGCCGGAACCGAGGTCACCCAGAACTCGTCGATGGGGTCGGTCAGCAGGAGGACTTCGATCCCCTTGGCGGCAAAGCCCTCGAGCTGCGGGCTGGCCTTCGCGGCGTTCAGGTTCTCGCCGGTGATGTAGTAGACGGCGTCCTGACTCTCCTTCATCCGCGCGGCGTAGTCCTTTAGGCTGACCATCTCGCCACTTGTGGTCGTGAAGCGGGCGAGGTCCAGAAGCTCGCCGCGGCGCTCGAAATCCTCGTAGAGGCCTTCCTTGAACGCAGGCCCGAACGCCTTCCAGAACGCGCTGTAAGCTTCGGCATCGTTCGCGCGATCCTTGAGGTCTTTGATCAGGCGCTTCACCAGGCCGCCCTGGATCTTCCTCAGCATCGGATTGTCCTGGAGCATCTCGCGGCTGATGTTGAGAGGAAGATCCGAGGAGTCCACCACGCCGCGGACGAAGCGCAGGTAACGCGGGAGCAAACCCTCGAGCTGATCGGAAATGAAGACGCGGTTCACATAGAGCCGCACCTGATTCTTACGGTCCGGATGGAACAGATCAAAAGGTTTCTGAGTGGGAATGAAGAGGAGCGCCGTATATTCGATCGCGCCTTCGGCCCGGTAATGGAGCGTGTGCCACGGTTCGTCGAAGGCATGCGCGACGCTGTGGTAGAATTCCTTGTACTGGTCGGGCGTGATCTCATTCTTCGACCGCATCCATAGGGCCGAAGCGCTGTTCAGGGTTTCGTCCTTCGCGTCTGTTTCACCGCCCTCCTTTTCACCGGTGGCCGCATCCAGGATCACTGGCAGCGCGATGTGATCGGAATAGGTCTTCACCACGTGGCGCAGGCGCTGGGCTTCCAAGAACTCTTCGGCGTCCTGTTTGAGGTGAAGCGTGATCTTGGTGCCGCGCGCGGCGCCCGGATGTTCGGCGACGCTGAATTCACCCTTTCCGTCGCTGGTCCATACCCAACCGTGCGTCTCACCGGCCTTGCGCGAGATCACTTCGACTTTGTCGGCGACCATGAAGGCCGAATAGAACCCCACACCGAACTGGCCGATGAGGTTCACGTCCTTGGACTTCGCGGCCTGATTCTGCGTGACCGCCTTGACGAACTCGGCGGTGCCGGATTTCGCGATCGTACCCAGGTTGGTGATCAGCTCGTCCCGGGACATGCCGATGCCGTTGTCGCGGATCCCGAGCGTCTTCGCGGCCTTGTCGAGCGCGATATGAATGGAAAAATCCGCCCCGCCGTCTTCCAGTAACTTGGGCTCGGTCAGCGCGGCGTAGCGCAACTTGTCGCACGCATCCGAGGCGTTGGAGATCAATTCCCTGAGGAAAATCTCGCGGTTCGAATAAAGCGAGTGGACGACGATATCGAGGAGTTTGGCGACCTCGGCCTGGAAGGCGCGTGTTTCGGCCGGCGCTGCGGTTGTAGGGCTCATGGGCTCATCCCGTGGAACGTCGTGGGGAAGGGAACGGGCGCACATATGTGTCGCCGCGCGCCGTCTGGCAAGGGGTTTGCCCTTGCAGAAATTGACTTATTGCACTGCCCGCGCTCCTAAAAAATGCGC
>CAMDOZ010000063.1 GCA_945903705.1 Fidelibacterota bacterium | reverse complement strand
AAGGACCGCTGGTGCGTGACCTGGAAACTTTTCACCGCGGACGGCGACTATCTCCCGCACGACCAATGTCCCATGGCCGTGGCCATCAAGACCGAGAAGCTCATTCGCGGCGTGACCGCGGTTGCGGCGCGGCCCGATGGAACGCGCGTGAAGTTTGCGCCCTTTCCGACGCCGCTTCGCGACGAGTCCGGCAAGGTCGTCGGAGCGATCAACATCCTCTTGGACGTCACCGACGTGAGGCAGGTTTCCGAGTTGCGCGCACAGGCCGAGCGGTGCCGCCGCCTGCGCTCGGCTCTCTCGGATTCGCCGACGCGGGCGCTGTTCGAGCAGATGGCCGACGAGTATGAGGCCAAGGCCCATCAGATCGCAGCGACTCTCGGCGTCGCGCACGGCCGCGACGCCAGATAATTTCCTGTCGGATACGAGTTTGCTACTTCACCCTCACCGGTTCGAAGTAGAGCTGCGCGCCGGGCCGACTTGCGGCATCCAGTTCGTTTAGGACCGGCGTCACCGCTTCGCCGAAGCGCGCGAGCGCTCCGAGGGCGTTCATGATGCCGAACGGCAGGTCCGGATTTTCGAGGCCGCTCAAGAGTTCGGCGAAACGTCCCTTCGGTTTCGGGAACGCCACCAGCTCGAGCGTGTCCGTTGTCTGCAGGCCGACGCGGGTCTTGGTGTAGTCGATGGCCTTCGAGAGGCCGCCGAGTTCGTCCACGAGGCCCGCGGCGAGGGCGTCTTCCCCGCTCCACACGCGTCCCTTGGCCACTTTCTCAATCTCTTCGATGGTCTTGCCGCGGCCTTGCGCCGCCTTGGTCGTGAAGTCGGCGTAGGTGGCGTCGATCACTTGATTGAGGCGCGCGAGTTGCGCGGGCGTCCATTCGGTTGTCGAGCTGAAGAGTCCGGCCGATTCTCCAAAGCTCACTCGGTCCCAATTGATATCCAGCTTTTCAAGCGCGCCGCCCACGACGACCTTGCCCATGACGACGCCGATGGAGCCGGTAACGGTCGCGGGCTGCGCGAAAATCCGATCGGCCGGCATGGCGATGAAGTAGCCGCCGGAGGCCGCCAGATTGCCCATGCTGACGACGACGGGTTTTTTCTTGTCCTTCGCCTTCACGATCTCGCGCCAGATGGTGTCGGAGGCGACATAGGAACCGCCGGGGCTGTCGACACGGATCAGGACTGCGGCGATGTCGTCGTCCGCGAGCGCATCGCGCACGGCTTTCGCCATGACGCCCGAGCGGACCCCGCCTGCGGAGTCAAACAAGCTCCTGTCTTCGTCTTCGTCGCCGCGCACGATGGTGCCTACGGCATTGATCATGGCGATTTTCTTCGAGTTACCTTTGCCCGAGAATCCGAGATCGAGGTACTCGGCAACATCGAGGTCGCCGGCGCCTGCTGCGCGGGCCTTTACGGCGACATCGAATTCGTCGCGGTAGCCGAGCGTATCGACGAGCCCACCTTCGCGCGCCTCGCTGGCCATCAAGGGACCGCGGTCAACGAGGGTCTTTACTGCATCCGGCGTAAGCTTGCGGCTTTCGGCGATGCCCGCGATCATCTGGTCGAACCAGGAGCCCAGTAACGCTTGCAGGGCTTCGCGATTGGCCGGCGACATGGACGAGTTGGTAATCGCTTCGCCCGCGCTCTTATATTCCTTGCGTTGCAGGAATTGTCCTTTGACGCCGAAGCGGTCGAGGAAATCCTTGAAGAACATCTCCTCGGTGCCGATACCCGCGACGCCGACCGTGCCCGACGGCTGCACCCAGATTGTGTCGAAAGCCGAGGCGAGGTAGTAGGACGACATGGCGCCCACCGTCTCGCCCATGGTTTCGGAGAAAAGGAAGGTGGGTTTGCCGGAGGTTTCAAACTCCGCGATCATTTCGCGCACGTCTTGCATCTGCGCGAGGCCCATCGGCGAGACGCTCATGGTAGCGCGCACGGCGACCACGCGCGGGTCGTCCTTGGCGCGGCGCAGCGCGATCACGATGTCCTGCATCTTCGGCCGCGACTTGAGGCCGAAGCTGGCGAGGCCTTGGCTTCCGCGCCCTTCGCTCACCTCTTCGTCGAGGTCGAGCGTCAGGACGATTTTGTCCGGCGCCCGTGCGCGGTCGTCATCGCCCTTGAAACTGGAGACGATGTAGAGCGCTCCGACGAAGGTGACGACGACCAGGAGGCCGAGGCTGGCGAGGAGGCCGAGGAGGATCTTGCCGAGTGTACGCATTAAAGCTCCTTAAATATTCCGCGCCCCCGAACGTCCCCCCGGACGCTTATCGAAATGTATGGCTAAGTTGACCCATTTTGCGCGTGATGGCGCAAGAGGTGATCGGCGAGCACGACCGCCAGCATGGCTTCGGCGACCGGCACGCCACGAATCCCCACGCACGGATCGTGGCGGCCTTTTGTGACAATTTCCGTGTCACGGCCGTGGATGTCGATGGTCTTGCGCGGGGCGAGGATCGAGCTCGTGGGTTTGATGGCCACGCGCGCGACGATCGGCTGGCCCGTGGAGATCCCGCCAAGGATACCGCCGGCTTTGTTCGATAGGAATTCAACCGCGCCGCCGGGGCCGGCCCGCATTTCGTCGGCGTTCTCTTCGCCTGAAAGCATGGCCGCGGCAAAGCCCGCGCCGATTTCGACGCCTTTGGCGGCATTAATGCCCATCAGCGCGCTCGCGATGTCGGCGTCCAGCTTGCCGTAGACCGGTGCGCCGAGGCCGACGGGAATATTCTCCGCAACGACCTCGATCACGGCGCCGCAGGAGGATCCTTGTTTGCGCACACCCTCGAGATAGGGCCCCCACGCTTCGGCGGCCTTCGCGTCGGGCGAGAAGAACGGATTGCGGTCGACTTCGGCCCAGTCCCACGCGGCGCGGTCGATGGCGTGCGGGCCCATCTGAATGAGCGCGCCGCGGATGGAAACCTTTGCGCCCAGCCGCGCCGCCAGCACCTTGCGCGCGATGGCGCCCGCCGCGACGCGCATCGCCGTTTCACGCGCCGACGAGCGGCCACCGCCACGATAGTCGCGGATGCCGTATTTTTTCCAATAGGTGTAATCCGCGTGGCCGGGGCGGAACTTCTCGGCGATGTCGCCGTAGTCCTTCGACCGCGCGTCCACGTTCTCAATCAGAAGGCCGATCGGCGCACCGGTAGTCACACCCTCGAACACACCCGAGAGAATTTTGATCGTATCGGGCTCCTGGCGTTGCGTCGTGTACTTGGACTGTCCCGGGCGGCGCCTATCGAGCCACACCTGGATGTCGACTTCGGCGAGCGGAATGCGAGGCGGTACGCCGTCGACGACGCAGCCGATGGCGGGGCCATGGCTCTCGCCGAAGGTCGTGAAGCGAAAGAGCGTGCCGAAGGTATTCGAAGACATGGGCGCTACTTGGCGATATTCGCGCCGTTGAGCAGGTCCGCGATGCCTTGCGAGGATTCGGGGGCCATCATGCCGATGACATGGTACCCGCAGTCCACGTGATGGACTTCGCCGGTGACTCCGCTCGACAAATCGCTGACGAAATAGAGGCCCGACTTGCCCACGTCCTCGATTGTCACGATGCGGTCCATCGGCGCGTTGAGTTCATTCCACTTCAGAATATAGCGGAAGTCGCCGATCCCCGAGGCGGCAAGGGTCTTGATGGGACCGGCCGAGATGGCGTTCACGCGGATGTTCTTCGGGCCGAGATCGACCGCGAGGTAACGCACGCTGGCTTCCAAAGCCGCCTTTGCGACACCCATGACGTTGTAATGCGGCACGACGCGCTCGGCGCCCAGGTAGCTGAGCGTCACGAGGCTGCCGCCGTTCGTCATCAATGGTTCCGCGCGCCGGCATACATCTGTGAACGAGTAGCAGGAGATATCGAGCGAGCGCCGGAAGTTCTCCCGGGTCGTCTCGACGTAGCGGCCCTTGAGTTCCTCCTTGTCGGAAAAGGCGATGGCATGGACCACAAAATCGAGGCGGCCCCAGGCCTTTTTGATTTCCTCGAAGACGCCGGCCACGGAGGCCTCGTCGGTCACGTCGCAGGCCAGGACCAAGGGGCTCTTCACGCTTTCGGCCAGGGGCCGCACGCGCTTCTCAAGAGCCTCGCCCTGGTAGGTGAACGCGAGCGTCGCGCCATGCGCCGCCGTTTGCTGGGCGATCCCCCAGGCAATGGACCGGTCGTTGGCCACACCCATGATGAGGCCGTATTTTCCTTCGAGCAAACTCTGCCCCATCTTCGTTTTCCGCCGAAAAGCTTTCGGGAACCAATAACTTAGGGCATCCTACACTAAACGCGTTACGGGGCAAGGCACGGGGGGTCGATATCCGCCGTAGTGAAAGCCAGGATAAACCGGCAAATACAGACGGGCCCGCGCCGGCGCGGTCCCGCCCGATGATTCGCATCGCCTTGCGCTTTTTCCTAAGGCGCATGGGCCAGAATTCCATTCTTGAAACGGCGGCCGCCCTCAGCTTCTCGGCCATCTTCGCGCTCATCCCGGCACTCGCTCTTCTTCTGGCCGCCGTGGCTGCCTATCCGGGGCTCAACTCTCTTCGCGAGGGGATGGAGCGCTTTCTGCTCGCAAACTTGATGCCCGACACCGGCCTTCAGCTGGGCGTTGCCCTCGCCGGCTTCGTGAAGGCCGCGGGACAACTCACGGCCGTTGGCATCATCGGGCTGGTTGGCGCGGCGCTCATTCTTCTCATTTCCATCGAGAGTGCGTTCAACAAGATCTTCCACGTGGCGCGTTCGCGTCGCCTCGCCGTGCGCCTGCTCGTTTTCTGGACGTTGATGACCATCGGCCCGCTGCTGCTGGGGGTCGGCTTCTCGCTGTTTGGGATTTTCACCGCGATTCCCTTGTTCAGCCCGACGGGAGAGGGCGCGGACGGCGACTTCCTCCTCGGGAATATTGCACCGGCCGTCCTGGGCTGGATCGTGCTTACGGTCCTCTATGCGATCGTGCCGAACCGCCGCGTGCTGCTGACGGACGCCATGATCGGCGCGCTGTTTGCATCGGTGCTGCTCACCGCCTTGCGCTACACCTTCGCCTTCTACGCCCTCAGCATGACAAGTTACCAGGCGATCTACGGCGCCCTGGCCGCGGTTCCGATCTTCCTGATCTGGATCTTCCTGGTCTGGATCGTCGTGCTCGCGGGCGCCGTGATCACGGCCGGCTTTCCCGATTGGCGTCATGAACGCAGCGGCGCCGTGGTGGGACCCGCGGGACGATTGATGACGGCCTTGTCGATCTTGGAGCGCCTGGAACGCGCAAACCGGGACGGCAAAGGCTTAGGCACCGCCGCACTCGCCCGGACCATCAAGGCGCCCGACATCATTTTCGCCGCGGTGCTTTCCGAGTTGCGTCACGCGCGTTTTGTGGTGACGACCGATACCGGTGAATGGATCCTCGCGCGGGACCTGGACCGCACGCCGCTGGCCGACCTCGTACACTGTTTCGGATTTGGATTGAGCTTCGGCCTCGGGATGGTTGCCGCGCCGGAGTTCGACGACACCGAAACGGGGCGGCGGATTGCAGGCGCCCTCCGCCAAGCCGCGGAATCCGAACAACGCGCGCTCAGCATCACGCTCGGGCGGTTAATGCAGGCCCCTCCCGTGGACGATGGCTGACCCTCACCCTCCCAGCGCTGCGCGCTGGGTCCCTCCCTCTCCCGCTTGCGGGAGAGGGTCGGGGTGAGGGGCTGATGAAAAAAAACGGCGCCATTTCTGACGCCGTTTTCTCTTCTCAAATCTCTTCGTTTCTTACGAAACGATCTTCCACGATCCGTCCGGCTGCTGGCAGGCGCGGCCGTAGCCGCGCTCGCGTTCGCCGCCGACGATGATCTCGGATTGGAACTCGCGACAGTATTCGCCGCGCTGGCTGCGGCCGTCGCGCACGGGCGTCACGCTGCCGCGGTGGCCGGTTTTGTCATTATTCCAGATGATGGCTTCACCGATGGGCGCGCCGTAGGCCCGCTGTTCGGCTTCGCGCATCCGCATGCGGTCGACTTCATCCATGCGCTTGCCGACCGAGCTGCCGATGGCCGCACCGGCGAGGGTGCCGAGGGCGGTCATCGCCAGACGGCCGTCGCCGCTGCCGAACTGAGAGCCGAGAAGGGCTCCGAGGCCGGCGCCGACAATAGTGGAGCCGGTCTGATTGTTGCCTTCGGCGCAGGCGCTCAAAAACAAGCTGGCGGCGACCGCCATGACGACAGCGAGTTGCGACGACTTAGTTCTAAGCATGACGTTCACCTTGGTTGTGCAATTTTCGGTCCGGCGCGAGGGAGGGGAGGCCGGAGTGTCCACTAAACGATTGAGCCGGTGTTTTGGTTCGATTGGTTAACAGCCCTGAGTCGGCATAAAGCCCGAGAATGGTGGCGAAAATATGGGGCGGCGCGAGGCATCGGCAAGGGGGACACCCCTCGCAAAAGTCAAAAAATCCGAAGATTGACAAGCACCTGCCGGAGACGGACGTTAGGTCGTCCTCCCCATTCGGATCGCCCCTTTGTCCGCCGCTATCCCCGATTTCAAAGACCCCTTCGACCTCTTCGGCCGCTGGCTCGACGAAGCCATCGCCCAGGAACCGGACGTGCCCAACGCCATGAGTCTTGCCACGGCGACCGCCGCCGGACGCCCATCGGTGCGCATGGTGCTTCTGAAGGGCGTGAGCGACGGCGGTTTCGTTTTCTACACCAACGCCGAAAGCAGGAAGGGCGTGGAGATCGCGCAGAACCCCCACGGCGCTCTCTGCTTTCACTGGAAGACACTGGGCCGGCAAGTGCGCGCCGAAGGGCCCATGAGCGAGGTCACCGCCGCCGAGGCCGACGCCTATCACGCGACCAGACCGCGTCAGAGCCAGATCGCCGCCTGGGCCTCGGCGCAGTCCCGCGCGATCGCCGGCCGCGCGGAGCTCGAAAACAAAGTCGCCGAGATGGAAAAGCGCTTCGCGGGTCAACCGGTGCCGCGCCCGCCGTTCTGGACCGGCTACCGGCTACATCCTCTATCCATCGAATTCTGGTTCAACGTCGCGAACCGTCTGCACGACCGCCTGGTCTTCGAACGGGACGGGACCGGATGGCGCGCCCACCGGCTCAATCCGTGACCTCTGACGTTACGCGCGATCCGGCGAGGCTCATGCGCCTGGCCACAGGTGCGGCCGTCCTGTGCGCGCTCCTGCTCATTGCGGTCAAGACCTATGCCTACACGCGCACCGGATCGGTCGCCCTCCTGTCGAGCCTCGCGGACTCCGCGCTCGATCTGCTTGCCTCGGGACTCAACTTCATCGCCATCCGCGTGGCGCTGACACCGGCCGACGATCTCCATCGCTTCGGTCACGGCAAGGCCGAGCCCTTGTCCGGTCTCGCGCAAGCCGCCTTCGTCGCGGGGTCGGCGGTCTTGATCGTCGTGCAGGCGATTTCGCACCTGCATGAGCCCGCGCCGGTGACCGAAGTCTCGCTCGGCATCGGCGTGACGGTTTTCTCTATCGCGGTGACGTTGGCCCTTGTTCTGTTCCAGCGCTACGTGATCGCGCGAACCTCGTCGGTGGCCATCAGCGCCGATGCGCTGCATTATGCCGGCGACCTCCTGCTCAACGCGAGCGTCATCGCAGCCCTCGTGCTTTCGTCGCAGCCGGGTTTCGGCTGGGCGGACCCGGTGTTCGCGCTCGGCATCAGCGCCTTCATCCTCGTCAACGCCGTCCGTATCGCCGTGCGGTCGGTGGACGCGCTCATGGACCGCGAATTGCCCGCGGAGGATCGCGAGCGCATTCTCGCAGTCGCCGAGAAGCATCCGAAGGTGAAGCGCGTGCACGAACTGCGGACCCGCAGCTCCGGCCTTCAGAAATTCATCCAGATGCATATCGTGATGGATCCCGGGCTGACGCTCCTGGAAGCGCACCGGATCTGCGACGATGTCGAGAAGGCGGTCGAGGCTGAATTCCCCGGCGCGGACATCATTATCCACGAGGATCCCGACGGAATTCCCGAGTATCATCCGAGAGTTGGTGGCTAGAGCGTTTTCCGACGAAGTGCGGGTTACGGCCTAGCCTATACGATCTACTCGCCCGTTACGGGTCGGCCGCGAATTATTTGACCGGGCGGACGACCTTTTTTCCTCGATTTAAGTTCTCATTCGGTGTCTGTTTCGCGCCGATGTTTGGTGTTGCGCATTCGTTGAGCTTCTCGACCACAAGGACAAGATGTTCAAGCTGCTCAAGCATACGGCAATTCGCTGGATCGACGCCGGCGGGGGCGTGCCGGCGGTCGGGCCTCCTGTCGCGAAAGGCGCGAAGCCCGGATGATGACAGCGCTTAAAACCGACTTCTGCCGCGCCTTCTTCGAACATTGGCACTCGCTGCGCGTTGGCGATGCGATTCCGACGCTGCAGGACTTTCTCGGCAAACCTAATCCTCTGCTGCAGCCGAATGTGGCCATCAAGGACGTGGTGCTTCCGAAGCTCCTTCGCGTGCGCTTGTTCGGCACGCGGCTTGTCGATGTGGTTGGCGTCGATCTGACAGGAATGAACATCATCGATTTCGCGGGCAACGAGGCGATGGCCGGGGCGCTATGGTGGTATCATCACAAGGTCGCCACGCATCCCGTGGGCCTTGCCAGCGTCAAGCTGGCGGCCACTGCCTCCGGCCGCACCATTTCCTTTGAAGACGTGGAACTGCCGCTCACCCCATTTCCGGGAGGGCCGCTGTGCGTCGCCTGCTGTCTCGGTTTCGTCGAAGTCCTCGACTTCAAGGACCCCATGTTCCGGTTCAACGATCACTTGAGCGCGCGCTGGATCGACATCGGCTGGGGTGTTCCCGAGCTCGATAAACCTCCGGCGGCTTGAACTCCGGGTAGAACTTTCTCCCGGTCGCCGCAGACTTAGACGTTTTTTCTCGCCTTCCGCCCGCTTTCGATGTTTGCTGACCTCCAAGCAAAAGACGGCCCCTCGATGGTCGCGTGGGATGGGCAGATTATGTATCCGTTCAGGACGGAGCTTAACCGCGCTTTTTACGAGCACTGGCAATCGCTGCGCACCGGCGCCGACCTCCCGTACCTGAAAGACTTTCTCTCGAAGCCCCAGCCGCTTCTGCAGCCGCATGTCGTCATCAAGGATATCCTGCCCGAGAGAGGCGTCATCGTGCGTCTGCATGGGACGCGCCTTGTGGAACTCGCGGGCGAGGATCTCACCGGACAGGATCTCCTCGACTATTCCGACACGCCTGAGATGGCCGACGACCTCTGGTTCTTCCAGCGCGGCATCGTCGATCACCGCGTTGGACTTTCGGTGCTGAAGCAGACGGTGACCGCCTCCGGGCGTAACGTCCGCTTTGAAGAGGCTTCCCTCCCGACTGCGCCGTTTCCCGGCGGGCCGCCCTGCGTCATCGCATGCGTCGTCTTGATGGAGGAGGTCGGCACCAACGACACGGTGTCGCACATGCTCACCTATTCCGATCCCGCCTGGATCGACGTGGGCTGGGGGATACCCGCATTTCATCCCCTCAGAACAAAGCCAATTGATCTCCAGCGCGCGGCGGGGGCTTGAACTGGCTGGAGTCCAAGGGTGGCTGCGGCTTGTTGAGGCCGAGGCGCTTGCAGGCGAGGCGGAAGCGGTCGGACAAGGCCTCCGCGATCGGTCCATTTCCGGTCATGCGTTCGCCCCATTTGGGGTCGTAGTCCAATCCGCCGCGCATGGCGCGCACAAGGCTCATGACCCGTGACGCCCGCTCCGGAACGGCCGTCGCCAGCCATTCCTGAAACAGATCCTTCACCTCGAGCGGCAGGCGCAGCATGACGTAGCCCGCGGTTGTCGCGCCGGCGTCGCGCGCCGCTTCCAGCACGCCCTCGAGTTCGTGATCGTTAAGGCCCGGAATGGCCGGCGCGAACATGACGCCGGTCGGGATGCCCACACTGCTCAAATCGCTGATCGCGTTCAGACGCTTTTGAGGCGTCGACGCCCGCGGTTCCATTTTGCGTGCGAGCGCTTGATCGAGCGACGTCACCGACAAGGACACGCGCGCGAGGTTGCGTTTGGCCATCGGATGCAGGATGTCGATATCGCGGGCGATCAGCGCCGACTTGGTGACGATGCCCACCGGGTGATTGAACCGGTTCAGAACTTCGAGAATTCCGCGCGTGATCTTGTAGTGGCGCTCCGTCGGCTGATAGGGGTCGGTGTTCGTGCCCATGGCCATGGTGCGGCAGCGATAGCTCGGCGCGCGCAGTTCTTTTTCCAAGAGCGCCGCCGCCTCGGGCTTGGCGAAAATCTTGCTCTCGAAGTCGAGCCCCGGCGACATGCCGAGATAGGCGTGGGTGGGGCGGGCGAAGCAGTAGCTGCAGCCATGCTCGCAGCCCCGGTACGGATTGATCGACCGGTCGAAGCCGATATCGGGCGAGGTGTTGCGGGCGATGATGGTGCGGGTGGAATCCTTGAACACCTCGGTGCGCAAGGGCGGCGCCGGGGCATCGAGATTGTCCCAGCCGTCGTCGAGCGCCACGCGGCCCTCGCGCTCATAGCGGCCGGCAGCATTGCTGACCACCCCGCGGCCCCGCCGGGCGTCCGGATGGACGCCCACGGTGTCCTCAAGGGCGCCGCCCGTGTACCGGGCCTCGCCCCTTGGATTGGGATTCGGTGGCTTTTTGGCATTCTGGGCCATTCTGGAATCATAGGGATCGGACGAGAACAAAACAAGAACTAAAGTGAGAAAGAAATACCCGGGCGGTGAGGGGGGTCACCGCCCGGGCTTTTCCGGTCTGCGCGAGAAGCTGAGGGGGAGAGCTTCTTTGGGAGGCAGACCGGTTCTGGACTTAGGAACGGCTCCAGCGGCCGTTGTGCTTATTCACTTCGCGCGTCACCACCAGCGAATTGTCCCGGGTGACGATATCCACCGCATAGGTGTCCGCGTCCTTTTCGGTGACTTTGCCCACCTTGAGACGGTCGTTGCCTTGCAGCACGAGCGCCGCTTCGGCGAGCTTCTTCACGTCGTCAGGCGACAGGTTGAGGTCGCTGTTGCGTCCCGCGCCGCCGGGGAGGTTGCCGAGGCCCCCACCTGGACCGTTAAAGCCTGGACCACCCGGGCCGCCCGGGCCACGGCGCATCTCGCGGCCGCCGCGGCGGGGGCCCCGGTCGCCGTCGCCGCGCGCTTCGACGCGGCGCTGGATATTCTCTTCGCAGTTCGCACCGACGTTCGGATCAAGGCCGGTCTTTGTGGAGATCTGACGGGTTTCCACCAGCGAGCCGTCCTTGGTGACGATCTCGAGGGTGACGACGCCGTCCTTCTCCGTGACCTTGCCGACCTTGAGGTTGGTCATATCGCGGGCGGCGAGGCGGCCTTGCGCGATGTCGCGCAATTGCTCGGCCGTGAAGCCGCGGTCGATGCTGGCCAGGCGCTCCTTGAAGCGCTCGCATCGCTCAACGGCGTTCCGTTGGAAGCGTTCGGAGCCCGGACCCCGGTTCGGCGGTTCGGGTGCTGCGAAAGCGGCGAAGGCGAAGCCGGCCACGACCACAGCGGCGGTGCCGGTAAGAGCGAGTTTGCGGATCATGTGTGTCCTTGTGACAGGAGAGGGAACAGGCACGTTTATCTTCCATCAACGTGGCCTCATTGTGGGTATCAGCTTGTAACGCCGGGATGTCCTTCGCCTGTGACAGGTGTAACGCTCGCCGGGATGTGATGTAACGGGATGTAACAACACCGCCTTCGCTTACGTCGCGTTGCACGATTTCCCAATGAAATCTTGGAGATGGGAGCGCTCGTCCATAAGATTTGCCCCATGTTTTCGAACACCGCCGGGTACGCCATGTCCACTGCGAGCGAATCGCCCAAACCCCACATCCTGATCGTCGACGACGACGCCGAGATCCGCGATCTCCTGTCGCGCTTCCTGTCCAAACACGACTTCCGCGTCACCACCGCGAAAGACGGACGCGAAATGCGCCAGGCGCTCCAGGACTGGTCGTTCGATCTCCTGGTGCTCGACCTGATGATGCCCGGCGAAGACGGACTCACTCTCTGCCGCCAGGTGCGGGCTGACTCCTCCATCCCGATCATCATGCTGACGGCCATGGGCGAAGAGGTCGACCGCATCATCGGCCTCGAGGTCGGCGCCGACGACTACATGGCCAAGCCCTTCAATCCCCGCGAGCTGGCCGCCCGGATCAAGGCGGTGCTGCGCCGCTCGGGCAACGGCGCTCAGGTGGAGGCGGCCGACGAACGGCCCGCGAAGGTTGCCTTCGCCGAATTCGTCCTCGATTCCGCCACCCGCACCCTGCACCGCGAGGGCGCCGATATCGCGCTTACCGCCGGCGAGTACGACCTCCTGGTCGCCTTTGTCGATCATCCGCGCCGGGTCCTGAACCGCGACCAGCTCCTCGACATGGCCCGCGGCCGCGCCGCCATTCCCTTCGACCGCTCCATCGACGTGCAAGTGGGCCGTTTGAGGCGTAAGATCGAGACGGATCCTAAGAATCCCAGCCTCATCAAAACAGTTCGTGGCGGTGGCTATATGTTCACGGCCGAAGTCCAGGCGACATGAGATCCCTCCCGTCACTCAGCCTTCGGGCTCGGGTGTTCGCGGTTCTCCTGCTGGTCGTCGTCGGGACCAATCTGGCGGCTATGTTCTTTTACTATGGCTTCCGTGATGAGGCCGCGGCTGTCGGCGCCGCCACCCAGGCCGCCGAGCAGATCATCGTCATCCGCCGCATGCTCGAGCGCGCGCCAACCCGCCAGGACTCGATCGAGCTTCTGCAGCGACTGAACTCGCCGGTCATGCGCATGACCTTCAACGACCAGCCCCTGGTGCGCGTCTCGGACCGTCAGCTTCCCTCGCGCATCTTCCTGCGCGTGCTCCGGCGCGAATTTCCGCGCGACGCCGAAATCCGCGCCGACAGCCTGTTCGACGATCAGGCCTTCGAGAATCTCCCGTTCATGGAATCGATGGATCAGGTCACAGATCGCGATCCGCACTTTCCGCTGGGCGAAGCGCAAGGCTCCGCCCAGGATAACGGCAATCTTGCGATCCCCGACGAGTTCAACGAGCGCCGCCGCGCGCGATCGCGCGACGATCGGAATCGGGATAACGGCTTTTTCTCCAGCCGCGCCTTCCATAGTCTGCGGTCCTTGGGCGGAACGCTCCCTGTGGCCGACGCAGCCATGTTCCGCGTCTCCGTGCGCCCGCCGAACAGCCAGCGCTGGTTCAACGCGCGCGTCGTTCTGAACATCGCCGAACCCTACGGACTGACGGCGTTCCCCTCATGGCTTGCCGCGGTCTCGGTCCTGATCATGGGCGTGGCCCTCTGGGGCGTCAGCCGCGCCACCGGCCCCTTGTTCGTCTTCGCCTCCGCCGCCGAGCGCCTCGGGGTGGACGTGAACGCCGAACCCTTGAAGGAGAAGGGGCCGCCGGAAGTGCGCCGCGCCACCCGCGCCTTCAACACCATGCAGACCCGCGTGAAGCGCTATATCCAGGACCGCACCCAGATGCTGGCGGCCATCAGCCACGACTTGCGCACGCCGATCACGCGGCTCCGACTGCGCGCCGAGTTCGTCGACGACGACGAGCAGCGCGAGAAGATGATGCATGACCTGAACGAGATGGAGGCGATGATCGCCGAAACTCTCGTCTTCGCGCGCGATGATGCCGCCAACGAGCCCGCCTCGCACATCGATGTGGCGGCTGTCGTCGCGGCCCTGTGCGGGGATCTGAGCTTCTCGGGCCGCGAAGTACGCTACACCGGCCCCGACAGCTTCGAGTTTCTGACCCGGCCACTGGCCTTCAAACGCGCGATCACCAATCTCGTCGACAATGCCCTCAAGTACGGCAGAAGCGCGCACGTCACCTTGGCGCCCACGGCCAGCGAACTTCGCATCTATGTCGATGATACCGGTGCGGGCATTCCGCTCCAGGAGATGGATCGGGTCTTCCAGCCCTTCGTGCGCCTCGAATCCTCGCGCTCGCGCGAGACCGGCGGCGCGGGCCTCGGTCTCACCATCGCCCGCAACGCCATCCGCAGCATGGGCGGCGACGTCGAACTCGCCAACCGTCCTGAAGGAGGCTTGCGCGTGACTGTGCTCCTTCCCGTCGCCGGCGCAGAGCCGCAGGCGAAGACTTAAATCCTCTCGTCATCCTTGGCCCCGAAGGGGCCGAGGATCCAGAGGTTTCTGTTTTCTGATTTACTCCCCATGACGAAACAGTTCTACGTCTACATCCTCGCAAGCAAACAAAACGGCACCCTCTACATCGGCGTGACGAGCGATCTTGTGCAACGCGTTCACCAACACAAGTCGAACGCCATCGATGGCTTCACCAAGCAATACGGCGTCCACCTCCTGGTCTATTTCGAAACTTTCGCTGATTCGATCTCCGCCATAAGCCGCGAAAAAACCCTCAAACATTGGCCGCGCAAGAAGAAGCTTCAGGTGATCGAAGCTACGAACCCGCTATGGCGCGATTTGTACGAGACGCTTGTATGACTCGATGTCGTCCTTGGCCCCGAAGGGGCCGAGGACCCAGAGGTTTCTCGTTTTGTTTTTTTAAAACCATAAACCCCTGGATCCTCGCGGCCTAGCGGGCGAAGGCCCGCATTTATTGAATCGCGCGCCTTCGCGCGCGGCCGCAAGGATGACGTTCGTTAGCGAACGTCACCTCCCCGCGGCGACAGCCTTCACCCAGGACACCATGGCCGGGAAGGCGGGTTGCGTCGGCCGGTCGACGAGGTTGTGTTCCTCGTGCGCCAATATCTGGTAACTGAGATTCGTCTGCCCGACCGAGATGAGATCGATCAGGCGTCGCACCGAGAGCGCGACGGGGATCGAGGTATCCTCTGCGCCGAACAGCCACAGGGCCGGGATATCGAGCTTGGCGATCGAAAGCCGCGGATCGACGTCGTCCGCACGCCTCGGGACCGAGGCCACGAAGCGCGTGATCTCGGCCGGCGACGGCATCGCCCCGTGATCATGATCGCCCCCGTGACCCTGATTCTTCTCTGCAAGCGCGCTGAAGTGAAGCTCCTCGCTGGTCGTCGCGACTGGACCGCTCCACAGTCCCATGAACCGCGCCTCCGGCGATTTCGCGGCGGCCATCGGCGCGATCCATCCCGCTTGGCTCAATCCGAGATAGCCGGCCGGCACGCCGGCCAGGCTCTCGTGACGCGCCAACGCCGCGAAGGCCGCCGCCGCATCGTCGGCCAGTAGGGCGAGATTGCGGGCGCTGACATTGTCGGCGCCTTCATAACTTCCGCCCGAGCGCCCGACGCCGCGCTTGTCGTAAGTGAGCGTCGCTATACCCTCGTCCGCCAGCATACGCGCGAGACCGGTCATGCGCTCCGTCCGGCCCGATCCGTGAATAAGGACGGCTGCTGCGATGGGCTTGCTCTTGGGAAGATGTAGCGTGCCGTCGAGCTTTGCGCCCGCGTTCTCGAACGCGACCGGAACCGAAGTCGCTGCCTCGGCCGCGTGAACAGGTGCGGCGAGCAGCGCGAACAGAACGATCACAGCAAAGCGCATGATTACTTCCCTCTCGTCAGCGGCACAAAGCCTACGGGAATCACCGTCTCCTGATCCAGCGTGCCGTCGTCCTTCTTGCGCATCAATAAGAGACGTTGCGCGCCGTTCGGCCGGCCGACCGGAATGACCATGCGTCCACCGGCTTTGAGCTGATCGACCAAGGGCTGCGGCACGTGGTCCGGCGCGGCCGTGACGATGATCCCGTCGAAGGGCGCGGCCTCGGACCAGCCGAAATAGCCGTCGCCGATCCGTGTCTGCACGCGCGCGCCGCCGTTTTCGGCCAGCGTCTTGGCGGCGCGTTCGCCGAGCTCCGGCACGATCTCGATGGTGAAGACCTCCGCGCCCATCGCCGCGAGCATGGCCGCTTGATATCCGGAACCGGTGCCGACCTCGAGGATGCGGACACCCGGGCCGGCGCCCACGAGATCGGTCATGAGCGCCACGATATAGGGCTGCGAGATGGTCTGGCCGTACCCGATCGGCAACGGAATGTTCTGGTACGCGCGATTCCTTATGTCTTCGGGCATGAAAACGTGCCGGGGAACGCGGCCTAACGCTTCATAGATGGCGGACGAAATCTGACGGCCACGGCCCTCCACCTGTCCAGCCATGGACCGGACTTCGGACACCATGCGTCCGCGTTGCACGGCAAAACGGTCGTCAGCCGCGTGCGCAGATGCGGCAAACAGAACGCTCCCAAGCAGCAGCGAGACCCATCGGCCCATGCTATATGGTACCTGAGTTCGGACGAGGGGTGAGAGATGATCGGTCGGAGTTTTTTAGGCGCATTGCTCCTGAGTGTTGTAAGTCAGTCGGCCTTCGCATGGGGCGACGCCGGCCACCGCATGGTCTGCCGCGTGGCCTGGGACGAACTCCGCGAAAAGCCCATGGCCGACGTGAAAGAGCTCCTCAGCATTTCAACCGAAGAAGAGTTCGCCGAGACCTGCACCTGGGCCGACCGCCATCTGGCCGAACATCCCGAGACGGCCGGCTGGCATGAGGTCTACGTCACGCCCGCCGCGCGGGACGTCGACATGGCCCGCGATTGCTCCGTGCAGACAAGCTGCAGCTTGCGCGAGATCGAACGCAACCTCGCGATCCTGAAGAGCGGCGCGCCGCGCGAGGAACGCGCGACCGCGCTCAAGTTCCTTGCCCATTTTGTCGGCGACGCGCACCAACCCTTGCGCGTCGGTTTCCTCGAGAACCGCGCGGGTGTCCGGCTCGAAGCGACGTTCCTCGGTCACAAAACCAATCTGCGCGAGGTGTGGGATACGGAAATGCTGGCGACCGACCCCGCCGGGCTCGAAGCGATCGCCGGCGCCTACCGCCTTTACACCCCGCTCGACCGGCTTTTCGTCGACTGGATCGCCGATCTTCCCGCCGTATGGGCCACCGAAAGCTTGTGGATCATGCGCACGCCCGCGACCGGCTACGTCGGCAATCCCGGCGGCCTTGCGTTCGACGACACCTACGTGAAACAGAACCTCGTCATCGCCCACGACCGCATCGCCAAGGCCGGCATGCGGCTCGGTCACCTCATCAACGAAGCCTTGCGCGAAGCCATTCCACGCTGAACGCAAATGTGTGGCCGCTACAAACTCGTCGCACCTACGGGCCGCGTCTTCGACGAATTCAGCCTGACCGGGCTAAGGCTCAACCTGCAGCCCCGCTACAACCTCGCGCCGACCCAGGACGCGCCCGTCGTCCGCAAGATGCCCCATGGCATGCCAAGCGGACGGCAGATCTCCATGATCCGGTGGGGGCTCATTCCCGGCTGGTCGCCGGCTTTGAGTCCCGGAGCGCCCCTCGGGTCGGGTCAAATCAATGCGCGCGCAGAGACCGTCGCCGAAAAGCCGACGTTCCGCGACGCGCTCAAACATCGCCGCTGTCTTGTGATCGCCGACGGATTCTACGAGTGGCAGACGGAGGGCCACGAAAAGTTGCCCATGCTCTTCGAGATGAAAGACGGCGGCGTCTTCGCATTCGCGGGCCTCTGGGAGCGCTCGGAGAAGGGCAGCACGCCGCTCGAAACCTTCACCATCATTTGCACCGCCGCCAATGCCCTTGTGGGAACCGTTCATGACCGCATGCCGGTTATCCTTCCCAAGGAACATTGGGACAAATGGCTCGACGTCGAGGGTGCAAGCGTGAGCGACGTCCTACCGCTCCTCACGCCTTACCCCGCGGATACCATGACGGTCAGGCCGGTAAGTCAGCGCCTCAACAAGGTGAGTGCCGACGATGCGTCGCTGCTGACGCCGGAGCCGCCGGTTCAAGGATCGCTGTTTTAGATACGACTGACGTCGTCCTTGCCGCGTAGCGGCGAGGACCCAGAGGTATCAATTTTCTGTTTTATACTTAAAACGTAAACCCCTGGATCCTCGCGCCCTATCGGGCGCAAGGATGACGAAATGTGGCTACGCGCCCTTGCCGCCGTGGGCCACCGACCAGCCCACCGGATCCTTCACGAACTCGCGCACGCCTGCGATGGCTTGCGGCGAGAAATACTTTCCTTCCTCGGCCACCGCGATCACATCGTGCCAGGTGGCGAGGTAGTGGAGCGCGATGCCTTCCTTCGCGAGCATTTCGATGGCGCCAGGGAAGGCGCCGTAGAAGAACACCACCAGGCAGTGATCGCATTTTGCGCCCGCATCCCTGAGGGCCTTCGCGAAACCGATCTTTGAGTCGCCGCTGCTGGCGAGGTCTTCCACCAGGATGACGTTCTGCCCGTCGTGCAAATCCCCTTCGATCTGCGCCATGCGGCCGAAACCCTTGGGCTTCTTGCGCACGTACTGCATGGGAAGATTCATGGCGTCCGAGATCCAGGCGGCATAAGGGATGCCGGCCGTTTCGCCGCCGGCCACGGCGTCGATCTTGCCCGGCCCGATCGACTCCAGGATCTCGTCCTTGGCGAGGCGGGTGATGGCTTGACGCGCTTCGGGGAACGAGATCACCTTGCGGCAGTCGATATAGACGGGGCTCGCCCATCCAGCGGTAAGCTTGTAAGGCTCCTCGGGGCGGAAATTCACCGCCTTGATGTCGAGCAGAAACTTGGCGACCGTTTTTCCGGCCGCGGCCTGGCGGCTGTTGCGCGTGGATGCCATTCTTTCCCGTGTCCCCGTATGCTCAAATTTGCGCGCACTATTTAGCGGCATTGGGCTCAGCGTGCTATAGGAAAGCCCTGCTTTAAAGCTGTGGATATCTGATGCCGCCGTCACCGCTCATCTGGGTTCTGACCGACGACCGCGCCGGCAATGTCGCCCAGGCCGTGGGCGTCGCCGAGGCGCTCGGCCGGGACTTCAAGACGCAGGCCATCCGTTACAACCCGCTCGCGCGCCTGCCGAATATTCTGACCGGCGCGAGCCTCATCGGGCTCGAACCCATGACCCGCCTGGCGCTTTCGCCGCCCTGGCCGGATGTGGTGATCGCCGCCGGCCGCCGCACCGCGCCGGTCGCAAGGTGGATCAAGCATAATGCTGGCAAGAAAGTCATCCTCGCCCAGATCATGAATCCCGGACGCCGTGGCGCCGGCGACTTCGACCTGATCTCCGTCCCGCGTCACGACTGCGAGCTTCCGGCCGGTGACGCGCCGAACGTCATGCGCATCACCGGCGCGCCGCATCGCCTGACAAGCGCGCGCCTTGCCGGCGCCGCGGATGCGTGGCGGAGCCGCGTCGCGGAACTTCCGCGGCCCCACATCGCGCTCATCGTCGGTGGCGCCACGCACCGAAAGCCCTTTCCCATCGACCTCGCTCGCGATCTCGGGCTCCAGGTCTCTCGCATGGCCGCGCAGGCCGGCGGTTCCGTTCTCTTCGCGAGCTCGCGGCGTACAGGGACCGCGGCGGAAAGCGCGCTGGTCTCCGCGCTCACTGTGCCCCACAAGGCGTTCCTCTGGAGTGCAGGCGGCGACAATCCCTACTTCGGATTCCTCGCGCTCGCCGACGCCATCGTCGTCACCGGCGATTCCGTCTCCATGTGCTCTGAAGCCT
>CAMDOZ010000062.1 GCA_945903705.1 Fidelibacterota bacterium | reverse complement strand
AAAGATCAGAAATGCAGTCCGACTGCGAAATAACGATCCTCATGCCTTGTCTGAACGAGGCGGAAACCTTGGGCATCTGTATCGGGAAAGCGACAGGCTTTCTGTCGCGATCGGGCCTTAGGGGTGAAGTCCTCGTCGCCGATAATGGCAGCACCGACGGCTCTCAGGCAATCGCGAGCGCCGCGGGCGCTCGCGTCGTACATATTGAGGAGCGCGGATATGGCGGCGCCTTGAAAGGTGGAATCCGCGCGGCCCGCGGCGAATACATCATCATGGGCGATGCGGATGACAGCTACGACTTCGGCGAACTGGACGCCTTCGTGCAGCGGTTGAAAGCCGGTGACCAATTGGTCATGGGAAACAGGTTCAAGGGCGGGATCATGCCCGGTGCAATGCCCTTTCTCCATCGCTACCTCGGCAATCCGGTGCTTACGGCAATCGGCCGGTTGTTTTTCAAGAGCCCCGTCGGCGACTTCCACTGCGGTCTTCGCGGCTTCCGGAGGGACGCGATCCTCTCCCTCGATCTTCAGTCTTCGGGAATGGAATTCGCCAGCGAGATGGTCGCAAAGGCGACCCTTCGCGGTCTCGCCATCTCCGAGGTTCCGACGAAACTCTGGCCCGATGGCCGCAGCCGGCCGCCACACTTACGCACCTGGCGCGACGGCTGGCGGCATTTGCGGTTTCTTCTGTTGTTCTGTCCGCGCTGGCTGTTTCTGTATCCGGGGATTAGCCTGCTCTTCGCCGGCCTTGCCGCCTTCCTTTGGCTCTTGCCCGAGGCGCGGACCATCGGCGCAGTAACGTTCGATATCCACAGCCTCTACTACGCGGCGCTCGCCATGGTCATCGGTTATCAGTCCATCCAGTTCTGGGTGTTCAGCAGCATCTTCAGCATGAACGAGGGCATCGCCGAACCCAGCACCGTCGCCCCGAGGGTCACGGGCTTCTTTTCGGTGGAAATCGGCCTGATCGGGGGCATGATCCTGACCCTGCTGGGCTTGGGCCTGGGCATCGCGGCGCTCGGATCTTGGGAACGCGCGGCCTTCGGGACTCTCATGCCGTCGCGGACGCTGCGGTACGTCATCGCCTCCGGCACGGCTATTCTGCTCGGCCTGCAAACGATCCATGGAACTTTCTTCGCCAGCATCCTGACGCGCACGCCACCACGTCCGGGCACGCCTCCCGCAGCCGGCGGGGGACAGGAGTAGAGACCCTTGGGAGTCAACGCGCAGTACAACGTCGCCGCCCCGGACTCTCTCCCCGCCCGGATTGCGCATCATCAGCGCAAGAAGATGTTCAATGCGTTCCTCAACGCCTGGCCCCTTTCTGAAGGCCACACGATCCTGGATGTGGGCGCCACGAGCGACAGATCCTATGACCACTCGAACTACCTGCCGGCTTGGTACCCTTACAAAGCACGGGTCACGGCCGTCGGTCTTGATGACGCGCGGTTTCTTGAAACGCTTTATCCGGGGACCACATTCTTACGCGCGGATGGGTGCGCCCTGCCCTTCCAGGACCGCGCCTTCGACTTCGTACATTCCAGTGCCGTGCTGGAGCACGTGGGCAGCGCCGAAGATCAATGCCGGTTTCTCAAGGAGCTTGCGCGCGTCGCGCGGCGCGGGCTGTTCGTGACCACGCCCAATCGATGGTTTCCGGTCGAATTTCACACGGTCCTGCCGCTAGTCCATTGGCTGCCGAAAAAAGTATTTCGTGCGGTTTTGCGCGGCATTGGTCACGGCGTCCTCGCCGAGGAAAAAAATCTGAACCTCCTCGGCGCCGGCGACGTGGCGCGGCTGGCGATTCGAGCAGGGATCGAAGATTTCGAGATCGCGACGGCCTCTCTCTGCGGCTGGCCCACGAACCTGATTCTGGTGGGCCGGAAGGGTCAGCCCCTTTAGAAATCCACCGACAGCCGCGCCGAGTAGCGCCGCCGCGCTTGCGCATGGAACCAGCCGCCGGCCGGCGCATGGACGTGCCAGTTATAGTCGTTGTTAATGTTCTCGACGCGCAGGCGCAGGGTGGCCGGTGATTCGCCTATTTCGAAGCGGTAGCGCGCGCCCAGGTTCACCATCGTCTCGCTGGGGACTTTGTAGGTATTGCGGCGGTCGGCGAAGTAGTCGCCCCGGTTATCCGCATCCGCCTCCAGCGACCAGCCGTTCCATGACTTGGGTCCGTACTGCACGCTGAGACTGAGCACGCGCGACCACACCCCCGGCGGCACCTTTCCGATGAGGCCGTTGTCCACCGTCAGGCCCGAAACACGCGACTGGATCAGGACCGCGCCGGCGACGACCGTAAGATCCGGCAGCGGCGTCCCCGTGACCGAGGCTTCGACGCCGCGATTGCGGATCCGCCCCACCGGGCGGAACAGATTGGTCGCGTCGCGGTCGAGGAACGGCTTGCTCACATCGAAGAGGCCGGCGACCATGCGCAATGTCGGTCCGAACTCGTAGCGGATGCCGGCATCGACTTGCCGCGTAATGTTGGCGGGAAGCGCCTCGCCGCGGTTGGTCGCGTTGTCGGGCGCTACGCTCGAGGCTTCAAGGCCGCGCGTGTAGCCGGCGTAGACGACCAGTGACTTCGCCGGATACAGCGCCGCGGTGGCGTTATAGAGCCACGGCGTGCTGGTGTTTTTCGTCAGCACCGCGCCGCCGAGGGGCATTTGCTCGCGCGTATAGTGCGTCTTCTGGAGGCCGGCGCTGAACTCGCCGACGCCCAGCCAGTTGACACCGTAGGAGACGCCGGCCGTGCCCTGCTTGACGACGTCCTTCTTCTGCGGTCCGAAGACGAACGCCGGCTCCGGGAAGGGTTCGAAGATTGCAAGACGGCCGGGCCCCAGGATCTCGGTATCGGCGCCGCCGAAGGTCCGGCGCGCGTCGCGGGCGCGGACCGCGATATGAAACGTGTGGGCGCGATCGCCCTCGATAAAACGCCGTGAGAGGCGCACCTCGCCCGAATAAGAACCGGAGTAGGTCGGCGGATCCTTGAGCGCATCGATGGTCGCCGCCCCGTCCGGCGTGGTGAGGCGAAAGGCGATGACATGGTTCTCAGGGACCGACGCGTAGGAGCGGAACACGCCGGCGCGGATCGTCCATTCGGACGACGGGGCGATGGTCGAGATGACGCCGAAGTTGGTGTCGCGCGTCTCCATGTCGGCCCACTCCTGGCTGAAGTAGGCGCTGCGGTCGAATCGGGGCGGGAGCGTACCGTTGGTATAGATCACGGGGCGAACTTCCTGATCGCGCGTCTCCGCGCGGCTCCAGAACCCCGTGACGTTCATGATGTCGCTCGGCCGCCAATGCATGAGCGCGCCGCCGGTCAAGGTGATGGAATCGGCCACCCACTCGCGCGGGGCGTCGTGGGTGATGCTCGCCCCCGCAACCAGCCCGAGCTTGGAGTCGACCAAGGGGATCTGACTGACGACGTCCAGGGTCGCGAAGTCGTAGGGCCCGACGCCGGCCACGACGCTGTGGACCACCTTGTCGCCCGGCAGACGCAGGCGGTAATCCGCAATGCCCGTGGGCGCTGGAAACGGATAGGCTTGCGCCGTCACGCCGACACGCACGGTCGATCCGCGCAGGATCTGGCTGCCGAGACCCGTCTTCTGATCGAAGTAGAGACCTTCGATGCGCACATTGCCGGCCTCCACGGGACTGAACCCGCGCGCCATGCCGGCCCCGTAGAGGCCGACGCTTTCATTGCCGACCGATGTGCCGAAGGCATCCTCGGCGGCCGCCAACGCATTGTCGTTCGCACGTTGCGCCGCTGCCTCGCGCGCCTGTGACAGCGCTATCAGCAGAAAGAGCGGGAGGAGACGAGATTTGAAACGCGGCATGAAGCTGATCTTTGTCTGTACAGACGCGGCTATGAAACGAACGGCACGTCGTAAAGCTTCTGGCGATTGACGACGATGGTCGCTGAATCGTGTCCGTTCAGGACAGTCTTTGTTCCTTCAAGATCCGTGAGCGACTCATGCCCGAATGTAATTTTGAGAACGAGGGCGCCCGGCACATCTTGGCCGCTTTCATCTATGACCCGCGGCTTTCCATCCTCATATTTGACGCGATAAGGAGCGGTCATTTACGGATTTCCCAAAAAATCGCGCTTGCCGATCTCGACGCCGTTGTGACGCAGGATGGCGTAGGTGGTGGTCACATGAAAATAGAAGTTCGGCACGGCATGGCCGAGCAGAAACTGCATGCCTTTGTAATGGGTTTCTTTGTCGCCGCGTTTGGTCACGATCGCCTTGTCCTCGGTGCCGTCGATCTGCGCCGGGGTCACGGCCTGGATATACGCGATGGTCTTGGCGACACGCGCCTTTAGATCGGCCAAAGTCTTGTCGGTGTCTTCGGAAACCGGGATGTCCAGCCCCGCAAGACGCGCCACCACGCCCTGGGCCGCATCGCAGGCAATCCGTACCTGTGTGGCCATCGGAAACATGTCGGGAAAGAGCCGGTATTTCGTCAACGTCTCGGGGTCGAGCTTCTTGGCGTCCACATGAGCCTGCGCCTTGTCGAAAATGTTCATGAGGTTGCCGAGGATATTCACGAAACGCGGGACGCTCGCCTGGTACATGGAAATGGTCATGGGAATTCCCTGAAAATGTGGACAGAAGGTATATCGCGCCAATGCGGCTAAGGCGAATGCCGCCCTAGAAATCCACCGCGAGGCGCCCGGAGTAGCGCCGCGGTCCTTCGTAGGCGAAGGATCCCGACGACCCGGTCACCTGCCAGCCGTAGGCGTTGGTCAGGTTCTAAATTTGAAAGCGAAACGACGCGGACGAACCGAAGGCTTCGAATTTGTAGCGCGCGCCTACGTCGACGATCGTGGCCGCGGGGACCTTGAAGGTGTTCACGCGGTTGGCGAAGTTGGCGCCGCGGTGCTCGACCTGGCTTTCGAGCGAGAGCCCGCCCCAGGAGGGCGGCGCGTAGTTGGTATTGAAGCGGATCAGGAGAGGCGTGCGTCCGGGCGGCACGGGACCGATCAGTCCGCGGTCGACGGTCGAGCCAGAAACGCGCGGCTCCAACCACATGAGGCCGGCCACGACGGTAAAATCAGGCACCAGCTGACCGGCCAGCGATCCCTCGACCCCGCGATGCCGGACATTACCCACGTCGGTGAAAAGGTTGGCGGGATCGCGGTCGAAATAGGGCTTGCTCACTTCGAACACACCGGCGAGCAGCGTCAGCTTCGGTGTGATGCGGTAGCGTAAACCCCCGTCCACCTGTTTCGTGAGACTTGCGGGCAAGGCTTCGCCGCGGTTGCTGGCGTTCTCGGGCGCGATGCCGGATTCCTCGAGCCCGCGCGTGAAGCTCGAGTAGAAGGCGAGCGCATCGGTCGCGTGCAGCGTGACGGTGCCGTTATAGAGCCAGGGGCTGCTTTTGGTGCTGGCGAGCGGCAGGTTGGGTTGTGTCACGTCGCGCGTATAGAACGACTTCTGCACCCCGACGCTGATGTCGCCGACACCGCGCCAATATCCGATATAGGCAATCCCCGGCGAGATCTGCCGCGCCTTGTCGCGGCTGGTCGGGCCGAAGGTGAAGGTTGGTTCCGGCCGCGGCGTCTCGACCCCGAACGTCGCCGGTCCCAGAGCGGCGCCACCGCCGCCCCCGAAAACACGCTCCACGTCCCGGCCTTTGGTCGAGATATGGACGATGTGCTGCCGCGGGCCGTCGGCGAAGGTCCGTGTCAGGCGGACTTCGCCCGAATAGGAGAGCTTGCTGGTGGCGGGATCGGCGAAAGCATCCAGCGTCGCAGCTCCAGTGGGCTGCACGTTGCGGTAAAACAGGGTGACGTTTTCGGGCTCTTTGCGCGCGGAACGGAACAGGCCGACCTGCAGCCCCCAGTCGCGGAACAGGGACGCCCGAGCGATGACGCCATAGTTGGCATCGCGCTGCTTGCGGTTGGCCCACGTCTGGCTGGTGAAGACGTCGCGGTCGATCTCCGGCGGGAGGTAGGCGCCGCCGCTCAAGACCAGGGGCTGGGTTTCGTCGTTGCCCAGCTGGTAGTTCAAGGTCATCAGCGGGATGATCTCGATGTTTTCGTTAGGGGTCCAGCGCATCGTGCCGCCCGCGTTAACGCCAACATTGCCGCCGTGCCACTCCGCGACGCGTTTGTATGTGCTGAGGCCGACACCCACGCTCAGCGTGCCTGGAATCAACGCGACTTCGGCGTCGGTGGACACCGAGGCCTGGGGTTGCCCGGTGGGGTAACTGTAACTGATGGCGGCGCTCGCCTGCGTATCGTCGCCGGGAATGCGAAGCTGGATGTCGCCGATGCCGGTGGGCGCCGGGAATGGATAGGACAGCGCGCTCAAGCCAACGCGCATCACTGTCCCGCTGGAGATACGATTGCCGAACCGGGCCTGCTGATCGAAGTAGAGCCCTTCGATCCGCAGGTTGCCCGCCTGCTCCGGGCTGAAGCCGCGGGCGCTCATGATCCCGTAGAGGCCGACATTCTCGTTGCCGACCTGCGTGCCGAAGGCGTCTTCCGCCTTGGTCGTGGCATTTTCGGTCGCGCGTTGCGCCTTCGCCGGGGTCGCAGCACCCACGATCGCAGCCGCGGCAACTGCGACCGCAATCCTCTTATTTACGTGCACGAAGACCCCCTGTGTACCCCCCGTTATAGCGCAGCGAATTGTGGCGCGCTATGGAGGGACAGGGGCGGAAAACTCAAAGGAACGTGAGCTGGCCCTGATTAGAAAGTCAGCCCAATCGGTCCTCGCACTCGGCGAGCACGGTCTTGCGCGCGCACCAGAAGTGCCAGGCCGACCAGAGCAGGAGAACAAGAATGATCATCAGGCTGTAACGCAGAGATTGCACGCCGACACGCGGCGCAAGGGCGTCGCTGATGGCCCCGGCGGCGACGGGCCCGAGGCCCTGGCCGAGCAGCGTTCCGGTGAGGAACAGGAACGCGACCGCGGTCGCACGCCGGGTTCGCCCGGCCACGGCCTGCACCGCGGAGAAGATGGGATTGTAACCCATGGTGAGGATCGCCCAGGCGACGAAGAAGAACATGAGGGCGATGCGGTAGTCGTCGATATAGAGGAACATGCAGAGGAGCGGAAAGACCACGACCATTGCGATCGCCGGGAAGCGCAAAGTCCAGCGCAGATCCTTCTTGGAAAGTTTGTCGGCAAGCGCGCCGCCGATCAGGGCGCCGACGGCGGCGGCGGAGGCCGTGGTGAGTCCGTAATAGAGCCCGACGTCTTTGATCGACATGCCGAGGCCGCGCATCATGTGGGCGGGGATGAAAAGCACCGCGCCGCCGATGACGAAGAAGTAGATGGTCGTGGCGGTAACGATGTGGACGTAGGTGCGCTTGCGCAGGAGCACCTTGGTGTCCTCGATGAAGCCGCCGGAGGACGCCGAGGGCTTCGGGGGGAACCCAAAGCGTACGCGCGGCTCGCGGATGGCGGCGAAGACCAGGATCGCGAGGATGAGGCCGGGCAATCCGGCCGCCACGAAGGCCATTCGCCATCCGTATTCAGCGGCGACATAAGCGCCGCCGAACAGTCCGAGGGCGACGCCGGACGAGTTGCCGAAGGTCAGCACGGCGAAGGCGGTGGAGCGGCCTTCGGGCGGGAAATAATCGCCGACTAGCGAGTGCGAGGGCGGAAGCGTGCCGGCCTCGCCGACGCCGACGCCGACGCGCGCGAGGAAGAGCTGCCAGAAATTTTGCGCGACGCCGCAAAGGGCGCACATGCCGCTCCAGGCCACCAGCGCGCCGGTGATGATGATGCGGCGGTTGCCGCGATCCGCCCAGCGCGCGACGGGCACGCCGAGCACGGAGAAGAGCACGGCGAAGGCGAAGCCCGACATGAGGCCGAGCTCGGTATCGGAGAGGCTGAACTCCTTGCGGATCGGTTCCTGCAGGATGGCGATGATGAAGCGGTCCATATAGGCGGAGAGTGCGACGAAGTAGAGCGCGACGACGACGGCGGCGCGCTCGCCTCCCGAGAAGGAGAGCCAAGGGCGCGCGGCGAGTTCGGAGGCGGTAGGGGTCGGAGCTGTTGTCATGGGAGCCGTTGTCATCGAAGGGCCTCCTCAGCCGCCTTGAGAGCAACACGAAACGCCTCTTTGAGGCGATCGATCACATCATCGCCGTGTGCGGCCGACAGCGCGTGATGGGAGAGCGGATTGGTGAGAACGAGGAGTCCCTGATCGAACAGGGATTGAACGAAGGCGCGATAGGCGCTCGCGTTCGAAGTCGCCGCGCTGCGATAGCCGACGACTTTCTCAGCCGTGAAATACCACTGAAAGTGACTGCCCTGCCCGTGCATGACGGCGCTGAAGCCGAGCTCGGCGGCATCTGCGTGGAACGCCTCTTTGAGGCCTTTGAGCCGGCGATCGATGGCCGCGGCGACGCTGCCGTCGGCGAGCACCGCGAGCGAGGCCTGTGCCGCCGCGACGGACATGGCATGGCCATTGAACGTGCCGACAAAGACGGGGCCCTTTCCGGGCGCGAGCATCTCCATCAGCCCTTTCCGTCCGGCGAGGGCGGCGATGGGATAGCCGTTGCCCAAGGCTTTTCCATAGGTGGCGAGGTCGGGAATGACACCGTAGATCTCTTGCGCTCCGCCCGGCGCGACATTGAAGCCGGTGAGAAGCTCATCGAAGATCAGAACAATGCCAAGCTTGTCGCAGGCCGCGCGCAGCGCCTGGAGATAGGCGCGCGTGGCGGGGATATAGCCGATGTCGATGAGGATGGGCTCGAGGATGACGGCGGCGAGGTCGGACGCGTGCCGCTCGATGGCCGCCACGCTGTTCGCGATGTCGTTGAACGGAAGGACGACGGTTTCGGAGACGAGCTCGCCGCGCTGGCCGGGTGTTCCCGCGAGGGGTTGGATCGCCTCGACCGCGCCGGCGCGTGAAAGATCGGCCCAAACGCTGATGAAAGCTTCATCACTCCAACCGTGGTAGGATCCTTCGGCTTTGGCGATGCGCTTGCGACCGGTGGCAAAGCGGGCGAGACGCAGGGCGTGCAGGACCGCTTCCGTGCCGGTGTTGGTGAAGCGCACCATATCCATGGTGGTGACGATGGACAGGAATTTTTCAGCAAGCGCACAAGCGGCCGCGGTTTCGATGCCGGTGGTGAGCCCGGCGGCAGCCGCCGCGCGCACGGCGTCCTGCACCTCGGGCCGGTTGTGGCCGAGCAGAATGGCGCCGTTGCCCATGAGGATGTCGATCCAACGGTTGCCGTCGGCGTCGGTGACGTGTGCGCCGTCGGCGCGTTCGAAATAGATGGGGTGCGGGGCGCGGGCGCGGGTGTTGGAGCTGACGCCGGCGGGCACGCGTTTCGCCGTGGAGTCAAAGAGGCGCGCCGAGACGGGAAAACGCGATGTCATGCTCAAGTCTCGACGCCGGCGAGATCTCCGACCATGTAGGCGTAGTCACCGGGCTCGATGATGTTCCGGGTGAGGTGCGAGAGGATCATGATTCCGTCGGCGACGGGATTCTTCATGACCTCCAGCTCCTCGAAGGTATAGGGGCTGATGATGCGACCCAGGATATCGCCGCCCTTGATGCGCTCGCCCAAAGGCGGCGCCGCGGTCTCGATGAAGCCGCCTTGGGTGGGACGCACGAGCTTGATGTCCTTGATGATGATCTGATCGGCACGGCGCTTCACTTCGCCATCGATCATCTTCAGGTGGCGCATGATGTTGATGATCATCTCGACACCGCGGGCCGCATAGGGCGCCTGATCGATGACCCCTCCACCCAGTTCGATGACGGTCACCGGGACTTTGCGATCGAGAATGGCCACAGCGCTCGTGCCGGCGTAGGCGCGCCCCTCGTTCGCGGGACGATACAGAATTTTCGAGCCGGTTGCGCGCGCCAACCCCTCGTCATTGAAGATGTAGCTGTAGTCGACAGTCGGACGGTCCGTGCCCGAGTGCAGATCGACCAGGACGTCGACCTTGTTGAAGAACACGCGGGTCATGAGCTCGGCCAACTGCTCGCTGTAGGTGCCCGTGGTGGCGCCCGGAAAGACGCGGTTCAGATTGACGCGGTCGATGGTCGTGAAGCGCTCGACGGCGGCGAAGCCGTGCGGGTTGGCCACGGGGAGCAGGCGCAGGCGGCCACGAAAGGGAACGGATTTCAGCACGCGAAAGAGGTCGAGCAGAATATGCGCGCCGGTGACTTCGTCGCCATGGATGACGCCGCAGATCCCGAGCGTAGGACCGTCGCCGAGCGATCCAATGAGCTCATGGATGGTGAGGCCGGAGCGCGATCCGTCGACCATGTGCGACAGAGGCTCGAAAACGACGCTGTGCTTCACCTTCTCTACCCCCCGGCAAGACAGGGCAAGGTTAGCGGGCCAACCCGCCGAGTTCATCTGGAAACTGCAGGGCCCAGCGCCCTGTTGAGCGCACCCGCGCGAGAGAGTCCCGGATTGAACAGACGGCACGCCGAGCCGCAGGCATTCTCCCCTCACTGTCCGGCTTAAGCGCTCCCCCGCTTTTCCGCTTCTCGTCCCCCTCCCGAAGTGGGCCGGACAGGCCCTCCCTCCCCGAGGGATGGCCCAGGATTTCATGACGTCAGAGGAGTTCTCCACATGAGCGAAGGCACAAACGACAATAGCGGCCTCTATTTTATCGTCGGCGGCTTGGTCGTCGTCGTTCTCGGCGCCGGTCTGTATTTCGGCGGCATTGTCGGTGGCTATAAAACGCAAACCACCACGATCGAACGTACCGTCGGGCCGTTCTCGTCATCCACGACAACGACAAAGACGTCGCCATAACCCGGCGGCGGATCTGACGGCGCGAACGCCTTACAGCCAGGAGACATGACCATGGACCAAGATAGAATCGACGGCGCGGCGAAGCAGGCCAAAGGCGCGGTCAAAGAAGTCGTCGGCAAAGCTCTGGGCGATGCGAAGCTGCAGGCCGAAGGCGGCGCGGAAAAGACCGAGGGCAAGATCCAGAACGCTATCGGCGGCGTGAAAGACGTCGTGCGCGACGCTCTGGATAAATAGCGCGCCTTCATCGCGCCCCGCGGTCGTCAAAGGTTGATCGGAAAACGCGTCATGAACCCGATTCTCATTATCATCCTGCTGCTCTTGCTGTTCGGCGGCGGCGGCGGTTACTACGGATACAGCATGTACGGCGGGCCCGGCCTCGGCGGCGCGCTCGGGCTGGTGCTGACAATTATTCTTGTGCTTTGGCTTATCGGCGCGCTGCGCGGCCGTTCCAACTGATTTAGGCGGCGGCCCGCGCCGACGGACCGAGACCCGGCGATGCGGCCAGCAGCGAGGGAACTCGGACCTTTATGGTTGTGCCGTTTCCGGCCGAGGTCGAGGCGGTGTAGGCGCCGCCCAATTGGCGCACAAATATCGCGACGTAATCTGCGCCGCGTTTCCCAGACGCCTTCGCTGGGTCCCCAGCCTTCATCCCCACGCCGTTGTCGGCGACAGTCAACTCAACTTCGCCGGCGACCTCTTCAACGCCCAACACCACATGTCCTATTCCATTTGGAAAGGCGTGTTTGATTGCGTTCGTTCCCAGCTCGTTGACCAGGAGGCCAAAAGGCACAGCGAGATCGGGGGCGATGCCCAAGGCTTCGGTTTTCACCTCGATCTTGATGCCCGATGACTCGCCCAGAAGGCTCGCCGACATACTCTTGGCGATTTCCCCAAGATAGACGTCCGCGGCGATAACACCCTGGTGGTTGGATTGAGAGATGAGATCGTAAAGCTGCGCAATGGCGCCGATGCGCGCCTGCATGGCTTTGTAGCCCTCGCCGTACGGCGCCGGCAATTTGTGGGCTTCAAAGGAGAGCAAGCCGACGACGATCTGCAGGTTATTCTTGATCCGGTGAGCAACCTCGTTCGTCAACATTTGAGCGTCGCGCTCGCGCTGCTTACGGTCGGTGATGTCCTCGAACACCAGGAGCATCCGGTGGACGTGGTTTCCAGGCCGAATAATTTTCCGCGCATTCAAGTTGAAGACGCGACGCCCCAGGCCCGGAAAATCGTCCTCGATCTCGAAGCTTTCGATCGGTTTGTTTTTTGGAAGCACCTGCTCCATCAAATGGCGAAGCGTCGGCACATCCCATTGGTGCTGGCCCAGTTCGGACAGAGGGCGGCCGTGCATCTCGACCTCCGTGATCCCGAAGATCGTCAAGAACGCGGTATTCGCGGTTACAATGGTCATGTCGTGTTCGAGCACGACCATAGGATCGCGGATCGTGTTGACGATACATTCAGCAAGGTGCCACGCGCGCATACTCTCCGATTCGGCGGCTTCCTTGGCACGGCGTAACGCCGCCGACTCAAGCACTGCCCCGATGGCCCTGTCCAGGAGCGGCAGGAACTCGCCGCGTGCATCCTTGACGACATAGTCGACGGCGCCAGCCTTCAGGGCCGCGACGGCGATCCCGATTTCCTGCATCGCGGTCACATAGATCACCGGCGGGGGAGCCGCCAGCGCGCGGATGTCCGCCAGAGTCTCCAGACCGTCCCTCTCCGGCATATAGTGATCGAGGGCGACGACATCGATGCCGCCCTGCACGAGGCGCGCGAGGCCGCTGGTGCCGCCGGCCGCGACGTCGACGGCATAGCCACGGCGCTCGAAATCTTTCTGGACGAGCCGGCAGAGGCCGGGATCGTCGTCGATATAGAGGATGCGGGCGCGGGGATTTGACATCAGGCCGCCACCGGCACCTGCATTACGGATACAAACAGGCCAAGCTGCGTGATCGCGTTGGCGAATTTTTGATAGTCGACCGGCTTGGTGACATAGACGTTGCAGCCGAGATCATAGCAGCGCTGGATTTCCAACTGATCGTCGGTCGTCGTCAGCACGACTACGGGCACGACACTGAGGTGCTCGTTCTCCTTGACGCGTTTCAAGATATCGGTGCCGGACATGTCCGGGAGATTGAGGTCGAGCAGGATCAACATGGGCCGGCCCTTGCTGACAAGGCCGGATCCGTCGGGCCCGAAGAGGTACGCCATCGAACTCGCGCCGTCCGTTAGCGGCACAATCTCGTTGTGAACCCCCGCACGGCGGAGATTCTTCTCGATGAGGCGCGCGTGACCAGCATCGTCTTCGATCATCGCGATCACTACCGGAGTGGAATTCATGTCGTCACCTCACCTGCCGGCAAATGCCACCGCTTGGGCAGCGTCACTTTGAAGACCGTGCCCTTGCCAAGTTCACTCTCAACATTGATCGAACCGCCAAGACGGCGCACCAGCGTGCGCGCGTGGGCAAGGCCGATGCCGTCGCCCGTGCGGTCCTGGACGCCCGACCTGCGGAATAAATCGAAGATCCGCTCGCGGTCTTTGGTCGCGATGCCGCGGCCGTTGTCGCGCACCTCGTAGGTGATCGAGCCGTAGGATTCGACGCCTTCGACGTCGATTTGGCCCGGCACGCCGGTGCGCAAGTATTTGACGGCGTTGTCCATGAGGTTCGAGAAAACCTGCTCGAGCGCAAGGCGATCGCTGGTGATCGTCGGAAGGGCGCCAAAGCGGATTTCGGCGTTGGCGGCCTGCACCTGATAAGCCAGGGCATCGGAATTGGATCGCAATAACTGGGCCATATCGACCAGTTGCGGCTGAAACAGCCGCTGCCCTTCGCGTGACAGTTTGAGGAGGGCGGCAATGAGCCGGTCCATTTTTGCGACGGACGACTTGATGAAGCTCAACGATTCTTCGACGTCCGTGTGCAGGGCCAGATCCTTATCACCGTCCCGGTCGGCCGCGACCTGGGCCCTGAGCGCCGTGATGCGCTCAAACACCTGTTTCTGCCAAACGTCGAGCTCGCTGGAAAAGCCCATGATATTGACGAGAGGCGAGCGCAAATCGTGGCCGACGATATATGTAAACCGCTGCAGCTCGTCATTCGCCTCGCGCAGACTCTGATCGAGCTTCTTTTTCTCGGCTTCGATCAGCTTGCGCGCGGTATTGTCTGTACCGATCAACAGATATCCGATGATGGCTTCTTGGGCGTCGCGAAGCGCGGTGACGGACACCACCGCCGGAAATTGGCTGCCGTCCTTGCGGAAGTAAGTCAGTTCGTAGATATCCTCGATCCCGCGCGAGGCTTTGAACACCAGCGCTTCGAATCCCGGTGTGATCGACGTTCCGAGCTCCTCGCTGAGCGCTTCGGCACGCGCGATCAATTCGACAGGATCAGAGATATCCGCCGGCGTGATCTTGTTCATCACTTCGGCCGCGGTGTAGCCCAACATGCGCTCGGCACCGACATTGAAGATCTGGATTACGCCCTTCGCATCCGTGGCGATGCTTGAAAAATTCGCGCTGTCGAAGATCGCTTTCTGCAAAGCGCCGGCCTCGAGCGGCACCTCTTCCGCCGCCTTGCGAACATCTAATGCGAGATTGGACATATGACTCGATTCCATGGATCGCGCGCAATCGCGCCGCCCGAAATTCGGGCGGCCGGTATTCAAAAAATAGCAGGGCAGAGCACCGTAGAACCCTCCGGCGTCGACCGGATGTCCTACATTGAACACGACGCGGCGTTATTCCGCTTTAGGGAGCGGCGTAGATCACTCGCGTAGGCTTCGGGCTTGCGTTCTTCCGGTTCGAAATCAGGTGGGAGGAGAAGCCGGCACCATGGAGGGGCCGTGCCGCCCGTTTTGCCGGCTCTGCTTCAAAGTAAAACGCTACGTGCCCCGCAGTTCATCAGGGATAAGGCTGACTTCCTTTGCAACAGCCTCACCATAAAACTTCTCGATGTCGCGAGTTACTATTGCAGGATTGCCTAACGGGCTGTCCAAAAATCGTTGGCGGAGAGTTCGGCGCAACAGCGACAGCCTAGGACGATCCGCGGCAAGGCGCACCGCTTTTTCGATGTAATCCGGCTGGTTCGACGCGATGAGGTCTTGCAGACCCACCCTAGTCAACAGGCTCGCGCTAACACGCGACGCGGCGCGATCGCCATAAAGGGAAATCGCAGGCACACCCATCCAAAGTCCGTCGCAGATTGTCGTCGTCCCGTTGTAGGGAAAAGGATCAAGCGCAATGTCGATTTGGTTGTAGGTCGCGTAGTAGGCTTCCGGCGGCAGGCTATTCTCTTTGTTGATCAGAAGCCGGGACTCGGGAACTGCGTCCAATATTTTCATCCATGTGTCGGAGACGACCTGGTTGATTTTTTTCATCCGCCCCAAGTATCCGAATACGATGGGACCATCGCGGTCGGTTGGCTCGGGTGTATCGACAAGGCACCGGTACGTGTATTGCCCGTGCGGTAGCCTGACCAGACTTTCGACGCTTAGAGACCCTTCCGGATCGGCAATCGCGTCAGTCAGCCGGTAGTCGATCTGGCGAAGTCCGGTCGTGCTCGAAAAACCCAGGTAGGTGACTGCAATTGGGGCGGGCCGGCGTGCGAACAGACGCAAACTATTTCCTTTCGTGTGCCCATTGAGGTCGACAAGTATGTCGATGCTGTCGGACCGAATGAGCCTGAAGGCTTCCTCGTCTTCCCCGATCTCGCGCCACTTGCCCTGCTGCTTGAACCACTCAGTGACGTGGTCCAGCTCTGTGGTTTTGGAATAGAGAAAGATATCGAACTTTTGTCGATCGTGATTTTCGAGAAGAGGAAGAAGGAAGTAGGCTACGGCGTGCTTTCGAAAATCGCTCGATACATAGCCAACTCGAATTTTTGGGCCTGGCCGCAACACGGGACGCGGGACGTCGGAAAATCGCTTCCCCCACTCGACGTACCATTGAAATACGCGTTCAGGCGGTATGCCAACGTCGTAAAGTAAGGAGAGAGCTCGGCCAGCCATTCCTCAGCACCTGGTGTCGCGGATTTGAAGTTCGCATCGAGCTACCGCCCTGATCTCGCGAACTTTGGAATCGCGACGCTAGCATAGCGAAAGAAACCTCCTCAACACCGGACGATCACTCCCGCGGCGTCTCGGGTTTGCGTTCTTCCGGTTCGTAATCAAGCGCGAGGAGAAGCCGGTACCAGGCCTTTTGCATCAAGATGAAGAGATAAAGCGCGAGCGTGAGCATGGGCATCGCAAAGGCGCCCAGGAAATAGTCGCGGAAGCGCAAGCGGAGAAGCGGCGCGCCGTAGGTCAAGGAATGGGTGAGCACGAGGCCGATGACCAGGTAAAGGGCCAAGAGCGACCACAGAATTATTTCGATCCATTCCATCGGATGACGTCGCCCCCTCGCCTCAAGGCAACATATAGCGGATTTTGCGAAGGAAGGGGCGGAGTTTTCTAGTTCGCCTGCGCGACAAGATCGCATTTTTCGCTGAGATCCAGGCGAATCCCGGACGGCATCCGGGCGACATGCTGAAGCGCGCCGCCGAATTGCGGGTCGAGGGAGATCACATAGTGCGTGACGGTGGTTCCGCTCAATGACGGCGTGGCCGTCGCTTCGATGTCCGCGACCGGAACCTCAAGTGTGGCGAGATTGGGAATGGAGGGCGCGGTCCATGTGGCGAGCTGCGCGCCCGTTTCGGCGTCCCGGATCGTGAGCGCGGGCGTGCGGTCGGAGCCGCTTCCATTGTGGATCCGCACGAAGGACGCATAGGGGGCGAGCCTGTGCGAATGAACGTTGAGAAGGACGTGGCCGTCGGCGGAAGAACCGCCCTCGCACCGGCTCATGTTCTCCAGGTTGGAGTTGGGACGGTCGAATAGGACGAACTGGCCGAAGCCGTTGAAGGTGGCGCGGACATCGAGGGTGAAATCGCGCGCGTTGGTTTGCGCGAGCGAGGGCGAGGCCAGGCCCTGCATGTACTCGATATAGAATTGCCGGGACGCGTTCGGCGGGACGGGTGGGCTGGTCCATGTGGCGAGCAGCGCGCCTGTCGCGCCGTTCCGGAACGTGGCGGTCACGGTTCCGGGTTGGGCGCCGCCGTTATAGAATCGCAGAAAGGATTCTCCTGCCGCCGACGTGTAGGCCGGCACGGCGGTGAAGCGGAGATCGGCGCCCACGTAAGCGACGCGCCAGATGGAATTGGATGCATCGTCGGCGACAAGCAGCGCGCCGTCCGCCGCCACGGCAACGTCGGCGGGGCGGCCGATGACCTGGGCCCGGCTCTCGTTCGCCGTCCAGAAGTTGGAGAGGAAAACCTGGTAGCTGCCGGTGGGCCGGCCCGCGGCGAAGGGCGCATAGACGACCATGTAGCCGCGCGGCTGGGCGGCATTCCACGATCCGTGCAAGGCGACAAAGGCGCCGCCGCGATACGCAGGCGGAAACTTCGTCTTGTCATAGAAGGCAAACCCCAGCGGCGCGGAATGGGAGCGAAGCGGAAGATCGGGAACGATCGCGCTATTGATGAGGGCCTGGGCCTGCTGGTTGCTCCAGCCGCCGGGGCGCGGCTGCGGGTTGCCGCCCATGTAGCTGTAGGGCCAGCCGTAGAAGCCGCCGTCCGCGACGCGCGTCAGATAGTCGGGCACGAGCTCGTCGCCGAGGCCGTCGCGCTCGTTGACCACGGTGAAGACGTCGCTGGTGCCGGGGCGAATGGCGAGGCCGACCGGATTGCGCAGGCCGCTGGCGAAGGTGCGCTGTCCGCTGCCGTCGATGTTGAATTCCTGGATGGTCGCTTGAGGCGCCGGTTCCTCGTCCGCATTTCCGCGCGACCCGATGGCGACGTACATTTTCGTGCCCGCGGGGTCGATGACAAGATTGCGCGTGACATGCCCGTCCGTCGGGCCGAACGCGCCTTGGACGGTCACGCGCTCGCGCGGGCCGCCGGCGCTGGTCGCGCCGGCCGTATAGGGCACGCGCCAGACCGCGTCGAGGTCGGCGATATAGAGGAACCCGCCCTGCAGCGCCATGCCGTGGGGATAGCGATACCCTTGCGCGAAGGTGGTGTTCACATCGGCCCGGCCGTCGCCGTCGGAATCGCGCAAGAGCGTGATTCGTCCCGCGCCCGATTGCGCGAGGAACACGTCCCCATTGGGCGCGATGCGCATGGAGCGCGCGTGGTTCAGGCCTTGGGCGAAGAGATTGACCGCGAAGCCCGGGGGAACGCGGAGATTTGGGAGAGGCGGGAGAGGAACGCTTTGTGAACTGTTCGAGACGCTGGGTGTCGCGAAGGGCGCGGGCAAAGCCTGGAGGTTGATGGTGATGACCGTGCCCGGGGTCTGCTCGAACGACTGGGCCATCGCGCCGGCGCAAAGCGGCGCCGCGACCGCGGCGATGAGACACGCCTTAAGCGAAGAAACGATAAAAGACATGGTGTCCTCAAGAACGCTGGAGGACCGGTACAAGTTGCCGCCGGAAGCAATTCGGGCCGCGCAGCATCACGCCGCGCGGCCCGAGAAGCTAGAGCCAGCCGAATTTAGGCTTTGCTGGCCGTCCAGTTTCCGCCGCCCTGGATGCTGCCCTTCATGCCGCTGCCGTCGACGGTGCCGGTGTATTTCTTGCCGCCGGCGGTGAAGGCGATCGCGGTGCCGTCCATCTTGGCGTCGGTGATGGGCTGCGCCTCGCCGTCGACCGTGAGCGTGCCGTCGAGCATCTGATAGGTCTGCTTCAAGGTGAGCTGGCCGTTGGCGAGCTTCCAGTTGCCGCCGACCTTCGCCGGGATGATCCACTTGTAGGCCGTGCACCAGCTGGTGCATTCGCCGGTGGCCATGATCGTTTCGTCGGCCACCCAGTCGCCCATGTTGAAGGAGTTGGAGACGATGCGCGTGCCCGGCTTCATGTCGAGGAGAGTCGGACGCAGCTTCACATTGAGCTGCGGCAGGAGGAACAGAGTGATCACGGTCGCCTTCGAGAAGTCGGAGACGAAGATGTCGGCCTCAACGAAGGTGGCGAGTTTCGTGACGCCTTCCTGCTGCGCATTGAACTGCGCGAGCTTCACCATCTCGGGATTATATTCGATGCCGTGCGCGCGCGTGCCGCGCTTCGCCGCCGTGATCACCGTGCGGCCGTCGCCGGCGCCGAGGTCGATGAGATAGTCATCCTTGGTGATCTTGGCCATGTCGAGCATGCGGTCGACCAGCGCTTGGGGAGAGGGCACCCACACGACGTCCTTGCCGGCCTGGCCGGACTGCGGCTTGAACGGCGCTTCGGCGGCAAACGAGGCGTTGGCCGCGAAGGCGGCAACGGCCGTGATGAGGGCAACATTACGCAAGCTGATCATGTGGGATCTCCCGATTGATGTGCTTTGGGGGCTGTAGAATTCGGATGACGGTCGGCCGGATCATAGCGGCTCGCCGGGGGGCGGCGATATCCCGTTTGCGTGACTGGCCCCAACCCCCGCCAGGCTATTCACTCTATCTAGTAATTCGGTTGCGCCGCGCCCTTACCCCACATCCTTTTGTATGCGCCGGTGGGCGGGCGCGAGTGTAAAGCGCAGGCGGACGATATCGGCGCCATCGGCCCGGACCTCGGACGTGACCAGGGCGCCCAGCGCCGCGATGAACTGCTTGACCAGGGACAGGCGCCCGCCCGCGTCCTCGCCCGGTGCGCCGCCTGCGGTCACCAGGGTGAGCATCGCGTGGTCGCGGTCATCGGCCTCAACGGTAGCAAGGGTAATGACGGTGGGCACGTCGCCCAAGGGAGCGTTGAGCGCCGGGTCCACCAAGTCTTCGAGAA
>CAMDOZ010000061.1 GCA_945903705.1 Fidelibacterota bacterium | reverse complement strand
GCGAATCTGCGCGCCCGAACGGGCGGGCATTTTTTTATCCTTGTTCCAGGATTTCGAGTCTCCCTCCTCACGCTGCCCTGCAGCGTGAGTTAAAACTATTGCGAATCAATGATCTTGCGCCACGAAGTGATTCGGCGGCGCGTCGTCAGCCGATCTTTCGTGCAATTTGTGTCAAGCGCATCTTTGCCCTTGTCTCGCACGTTCGGCCAATTACAGTGACGGCATCAGACGTCGCGCAGTTGTTCAATCGTCCACGGGCAGCGAGCGGCGCCTCAAAAAAAACCATCAGGAACACGAGCGCGTTTCACCAAGAGCTGCTGTAAGTTTTATTCAGCTCTTGAAAGCCACTGCTGTTGCGATGTTGAAAGCAGTGAAGCGGGCGCGCAAAAAAGAGATGCGGGGGAAACTGTCGCGATATGGCAACCGGACATATCGTGACGCGTTAGAATTGAGTTGGCGTCGGGGTGCGGGTTTCGGCAGAGAGTTCGAGTGCGGGCGGCGCGGGGTCTTTAGCCCCGCCGAGCAACAGTCGAGTCTCTTGCCACATAAGTATCGAGGGGAACACGTCGCGTGAAACGTGGGAATGAAGCAGCCATCGATCAGGCTGAATGGGATCGCGTTAAGACGCGACTCAAACAAGAATTCGGCGACTCCGCCTATAAGAGCTGGGTGACTCCCATTGTCGCCACGGCCCTGCGCGACGGCGAGGTCGAGCTCTCAGTCCCGACGCGCTTCATGCGCGACTGGATCACCACGCATTATGCCGATCGGATTCGCGCCCTGTGGAACGGCGAAAATCCGACCGTGCGCAAGATCACTCTCAAGGTTGAAGCGGGCAAGGTTGAAGCGGGCAAGGTCGAAGCCGGTAAGGCCGAACCGGCCAAACCCCTTCAGGCGAGCGCTCCGGCGCTGCGTCCGCAGGCCTTTGCTCGGGTGCCGGCCCGCCCCGCGGCCGCCGATGGCGCCGTACAGCCCTTAGGTCCCGATCTCTCGGCGCCGCTCGATGCGCGCTACGTGTTCGAGAATTTCGTTGTCGGCAAGCCCAACGAGTTCGCCTACGCGGCGGCCAAGCGCGTGGCCGAATCCGACCAGGTCAGTTTCAATCCGCTCTTCCTTTATGGCGGCGTCGGCCTCGGCAAGACACACTTGATGCACGCAATCGCGTGGGAAATCCGCCAGCGCACGCCCCATCGCCGGGTGATCTACCTCTCGGCCGAAAAGTTCATGTACAGCTTCGTCCGGGCGCTCAGGAATCAGGACACCGTCTCCTTCAAGGAGCAGTTCCGCTCGGTCGACGTGCTGATGATCGACGACGTCCAGTTCATCGCCGGCAAGGACGCGACGCAGGAGGAGTTCTTCCACACCTTCAACGCGCTCGTGGACCAGGGCCGCCAGATCGTGCTGTCCGCCGACAAGTCGCCCTCGAGTCTCGAGGAGATCGGCGATCGCTTACGCTCGCGGCTGTCCTCCGGCCTCGTGGCCGACCTGCATCCCACCACCTTCGAGCTCCGTCTCGGCATCCTCGACGCCAAGGCCGAGCAGCTCGGGGTGTTGGTCCCGCAGAAGGTGAAAGAATTCCTCGCCCACAAGATCACATCCAACGTGCGCGAGCTCGAGGGCGCTTTGACCCGCCTCGTGGCCCATGCGCAGCTGGTAGGCGGCTCGCTGTCCCTCGAAACCACCCAGGAGCTGCTCCAGGACTTGTTGCGCGCCCACGACAGGCGCCTGACCATGGAAGAGATCCAGAAGCGCGTGGCCGAGCACTTCAAGATCCGCGTCTCCGACATGAGCTCTGCGCGCCGGTCCCGGGCTGTCGCCCGTCCTCGCCAGGTGGCCATGTATCTTTCCAAGCAGCTCACCTCCCGCTCGCTGCCGGAAATCGGGCGGGCCTTTGGCGGACGCGACCACACCACGGTCATCCACGCGGTGCGCAAGATCGAGGAGCTGGTGAAGTTGGACACGGCTTTCGCCGAGGATGTCGAGCTTCTGACCCGGATGCTCGAGAGTTAGCCGGTCACCACGCGGCGCCAAAATCCGCAAAAAATTAACGGCCGTTCGGGGCGCCGCCTGCGCCCCGAAAAGCTGTCGCATCACCTTCCCTAGTATGTCTAATATGGCGGTCTTGCATTTACTGGGACCGGGGATTTCGGGCGGTCCGGACTTCAAAAAAGAACGATTTTACGAACATGAAACTCATCATCGAGCGCGCGGCTCTCTTGAAGTCGCTGGGTCACGTCCAAAGCGTTGTCGAGCGGCGCAACACGATTCCCATCCTCTCCAACGTCAGGATCGACGCGGCCAAAGGCCAGCTCTCCTTGAACGCGACGGACATGGATATCGAGATCGTCGAATCCACGGCCGCCGAAGTCGCCAAGACCGGCGCCACCACCGCGCCCGCGCACACCCTCTACGACATCGTGCGCAAGCTGCCCGAAGGGGCGCAGATCGAGATCGCGCTCACGGCCGACGGCGGCCAGATCGCCCTCTCGGCGGGGCGCTCGCGCTTCAACCTCGCCTGCCTTCCGGTCGAGGATTTCCCGGCCCTCACGGGCGGGGATTTCAGCCACACCTTCAAGCTGGCGGCGGCGGATCTGCGCGGCCTGATCGACCGCACCCGCTTTGCCATCTCGACCGAAGAGACGCGCTATTACCTGAACGGCATCTATCTGCACGGCGCCAAGAGCGAAGGTGTCGCGGTGCTGCGCGCCGTGGCCACCGACGGGCATCGTCTCGCCCGCGTCGAGCTCCCGCTGCCGCAAGGCGCTTCGGGCATGCCCGGCATCATCGTGCCGCGCAAGGCCGTCATTGAAGTGCGCAAGCTGATCGACGAGACCGAAAACGAGATCGCCATTTCGCTCTCCGATTCCAAAATCAAATTCGGCTTCGATAATGTCTCTCTGACCTCGAAGCTCATCGACGGCACCTTCCCGGACTACGAACGCGTCATCCCGACGGGCAACGACAAGGTGCTGGAAGCCGAGCGCAAGCCTTTGTTCGATGCGGTCGACCGCGTTTCGGCCATCAGTTCGGAGAAGTCGCGCTCCATCAAGATGATGTGCGAAAAGGGCCTTATCACCCTTTCGGCCTCCAGCCCCGAAGCCGGCAATGCCGTGGAAGAAGTGGAAGCCACGTACGCCGCCGGCCATCTCGAGATCGGCTTCAACTCGCGCTACCTCCTCGAAATCCTCGGCCAGATCGAGGGCGATGCGGCGCGTTTCACCATGGCCGACGCAGCTTCACCCACCCTCATCCGCGACGTGGCCGACGGTTCGGCCATGTACGTGCTGATGCCGATGCGGGTGTGAACGTCTTAAGCCATAACCTTTCTGCCGCGCCGGCGGCCGCTCTGTCTTCCCCGCGCGGAACCGCGCCGGAAGCCATGAGCAGAGTTTTCGTTCAGCGACTGACCTTGACCGATTTCAGGAACTACGCCCGGCTGCGCCTGGACGTGAACCCGGGCGCCGTGGTGCTCACGGGGTCGAACGGGGCGGGCAAGACCAACCTTCTCGAAGCCATCTCCTTCCTCGCCCCCGGCCGTGGCTTGCGCGGTGCCAAGCTCAAGGACGTCGCCCGCCAAAGTAGCCGCCAAGGAGGGGCCTCAGGCGCCTGGGGCGTTGCCGCGGGCGTCTGTGGACCCGACGGCCAGACCGAGATCGGCACCGGCCTCACGGTGGCTGCGCCCGAGCGCCGATCGGTGCAGATCAACGGCCATCCGGCCAGAGGGGGGGCCGCCATCGCCCGCCAGCTCGGCGTGGTCTGGCTCACACCCGCCATGGACCGCCTGTTCCTCGACGGCCCGGCGTCCCGGCGCAAGTTCCTGGACCGCCTGGTGACGGCCTTCGACGCCGATCAGGCCGGCCGCATCGCCGCTTACGACCATGCCCATCGTCAGCGCTCACGGCTCCTCCGAGACGGGCAGGGCGATGCCGCCTGGTTTGCCGCCCTCGAAGACACCATGGCGCGCCACGGGGTGGCGCTGGCCGCCGCACGGGCCGATCTCGTCACACGTTTATGCCGCGCCCTCGCTGCGTCCGCCCGCCCCTTTCCGGCGGCAAGCCTGCGCCTGGTCGGGACCGTCGACACCTGGCTTGCCGAAATGCCGGCCATCGACGCCGAGGACAAAGTGCGCGCGAGCCTCTGGGACGAACGCCGCGGAGTTCAGGGCGCCGGCGCCGGCCCCCACCGCTCCGATCTCGGCGTGGCCATGATAGCTCCCACGCATCCGTCCGACGGGCAGCCCGCGGCCTTGTGTTCGACCGGCGAGCAGAAAGCGTTGCTGATCTCGATCGTGCTCGCCCACGCCCGCCTGCAGCGCGAAAAACGGGGCGTCGGACCGGTCCTGCTTTTGGACGAAATTTCGGCCCATCTCGACGCCGGACGGCGCCGTGCGCTGTTCGCCGAACTCGACCACCTTAACACTCAGGCCTGGATGACCGGCACCGATGCCGGATTGTTCGGCGATGTGGGTGAATCCGCTCAGTTTTTCAACGTCGATCAAGGCGCCGTCACACCCTCAAAAAGGCCTCACTAAGGGTGCATTCAGACGCGCAAAGACCTATATTCAGACCGAAGCGTGCCCAGGAAAAGTGGAGCCCGGTTTTCCGCCCGGGCACGCGACAAATTCTAAAGAAAAACGACCCCAAAAAGCCCCCTCACGAGATCACATGAATCCACCGTCCGGCAGTCCCGAAAAGGCCCTCAAAGACGACGACCTCACCGTCGCGGAAAAGGCCTACGACTCTGAGTCCATCAAGGTCCTGAAGGGCCTCGATGCCGTGCGTAAACGCCCCGGCATGTACATCGGCGACACCGATGACGGCTCGGGCCTGCACCACATGGTCTACGAAGTGGTGGACAACGCCATCGACGAATCTCTCGCCGGCCATTGTGACCGCATCGAAGTCGTCCTGCACGGCGACGGCAGCTGCTCGGTGCGCGACAACGGCCGCGGCATCCCCGTCGACATCCACAAGGAAGAAGGCGTTTCGGCGGCCGAGGTCATCATGACCCAGCTGCATGCCGGCGGAAAATTCGACCAGAATTCCTACAAGGTCTCGGGCGGCTTGCACGGCGTCGGCGTCTCGGTCGTCAACGCGCTGTCATCGCGGCTCGACTTGCGGATATGGCGGGGTGGCAAAGAATATTTCATGCGCTTCAAGCACGGCGACGCGGAAGCGCCGCTCAAAGAAGTGGGTGATGCGCCCAAGATCACCGCAGGAAATCGCGCCGGCCAGTTCAAAACCGGCACGGAAGTCACCTTCCTTCCGTCGAAAGAAACCTTCACCCAGACCGAGTACGACTACGGCACGCTCGAGCATCGCCTGCGCGAACTCGCGTTTCTCAACTCCGGCGTCTTCCTCAACCTCACCGACGCGCGCCATACCGAAACCAAATCGGTGGACCTGCACTACGAGGGCGGCATCGAGGCCTTCGTCAAATATCTCGATCGCACCAAGCAGGCGCTCAATGATCCGCCCGTCACGATCGTCGCGGAAAAAGACGGCATCGTCGTGGAACTGTCGATGGAATGGAACGACAGCTACCACGAGAACACGCTCTGCTTCACGAACAACATCCCTCAGCGCGACGGCGGCACGCACCTTGCGGGCTTCCGCGGGGCGCTGACGCGCACCATCAACCACTACGCCAACGAACATGGCGTCGGCGGGAAAAAGGAAAAGATCGCGCTGACCGGCGACGACATGCGCGAAGGCCTCACCTGCGTGCTTTCGGTGAAAGTGCCGGACCCTAAGTTCTCATCGCAGACCAAAGACAAGCTCGTCTCCTCGGAAGTGCGCCCCGTCGTGGAAAGCGTCGTTGCCGAGAAGCTCGGCACCTGGTTCGAGGAACACCCTTCCGAAGCGCGCAAAGTCGTCGGCAAGGTGGTGGAAGCCGCCCTTGCGCGCGAGGCCGCCCGCAAGGCCCGCGAACTCACACGCCGCAAGGGTGCTCTCGACATCTCGTCCTTGCCCGGCAAACTCGCCGATTGTCAGAACCGCGATCCCGCCCAGTCCGAGATCTTCATCGTCGAAGGTGACTCCGCCGGCGGTTCGGCCAAACAGGGCCGCGATCGCGGCAACCAAGCCATTCTGCCGCTCCGCGGCAAGATCCTGAACGTCGAGCGCGCGCGCTTCGACAAGATGCTCTCCTCGGCCGAAATCGGCACATTGGTGACTGCGCTCGGTACGGGCATAGGGCCCGAAGAGTTCAACATCGCCAAGCTGCGCTACCACAAGATCATCATCATGACGGACGCCGACGTCGACGGCAGTCACATCCGTACGCTTCTCTTGACGTTCTTCTACAGGCAGATGCCGCAGATCATCGAGAACGGCCATCTCCTCATTGCCCAGCCCCCGCTCTACAAGGCCAAGAAGGGCCAGTCGGAGGTCTATCTGAAGAACGATGCTGCGATGGAGGAGCATCTCATCGCCGCGGGCCTGGCGAACGCCGTGCTGATGACGGGTGGCGGGCAAATCGGCGGCGAGGATTTGAAGCGCCTCGTCTACCGGGCGCGCGAGACCAAGAACAGCCTCGAGATGCTCTCGCGCACCCTGCCGTCCCGCATCGTCGAACAATGCGCCATCGCCGGCGCCTTCAATCTGGACGTTCTGCCCAAGCAGGATCTCGCCCAGCAGACGGCCAACTATGTCGCCAAGCGCCTCGACCATCTCGAGACGGAATACGAAAAGGGCTGGCAGGGCGAAGCGGCGCCCGGCGGCGGCCTCCGGTTTACGCGCACCTTGCGCGGCGTGACCGAGAGCCATGTCATCGATGCGCGGACGCTGCAATCGGCCGAAGCCCGTCACCTCGACAGCCTCGCGCCCGAACTGCAGGCCACCTACACCCGTGACGCTCTCCTCAAGTACAAAGATGAAGAGGTGCAGATCAGCGGGCCTGTGACGTTGCTCTCGTCCGTGCTCGCCCATGGCCGTAAGGGCGTTTCGATCCAGCGCTACAAAGGCCTCGGTGAGATGAACCCCAGCCAGCTGTGGGAGACGACGCTCGATCCGAACGTGCGGACGCTTCTGCAGGTGAAGGTCAACCACGCCGACGAAGCCAATGAAGTATTCTCGACGCTCATGGGCGACGTGGTCGAACACCGCCGCGACTTCATTCAGGACAACGCGCTTAAAGTCCGCAATCTGGACGTCTAAGCCGCGAAAATTATCTCAGAGATGATTTTGGCCTAACGCGCCGGGAGCGAGAGGTCTCGCTCCGCGCCCGTGTTGGTGGGCGCGAGATCCGCGATCTCCAGAACCAGCTTGTGCAACAGCGACTGTGAAAAGTCGTTGGGTGTGCGCACCGTGACGAAGAAGGCGCCCGGCCCGCCGATCACCTGCTCGTTGTAGTACCGGTCCAGGTCCTCGGGCACTTCCTGCTTCCACTTGGGCCGTTCGAACATCATGGCGAGTCCGTTCACGGTGACTCCACCCTTCACCGCATCGTCGCGCGCGTCCTTCACCGGCCGGCCGTAATCGCTGTACCCATCCCCGGAGATGTCGATCACCTTGCGGCTCGCGTCGTAGCCGTTGTCATCGAGCAGCTTCACCGCAAAATCGATGCCGCCGCTGATGGAGGTCGTGCTGCCGGGTTTGACGGGGGCCTTGCTCAGTTCGTCGGCAAAGGCTTTGGCGCTCTTGGCGTCCGAGATCACGCGCCACGGTACCACTTGGATCTGGTGATAGACGCTCGACCACTCGACATAAGTGATCGCGATGCGGCCGATGGGGCCGGAGCGGATGGCGTCCGCCACGCGCTTGTCGGTCAGTGCATGCACATAGCCATTGCGCTGAATGGCGGCTTCCTTCTCGTCGATGCTGAGCGAGACATCCACGGCCATCACAAGGGCAAGGTCCACCGCCATATCGTCGTCGGCGGCGCTGGCGGCAGGGCCGGCCGCGAGAAGGGCCATAAAGACCAATGGTTTCAGGGCGAATCGCATGGAGATGAATATGCCGTGCCCCGGGCCGGAATGACACTGGCATTCCAAGGGACCGGGGCGCGTTCTCCCCCTCGTGAACCGCGGATCGCCATAATTTATGCTGGCTCCTCCGGGATACTGCTGAGGCGAACCGAATGGGGACTTCGTCCATGAAGAATTTTGATCTGATCGTTGTCGGGGCGAGTTTTGCAGGGCTTGCCTGCGCCCGGACCGCGGCGCTGCGTGGCCTCAGGGTCGCGGTTCTGGACCGTAAACCGGACCCCGGTGCCGGCGTGCGCACCACCGGGATCCTCGTCAAGGAGGCGGCTGACGATTTCGATGTGCCCGCCGAACTAACCCGCCGGGTGCGCGGGGTGCGCCTTCATGCGCCCAACGGTGCGCATACCGACCACTGGGCCCCCGGCTATTACTTCCTCGCCACCGACACGCCGAACCTCTTGCGCTGGATGGCGGACGAAGCCGCGCGCGCAGGCGCCGTTCTACAATGGGGAATGCGATTTACGGGCGGCGAGATGAGTGAGAATGGGGTCGTCCTTGCCGATCTTGGCCTCAAGGCTCCGCTCCTCATCGGCGCCGACGGCGCGGTTTCCGCGGTGGCGCGCGCCTTCGCGCTGGATCGCAATCGGCGTTTTCTCGGCGGCGTCGAATGGGAACTCGCGCCCGACGCCGGCCTCGACCCCCGTTTTCTCCACTGCATGCTCGATAGCGAACTGGCGCCCGGCTATATCGCCTGGGCGGTCCCCGGCGTGAACGTCATCCAGTTTGGGCTTGCCGCGCGCTCCGACACGAAATCTGAGCCGGCTAAGATTCTCGCACGCTATGGCGAACGGCTAGGTCTTCGCGCGCCGAAGATCATCGGAACGCGCTCCGGTCTCATCCCCGTGGGCGGCGCCTTGAAGCGCACGTCGCGCGGACCCGTGATGCTCATCGGCGACGCGGCCGGCTATTGCTCGCCTCTGACCGGCGGTGGCATCGCGGCAGCCCTTCGCCTGGGCCGCCGCACCGCCCAGGCCGCGTCGGACTGGCTGGACGCCGGCGGCGAGCATCCCTCCGCCGTCATCGCGCGTGAGGCGCCAAGCTACGCGGTGAAAGGGCTCATGCGACGCGCCCTCGATCTCGCACCGCCGAATTGGGTGTGGAACGCGACCTTAGGTACGGCCGCTTTCCGACATCTCGCGCACGCGGTCTACTTCCACAAGCGCGGCGATCACGGGGAGCTCCCCTATGAAACTCCGCACGAACGCGCCCTCGCCGAGGATCATCTACAAGTATAATCTTGGCGGACGGGATATTTAGGGGGACACCGCAATGACGCTACAGCGCCGCACATTCCTGAAAAAATCCGTCACCTGCGCTTGCCACCTTGCGCTCGCCGCCGCGGCGATGCCGGCTGGCGCGCGAAAACTTTGGGCCGCGGAATCGCTGGGGCAAGTGGTGGCGCGCGAGCCCTTCGGCACGTTGGAGAAGGTGGCCGACGGTGTGTGGGCTGTGATCTCACGGCCGCTCGAGGGTGACCGCACGACGCTTGCCAATGGGGGGCTCATCGCCGGCAAGAACGCGGTGCTTGCGGTCGAAGGGTTCAATCAGCCGCAGGGTGCGCAATGGCTTGCCGCCAAGTCGCTTGAGCTTACGGGTAAGCGCCCGACACACGTGGTCGTCACTCATCACCACGGTGATCACGCCAACGGTATCGCGGGTTTCCAAGACGGCGGTCAGAGTTGCGCGATCCATAGCACGGTCATCACCCGCGACATCGTTCTCGGCCGCGACGCAAAGTCACCCACGCCCGCGCCGGCGCGCGCCGCCGCGTTGAACGGCGCGGCCCTGCTTTCTTCGACCGAGGAGACCACCATCGATCTCGGCGGCCGAAGCGTCCGCGTGGTGCCGCGCGGCGGCCATACCCAGAGCGACGTCACCGTCGAGCTCGACGATCCCTCCATCGTCTTCTGCGGCGACCTCGTTTGGAACGCCATGTTCCCCAACTATGTCGATACGACGCCATCCAAGTTCGTCGGCGCCGTGCGCGGTCTCAAGCGCGCGCGGGACACCATCTATGTGCCCGGCCACGGCGCCTTGGCCAAAGACCGTGAACTCGACCGTTACATCGCCATGCTCGGCGAAGTGGAAGCCGCGGCGCGCAAGTCGTTTGCCGCGGGTGTCAGTGCGGAGGATGTCGGCCGCACGTTCATGCTCTCCGAGCGGCTCGGACCCTGGGCGCTCTTCGGCAATGTTTTTTATCCGCGCGCGTTCGAAGCCTGGTACCGCGAACTGAAGGCCTGATCGCGCCGGGCCCGATTGCTAGGGAGAGTGATTCCCATGCAACAGCAAATGTCGGTTGTCACCTTGGGCATCACCGATGTTGCCCGCTCGAAACGCTTCTATGCCGAGGGCTTCGGCTGGAAGCCGGTGTTCCAGGCCGACGATATCGTTTTCTATCAGATGAACGGATTTGTGCTTGGCACCTGGCTTAAGCGGGAATTGGAGGCCGACATGAGGCAGGCGGCATCACCCGCGCCCGGAGCCTATTCCCTCGCGCACAACGTCACCGATCCGCTCGACGTGAGCAAAGTTCTTGACCGCTTGGTGCAATTCGGCGGCAAGCTCCTGCGCGCCGCCGACGAGCCGCCCCATGGGGGCTTGCGGGGTTATGTCGCCGATCCCGACGGCCACACCTGGGAGATCGCTTGGAATCCCCATTGGCCCATCAGCCCCGAAGGCTATGTGACGGCGAAATTCGGGTGACCGCTAACTTGCCGCGGCGCTTCTGAAGGCGCGCTCGACCGCAGCCGCGTTCGGAAGATGGACCGCGGCGGCCACCAGCATCTGCAACGGCGTCGATTTGCTTCCCGGCTGAATGTCGAAAAGTCCGTCGCAGATTCTTGCGGCGGTCTCGGGATCGGCGCGGAACAGCACGCGCTCCGCAGCGCCCGGCGCTGGAAGAAGTTTGATGACGAGGCCCTCGCGTCCGAGCGCGAGAAATACGTGTTCGCCGCTCGCGAGTTCGATCTCGCTATTCGGCAGGCCGAATTTCTCGTCGTAAGAAACAACCAGGCCCATTGCGGCCCCCTCCGCATGTCCAAGGACAATGCGGCCCCGCGCTCAGGGCCGCAAGGCGGCGGATATCTAATTGTTTTTATTATATATTTACCAAACCGCGCGGCAATGCGCGGGCCGCGCGGGCGTGTCTCATGCGGAATCTTGCTAAGCTTATGCGCAAGTGTGGGCGGCATCTCCCCAGGACCAATGCCATATGTCCCCGCACAGACGGCAGGAGCCTCCACATGAATCCGAACAAGGCGCTTTGGGAGAAGGGCGACTTCACGCGCATCGCCCAGTGCATGCGCGACAGCGGCGATGCGCTCATAGACTCTCTCGGGATCACGCCGGGATTGAAAGTTCTCGATCTTGGTTGCGGCGACGGTACGACGGCGCTTCCGGCCGCGCAGCGCGGTGCTGAGGTTCTCGGCGTCGACATCGCGCGCAACTTGGTCGAGGCGGGCAATGCGCGGGCGCGCGCGGAAGGCCTTTCGACCTTACGCTTTCAGGAAGGCGACGCCTCCAACCTCGAGGGGCTCAAGGATGCCTCCTTCGATCTCACGGTCAGTATTTTCGGCGCCATGTTTGCGCCGAAGCCGTTCGACGTGGCGAAGGAAATGGTGCGCGTGACGCGCCCCGGCGGACGCATCGTCATGGGCAACTGGATCCCGAACGATCCGACCCTGGTGGCTCAAGTTCTCAAGATCAGCGCCGCCTACACGCCGCCGCCGCCCGAAGGGTTCATCAGCCCCATGACCTGGGGCATCGACGCCAATGTCGTCGAACGCTTCGGTGCCGCCGGCGTTCCGGCCGCGAACATCACCTGCGTCAAGGACACCTACACTTTCAACTCTCCTCAGCCGCCGCGCGCGTTCCTCGACTCTTTCCGCCGGTTCTACGGCCCGACCATGAACGCCTTCGACGCCGCTGAAAAAGCCGGGCGCGCCGACGCTCTGTCGCAAGAGCTCGGCGCGCTCTTCGAAAGCCAGAACAAGAGCGCCGACCCTACGCGCACCTCGATCCCCGCCACCTTCCTGCGTGTGGTCGTCCGCCGTCCTTGAGCCACCGTCCTTGAACGGGATGGAGGATTCCTGCCACAGTGATCGGCAGGGAGGACGTTTGACGGCCGGTTGGCTGGTCGAACGTGGACGAGGAGGATCGGCACATCTTAGCGCTGCTTGCCTTTGCGATGGTCGCGACCTTCGTGACCCTCATCATGACCAAGCGCGTCTCGGCGATCGTCGGGCTCGTCGTGGTGCCGGTCGTGTTTGCTCTCCTGGGCGGGTTCGGCCCAAATCTCGGCGAGATGATGCTGCAGGGCGTACGCGACATCGCCCCCACCGGCATCATGCTTCTGTTTGCCATTCTCTACTTCGGTCTGATGATCGATGCCGGCTTATTTGACCCCTTGGTCGCGCGCATCGTGCGCTTTGTCGGCTACGACCCGTTACGGATTATCGTCGGCACCGCGGTGCTGGCCCTTATCATCTCGCTCGATGGCGATGGGGCTACGACCTACATGATCACCGTTGCAGCCATGATGCCGCTCTACCGGCACATGCGCCTCGACACCCGCAAGATGGCCTGCGTGATCATCATGGCGAGCGGCACGGCCAATCTCCTTCCCTGGGGCGGGCCCACGGCGCGTGCGGCGGTGGCCTTAAAAATCGATGTGCAGGATCTCTACATTGCGATTCTTCCCTCGCAACTCGCCTGCGCCGCGTGGGTCATCGTCGTTGCTTCTATCTTCGGTGTGCGCGAGCGCCGCCGGCTCGCAGCGATAGGCGAGGTGGGACCTCATGAAGAGCTCACCCGCCGCGAGATGATCGACGAAGACCGTGACCGTGACGCGAGCGCTCTCCGCCCCAAACTGTTCCTCGTCAATCTTGTGCTCACCGTTGGACTCCTGGCCGCGCTGATCATGGGCCTCCTGCCACTGCCCGTCTTGTTCATCATCGCCTTCGTGACCGCGCTGATGATCAACTACCCGTCGCTCTCGGAACAGCGCCGGCGCATCGAAGCCCACGCGGGCAACGCGCTTGCGGTGTCGGGCCTTATTTTTGCCGCCGGCATATTCACCGGAATTCTTTCGGGCACCGGCATGATCGACGCCATGACCGGCGCGATTATTGGGATCATTCCGGCCGAACTCGGCGTCTTCATGGCGCCGATCACGGCGCTCCTCAGCATCCCCTTCACATTCCTGATCTCGAACGATGCCTTCTATTTCGGGATGCTGCCCATCCTCTCCAGTGCCGGCGCCGCCTACGGCCTCTCGTCCGAGGTCATCGCCCGCGCCTCGCTGGTCGGCCAGCAGGTGCATCTCTTGAGCCCGCTCGTGCCCTCGACCTATCTGCTTGTAGGTCTCGCGCGAATCGACTTCGGCGAGCACTTACGTTTCACGATGCCCTGGGCGCTGGCCGCATGTGCGATCATGCTTGTCACCTGCCTGCTGTTTGGGATTTTTCCGTTGAGGGTCTAGCGCTATGGTGCCGCCTTGCGCGAACACCTTGGGAACGTGGGAATGGATTCCGAAACCGCCAGTCAATTGTTCCAGGACGCCCGAGCCCTGATCGAAGCGCGCGCCTACCAACCCGCGCGCCATATGCTCTTGCGCATTCTCGGCCATCATCCGTCGGCGACAGCGTTCCACGAACTTGCGGGTGTCCACCTAGCTTTGGGCGATGGCCCACAAGCCCTCACATCGATCGAACGGGCCATCTCGCTCGATCCGGGAAATTTGGAAAGCCGCGTCCTGGCGCTCGAGATATTCCATGTTCTTGCGCGGCCTCGCGACGTGATCGCAGGCGCCGACGAGATCCTCGCGCGGGCCCCCGGCCACGGCGAGGCGCTCCTCATGAAGGCGCGCGCCTTCGAGGCTCTTCTGGATTTCGAACGATCGACCGAGGAGAAAAAGCGCTATCTGCACACGGTTTATGACACGGCGAAGGGTATCGACGACCTCGACCGGAGAGACGCCGACTACCACATCAATCACGTCAGCAAGCGCAACTCGGTCTACCTGGACTATCCCGCCCACGTCCAGTTCGAGACTTTCGCGCAGTGCAACGCAACGTGCTCGTTTTGCGTCTATCCCGACCTTGCGCGCAAAGGCGAGCTCATGCCCATGAGCCTTATCGACAAGATCATCGGCGATCTTGAAGCGATTCCGGCGGACATCAAATTTCAACTCTCACCTTACTGCGTGAACGAGCCGTTCCTCGATAAAAGGATTTTCGAGGTGCTCGACAAGATCAGTACGCGCCTTCCGAACGCCGTGATGACCCTCACCAGCAATGCCTCTCCGATCACGCCGGAGATCCTCAAACGCCTTGCGCAATACAAGATTGGCTTCTTGTGGCTGAGCGTCGTCGACTACCGCAAAGACGTCTACGAAGCGAAGATGAAGCTTTCGTTCGATCGCCTGTTGTCGCGCCTCCAGATGATCCACGCGGCGAAGGCTGAAGGGCGGTTTACACACACAGTCGTCATCAGTCGCTTGACGGACAATTCCGAGCATGACGCACTGTTTGCACAGTTCATGGCCGAGCGGTTCCCGCTTTTCGATCTTGCCCTCTGGCCGTATGCGAACTGGATCCATCGTACGGACAACGAGGTGACAAGTTCCGTCGCCAACATTCCGTGTCACCACTGGTTCGAAATGCGCATCGACGCCACGGGCATCGTTCAACTCTGCTGCATGGACGGCCATTCGGAGTACCCTTGGGGCGACGTCAGGACGCAGTCGATCCTCGACATCTACAATCAGAAAAGCTTCCGTGATTTAAGGGCGAACACCTTCAGCCGCCTTGAGACCACACCCTGCGACGGCTGCAATATGCGCTAAGGTTTCTTGATCTCGAAAATCACGCTCCGCTGACCGGGGCCGTTGGCGGCGCGTACGTGCAGCCCGCTCCGGCGCACGCCGCCGATTTTCTCCATGGCGCGCTGCGACCGCCAGTTCGTCTCGCCGACCCAGAAGATCACCGTATCGGCGAAGGTGAAGGCGTGATCGATCATCAGGCGCTTGATCTCGAAGTTCGTGCGTCCGCCCCAGTGGGCGCGCGTGAGGAATGTCCAGCCGATTTCGACTTCGCCAAGCGCCTCGTTGTAGTCGTGGTACCGGCTGCTGCCGATGATGGCGCCGCTTGCGCGTTCGAGAAAAGCGAAGCCCATCTTGGAGGCGAGGGCGGTCTCAAAGAAGCTTCTGAATACGGACTCCGTGTAGCGGTCCTTGGCGGGATGAAGTTCCCAGATCAAGGGATCGGACGCCGCCTTGAACATTGCTGGCCAATCCGCGGGTTGCAGCGGCCTCACAATGACGGTTTCGCCCACAAGGTTCGGCTGGAAGTTGACTCCAGGCATCGATGGCTATGCCGTTGCGTCGGGCTTCTCGGCGCCTGAGGCGTCGATGAGGCCGGCGGCCTGGTGCTCCAGATAGAGGTCGAACTTCGCTTTCGAGAAGCCGCCTTCCCACTTGGCGACCACGAAGACGGCGAGCGCGTTGCCGATGAGGTTGGTCATGCTGAGCGCGGTGGCGAGCAGCCGGTCGACGCCGAAGATGAGGCCCAGGCCGCCCATGGGCAGGGTGGGCACGGTCTGCATGGTGGCCGCGAGTTTGACGAAGGCGCCGCCCGCCACCGTGGATCCGCCCTTCGACGTAAACAGCATCACCGTCAGCATGGCGACCTGTTCAGCCAAGGAAAACGGCGTGTCGGTGGCTTGGGCGATAAAGCCGGCGCAGATCGCCATATAGATCGACGTGCCGTCGAGATTGAAGCTGTAGCCCGCCGGCAGCGTAAACCCGACCACGCTCTTGTCGCACCCGGCCGCTTCCAGTTTGCGCAGCATGCGCGGCAACACAACCTCGCCGGACGCGGTGCCAAGCAAGATGAGAAGCTCGTCACGGATGAGTTGGATGATCTTGAAGATGGAGAGGCCCACCGTCATCGCCATCGCTTGCATCACCACCACGACGAAGAAGATGCATGTGATCCACATCAAGGCCACGAGTTTGGCAAGACTGACGAGTGTCTCGGCGCCGAACGCGCCGATCGCCGCAGCCAAGGCGCCGAACGCGCCGATGGGCGCAAGGCGCATGAGGAAGCCGAGGATGCGGAACAGGATCACCTGTCCTTCGGCGATGGTGCGCAGCACCAGGGAGTCTTGGCGCACGCCGCCGACGCTCAACGCCACACCCACCAGCACGGAGATGAACAGGACCTGAAGGATCTCGCCTTTGGCAAAGGCATCCACAAGGGTCGTGGGGATGATGCTCAGGAAAAAGCGCACCGCGGTGAATTGGGTCGCGCTCGAGGTGGCGCGGGCGACGTTTTCGGTGATTTCAAGGTCGGTGGCGTGGAGGCCGTCGCCGGGCCGGAAAACATTCACCGCGATGAAGCCGAGGATCATGGCGAGCGTCGTCGCCACCTCGAAGTAGATAAGGGCCTTGAGGGCAAGACGCCCGAGCTGGCGCATATTGGCCACCTGGGTGAGGCCCAGCACAACGGAGCAAAAGATGATGGGGGCAAGCATCATGCGCAGAAGGGCGATGAAGGCGTCGCCCAGCGGCTTCATATGGATCGCCACGCCTGGGGCGGTCACGCCGAGAATGGCGGCCGCCACAACCCCCAACAGGACCTGAATATAAAGATGCCGAAAGATTCCCATTGTCCCCTCGTGTCCCCGGGCAAAGCGTAGCCGGTCGTGAACGGAGGGTATAGAGCGGTTTGCGGCTTGACCTCGCTACACCGCCTGCACGAGGTTCGGGGCTGAGCGGGGCCGCAGGAAAAAGGGAACTTCTCGGGTGAAAGTCGGAATTGCCGGATTTGGAACCATCGGAGCGCGCGTGGGGCGCGCTTTGGACGAAGGACTCAAAGGCCTCACGCTGGAGGCGGTCTCGGGCCGCGATGCGGACAAGACCCGCGCCGCCGTCGCGAAGCTCAAGCGCCCGGTCGAGGTCGTTTCGCCGGACGAACTCGCGCGGCGTTGCGACGTCATCGTGGAATGCGTGCCGACAGCGGCGTTCGAATCGATCGCCATCCCAGCGCTCAAGGCCGGGCGCACGCTGCTGACGGTCAGCGCCGCGGCGCTCCTCCGTCATCCCGAAATCATAGAGCTTGCGAAGGCACACAATGCGCAGATCATTCTTGCGACCGGCGCATTGATCGGTCTCGACGCCGTGCGCGCCGCCGCGATCGGTACAATTCATTCCGTCACCATGATCACCCGCAAGCCGCCCAAGTCGCTGAAAGGCGCGCCGTATCTGGTCGACAACAAGATCGATATCGACAATCTGTCGGCGCCACTCAAAGTTTTCGAGGGCACGGCGCGCGAAGGCGCCAAGGGTTTTCCGGCCAACGTCAATGTCGCGGCTGCACTGGGATTGGCGGGTATCGGTCCCGACCGGACGCAGCTCCAGATCTGGGCGGATCCCACCCTAGAGCGCAACACGCACACCATCAAAGTCGATGCCGACAGCGCGCGTTTTGAAATGACGATTGAGAATGTGCCGTCGCCCGAAAAGCCTGGCACCGGAAAGATCACCGCGCTCAGCGTGATCGCAGCACTTGAGGGTTTGCGCGCGCCGTTGAAGGTGGGCACCTAACCAAGCCGTCACCTACCCCAAGACATAAGAGATAATAATTCCGACGACCGCTAGTATGGCGAGGCCCGTGAGCCTTTCTTGCAGGGAGGGCGGCGGCTCCTTTTGCGCTTCAATCGATTGGCCGTGCAAGAACCCGGGATCGCCGCAGTTCGGGCAGCCTGAGGCGCGGGCCCATGTGGTGGCGCGGGCGTCGTTGTATCGAAGATAGAGAGGCACGGACCGGTTGCACGTTGGACACGTCACGCGGTTTGTATCGCGCGCGCGAGGCCAAGGGTAAGTACACTGCGGGCAGAACGGCGCGCTTGCCGCCAACCTATGGCCGCAGTTCGCGCAAGGGATAAGTCCGGACGTCAGCGCCCGCGGATGCTCGGCCAATGTGTCACCCTCTTGTTCAGCCGCTCGCAGCTTCCCAGATGAGTTGCGCGCCTACCGCGATCATCAGGATGTAGATTACGGTGTAGAATCGCTTAGGCGATATGCGCTTGACCAGCCAGACGCCGGCGAAGGTGGAGGCAATCGCCACCGGCATGAGCACCAGTGCCGTCAAAAGGTTTTCGCGCGTGAATTGCCCCAGGGCCGCATAGGGCACGACCTTCAGCCAATTGACGATCGCAAAGAAGATCGCCGTCGTGCCGATCAGTGTCGCCGGCGCGAGGCGCTTGGGGAGTACCCACATCTGGAACGGCGGCGCGCCCGCGTGCGCGATCTGCGAGGTGAAGCCCGACGCGATGCCTAGAAAAAAGCCGACGGATGCAGGCGAATCGGACGAAGTTGTCACCTTACCCACGTAATCCAGCCACAGCCGGTGCACGGCGAACAGGATCGAAATTACTCCCAGCACACCCAGCACCGCCGTTGCCGACACCTCGGCGGCCAGGAGGTAGCCTCCCAGAATTCCCACCGTGGCGCCCGGGATCATGATGGCAAGGATTCGCCGGTCCCAGTCGCGCCGGAATGCCCAGACGCCGACGAAGTCTTGCACGATCAGGATCGGCAACACGATGGCTGCGCCTTGGACCGGTGATACCGCAAGCGCGATGAGCGGCATCGAGATCGCGCCAACGCCGGCGAACCCGCCCTTCGAGAGCCCGAGGAGCACGATGGCCGGAACGGCGAGAGCATAGAAGAACGGGTCGGCGAGCATGTGTCCTATTGGGTCGGGAGCAACGTCACCGCAAAGAACGTGAGGGGCCTATTTCGCCGGCCTGATCTCGAGCCACGGCCATCGTTCCTTATAACTTTCGGCTTTGGCGAGGAACAGGTCGGGCCGGTCGTTCAAAGGGTTTGGTCTAAGAATACCATTGTACAAGTCATCCAAACCATCGGGGGCATAAAGCTCAAGATCGTTCGGCGCATTTGCGCGCACGCCCACGCGCGTGCATGCGCTGAGGAAGCGATCGATTCCATCCCGGCTGTTCCTCAACTGGGGATACCCTGGGCCAAACCGTTCGCCGTACCAAAGGTGCACCCGCGCCTGATTCTTCAGTTCGACCTGCGCGCCGAGATCGCGAAAATCTCTCTGCACCCTGCCGATGTGCTCATTCTCCGCGTCCCAGGAAAGATCGGAGTCGTCGAAATAAAAAATGTCATAGTCCCGAATGCCGGATGCGGGCGGACGTGCGGAGCGCAAGTTCCACACTGTCTGAAAGAGGCACCCTGCGACGAGCCAGGTATCGTTCAACTCTAGGTCCGCCAGGCGCTCGAGAAGACGGCGATTGACCGCATTCCGGCATATGTCGTTCAGGAAATTTGCGGCATTCGGCATGGAAAGGAGAACCGCTGGTGGATTTACCCTAGGTGATCATAGCGCGCGCAATTGGAGAAGCGCGAGGACGCAGCGCCCGCTGGCTTTAGGCGGTAGCGGCGCTATAGTGCGGCGCGCGCGCGCGGGATTTATTGCCCTCGTCGCTTCACCAGCAAGAAAGCTGAGATGTCCGGTTTCATGTCCACAGACCAGAAACGTCAGAAGACGGTCATTGCTCAATCCCGCTTCTTGATCATTGATTCCGAACCTACGGTCGGCGAGGCGCTCAGGCGCTTCCTGGTGGCCGAGAGTTCGCCCGCGGTCCATGTCGCCGCCTCGTCCCTGATTGCGCTTCGCGTCCTGCAGGATCGCAAAACGCCGGTCGATTGCGTGATCTGCGTCCATCGGCCCGCAGTCGGCGGTATCGACTTTCTCAACG
>CAMDOZ010000060.1 GCA_945903705.1 Fidelibacterota bacterium | reverse complement strand
CGACGATGACGGCGGAGAGGTTGTAGCCGGTGTTGGTGTAGGAATAGGCGCTGCCCGGCGAATAATTGAGCGCGCGCTGGCGCGCGGCGATGTGCAGGACGTCGAGATTGGTGTGAATCGCCGATGTGCGCGGCCAGCCGCCAAGACCCAGCACCGCGCCCCAATCGCGCAGCCCGCTGGTGTGGCTCAAAAGATGGTTGATGGTGATGGTCGCGCCGTAGTCCGGCATCTCGGGCAGATATTTGCGGATATCGTCGGTGAGCGCGAGCTTGCCTTCTTCGGCGAGCATCAACACGGCGGCGGCCGTGAACTGCTTCGAGACCGAACCCGCTTCGAAAATCGTTTCGGGCGAATTGGAAACCGCATGCTCGAGATCGGCCGATCCATAGGCGCGCAACGTCGCCGATTGACCATCCCGCGAGACGCCAACGGCGCAGCCCGGCGTTTCGGCATTGTAGGCTTTGAAAAGAGAATCGATGTCGGCGGCCGCGGCGCCAAACGGCATTGCAGCCGAACATAATACGAGCCAGTAAGGTAAGCGGTGCATTCCTTGATCCCCCCTCGGAAGGGCCTTGGCCGGCCCTCGAGAGTATATCAGCGCTTTGGAAGGAATCCCAAGGTCGGCACCCCTGACGCGTCGAGCGGCGCGTCGTGCACCGCAACGACGTGGTCGGCGGGAAGTGTCCCATAAAGATGAGGAAAGAGTGCGCCGCCGCGGGAGGGCTCCCAAACCAGTGCTGCCCCTAGTTTCTCAGCTTCGATCTCCAGAACGACGAGGTCGCTTGCGCCGCGAAAATGCAAACGCGCGGTCTCTTGTGCCTGCTCGCCGGTCGAGAAGTGGATATAGCCGTCGCGCAGATCGATTCCTGAGCCCTTGAACACGCCGGCCTCTTGAGCCGCGCGCCACTCGTCGCGGCGCAGGATCTTGTAAATCGACGTCACTGAACTACCGCTGATCCAGCTTCAGCTCGATGCGGCGGTTGCGGGCTCGCGCGCTGACGTCGTTGCCCGAATCGAGGGGCTGATACTCGCCAAATCCCGCGGCCGCCAGGCGCTCGGCGGGCACGCCTTGGGCGATGAGATAACGCACGACTGAAATCGCGCGCGCGGCCGAGAGTTCCCAGTTCGAACGGAACTGCGCCGTCGAGACCGGCACCGTATCGGTGTGTCCGTCCACGCGCAGAATCCAGTTGATATCGCCCGGTATGGTGCGCGCGACGTCGAGCAATGTCTGCGCAAGTTGTCCCATCTGGCGCTGGCCCTCGAGGCCCAAGTCCGCGGAGCCCGAAGCGAACAGCACTTCCGACTGGAACACGAAGCGGTCGCCGACCACGGTGATACCGGGCCGCGTGCCCAGGATATCGCGCAGGCGACCGAAGAATTCCGACCTGGACCGCTGCAGCTCCTGCACCTTGCCGGCAAGGGCGCGGTTCATGCGCCGGCCGATATCCGAGATTTGCGCCTTCTGTTCCGCGGTGAGTTTGTCCGAGGCGTCGAGGGCCTGTGCGAGCTTTTCCAGCTCGAGCTGCATGTCCTGCAACTGCTGGCTCATGAGCGCCGCGGCCGCTTGCGCCTCTATAGTCAACGCGCGTTCCTTGGCGATTTCGCCGTCACTCTTGGCGGTTTGAGCGCCCAGCGAGGCGATCTGCTTCTCGAGGCTCGCCTTCAAGGCTTCCATCGCCTTGATGTTCTGCGCGAGCAGCGCCAGCTGTTGCGCCTGCTTGTTAATCAGCGCTGTTTGTTCGGTGGTGCTCTTGTTCAGCTTCGCGACTTCTTCGTTGCGCGCGGTGATCTCGGCCGTCGCCGTCGCGAGCTTCGACGTCAGCCCGTCGTTCTCGAGGCGGATCTGCGCCAGGACGTCGAGCTGCTGGTTCGCCGACTGGAGATCGGTGGAAAGCCGGCCGATGGTGAGCTCGAGGTCGGCGCGCGCCTTGCGCTCGATGTTCAACATATCCGACAAGCTCGCCATCTGCGAATTGAGCGCGGCGAGGGCGCTGTCGCGGGTCTGCAGAGCTTGGCCGAGGAATCCCTGGCCCAGGATAAAGACCAGCAGCACGAAGATGATGATGATCAGAAGCGTCGAAAGCGCGTCGACCCAGCCCGGCCAGGCGTCAATAACGGTGCGTTTGCGGCGGGCGAAGGCCATCGCCGCCTAGCTTCCCGCGCCTTGGCCGTCGCGCGAGCCGGCGGTCGCAATCGTCTTGGCGAGCAGTTTGATCTCGCCGCGGATCTCGCGCACGATTTCCTCGCGGCCCGTGGTGACGGACGAGGCGAGGCGCGAAAGGGCGCTGTCGATATTGCGGATATGGCCCTTGGTCACATCGTCGATCACGGGGGCGTTTATTGCAGGCGCCGCGACCGCGGCCGCGAGATCGCTCATGCTCCGCACGATCGCCGAAAGATCACGCTGGCCCTCGGCCAGGCGCAAGAGAACCTGCTGCTCGGCGCGCATCTGATCGGCGAGCAGCGAGAGCTTATCGTTGAGCTGGTGGAGTTGTTCGTTGCCGGCGACGCGGGTCTGCTCGCCGCGGGCCATGATGTTCTGAAGCTCTCCGAGGCTTTCCGCGGTCTGCTCAAGAAGCGCTTCGGTGTAGGCGGACACGCCTTGCTCGCCGTCGCCGCCGACGGACCCCGACGAGAGCCGCGTGACGCCCGAGAGCCATTCTTCCAGTTCGTTGTAGAAGGCGTTCTGCGCCTGGCCCGCCTGCAGATCGAGGAACCCGAGGGCGAGCGAGCCGCCAAGGCCGAAGAGTGACGACGAGAAGGCGGTGCCCATGCCGTCGAGCGGCGCTTCGAGACCGGTCTTCAGATTGTTGAACACCGTCGCCATGTCCTCGCCGGTGACCGAGAGATTACGGATGACGTCGGCGATAGACTCGATGGTGCCGAGGAGTCCCCAGAAGGTGCCGAGCAGGCCGAGAAATATGCAAAGACCGGTGAAGTAGCGCGACAGCTCGCGGCTTTCCTCAAGACGCGCGGCGATCCCGTCGAGCAGCGTGCGCATGACCGGCGCGCTTAAGGTAAGCTTGCCGCGTGTCCGCTTCTCCTGAAGCATCCGCGCCATGGGCGAGAGCAGGCGCAGCTTGCCTTCGTTCGGATGTACGCGGTCGTCCACCAGGCTCTCGCCCTGGCTTGTGGTCTGAAAGCTTTCGATCCACTCGGCCTCGGGCTGAATCAGCAGCACCTGGCGGAAATTGAGAACGATGCCGGTGATGATGACGCCGAAGATCAATCCATTGAGGACCGGATTGACGAGGAAGACGTTGAGCAGCTGAGGGGCCACGAACGCCGATCCCGCGCCGACGACGGCGAGGAAGACGATCATGCGGGTCAGATACGTTTTAGTGTCGTTCATCCGTGTCCCTGTTTCGGCCGCGCGCCAAGCGTGTACGCAGTCTCAGAATCACAATTCAATGAGGCAAGGCTAGGGCGTCCGGGTGTCCGCCGAAAGTGAACCGGTTGTAACTTACCGGCGCACCAACAGCACATCGACGCGATCGGGCGCGCCGCCGCCGGACTGTTCGCCGAGGGCCCGCAGATTGATGCGCGTGGACTCAACGCCCGCGGCCAGCAGCTCTCTGCGCACGTTCACACCGCGCTCGGTGGACAGGCGCCGCGAACGGCTGACACTCTTCTGCGGATCGGAGGCGTAGGCAATCAGTTCGACACGCAGCGCCGGGTCCTTCGCCATGCGGGCGGCGAGGGTGCGCAGGTTCGTATTTGCATCGCCCGGGACGCTTGAGGCGCCGACCGCAAACGAAATTGTGTAGACGTCCGGTTCGCGCGGCGTTGGCGCCTTGACCGCTGCTGGCGGCAGTGACGCGACCTGTGTTTCCTTAGGCGCGGCGGCCGGCGCCGGAGCGCTCGGCACCAGCGTTGCGGGCGGCGCGGCGACCGTTTTAGCTGGAGGCGACGCGGCCGGTGGAGTCAGTGGCGTCGGAGCGGAGGACGCGGTCGCGCCGGGTGTTACGGGTTTAGCTGCAGCGGGCGGCGCCGCGGCCGATACGACGGGCTTGGCGGGCGCAATCGCTGCTGGAGCGGTCGCTGCTGGAGCAGCCGCAGGCGGTGTTGTTGTCGGCGCTGCCGGTTTCACGGCAGACGTCATCGGCGGCGCGGCCACCGGAGCCGCGGGTTTTGCGGCGGAGGGCGCGGGAACCGGCGCTTGCGGTTTCACCGCCGCCATTTGAACGGGCTTCGCAGCGGCCGGTGCGGTTGCGGCCGGCGCAGTCGCAGCCGGAGGTGCCGCGGGCTTCGCTGTCGTCGGCGGCGGTGCAGCAGGCGCCACGGGTTTCGCGGCAGTGGTCGTCGCGGGCGGTGGCGTTGTCGGGGCCGACGCAGGCGCGGTGGGTTTTGAGGCCGCGGTCGTAGCAGGGGGCGGAGCTATAGGGGCCGCCGGTTTCGCGGCCGGCGGTGCTGCAGCAGGGGCGGGCTTCGCTGCCGGTGGTGTCACCGCCGCCGTCGTCGGCGCGGCCACCGGCTTTGCAGAGGGAGGCGGTGTCACCTTCGCGGTTTGGGTCGGTGCGGGCGCGGCCGGTTTCGCGGCCGGCGGTGCGACCGCCGCCGGAGCTGTTGCGGCCGGTTTCGCAGCCGGAGGCGCGGCGGCGGGCGCGGCTGGCTTAGCGGCAGCTTGCGCCGGTTGTGCGGCGGGCTTCGCCGGAGGCGCTGCCTGCGCGGGCGCGGGCTTTGCCGCCGGAGGGGCCGCCGGTTTGACGGGTTCGACGTTGATGGAGGTGGGCGATCTCAGCGGCGGCGATTTGTCCTCGTCCGGATCGGTCGCGCGCGCCATCTGCACGGGCCGGCTTAAGGGTTCGACGCCCGGCGGTGGCCGCAGGCGAATGGCTTGCGGACGCGTGATGCTTGGCGCGACACCCTGAGGCGGGCGCAGGACCACCCGGCCGCTCGATCCGCTGCTCGACGCTGAACTGGGCGGGGCGATCAGCAGGCGGCGGCTGGACGTGCCGGCGGCTTCAAGGGCGGAGAGGTCCACGGATACGGACGCATCGCCGGGGATAGTGGCGGCGGCGGGCTTGGCTGCGGTCAAGCCATCGGCCAGCACTGGCGCGGACGCAAGCAGGACCGCGGCGACCGAAAGAGCCGCTGGCGACCATAAGCTCGACGTCCGCAGGAGTTTGCCTCGTCCTGTTGCGGCGTTTCTCATGCGTCTCACGTTCGGCCCCCACACATACTAAGTTGGCCCGCGTCTTCCGCGCGCGGCCAATGCCTTTGAAAACTCGTCGCTTTGGCCAGTTCCCCGTTAGGCCAAACGTACAACAGCCGCTTCCGACCAGACAACTGATTCGGTCCTGAGGGGGCCATTCGACATGATATATGTGGGAGCTTGTCAACGTCGGGTTAACGGGCTCGGCGAAACCGGGCGCTAGCCTTTCGTTACAAGGTCCAAAAGTTGCTTATGGAGCTTGGGATTAGCGGCCACGACGTTGCCGCCGTGAAGAACGTCCTGACCGCCCTTGAAGTCGGTGACGAAACCGCCCGCTTCGCGGACCAGGAGGATGCCGGCGGCGATATCCCAGGGTTGGAGCCCGGTTTCCCAGAATCCTTCGCAGCGCCCGGCCGCCACATAGGCGAGGTCGAGCGAGGCGGTGCCCATGCGTCGGACGCCGGCGACTTCGTTCATCACCCGCCCCAACTGTTTCAGGAACGGCTCGTGGCCGGGCCGGCCGTGGAACGGAATCCCCGTCGCGATGACGGCCTCGGTCATCTTGGTGCGCGCCGACACCCGCAGGCGATGGTCGTTGAGGAAGGCGCCTTGGCCTTTCTCCGCGTAGAACATCTCTTCGACGATGGGGTTGTAGACGACCCCGGCGATGATCTCGCCTTCCATCTCCAGCCCGATCGATATGGCGAAGTGCGGAATGCCGTGCAGGAAGTTCGTGGTGCCGTCGATAGGATCGATGATCCAGCGGTGTTTGCCGTCTTCGCCGGCGATCTCGCCGGTCTCTTCCATCAGGAACCCGAAGCGCGGGCGCGCCTTCTGAAGCTCCGCGCGCAATGTCTTCTCCGCCTTGATGTCGGCGGCGCTGACGAAATCGCTGGGACCTTTATTGGAAACCTGAAGCTGTTCGACTTCGCCGAAGTCGCGGCGCAGCGCGCGCGCGGCTTTGCGCGCCGCTTCGGTCATAACATTCCAGAGAGCGGAACCACGCGCCATTACTGAAGCCCTAGCTGTCTATAGGTCGCGACTTATTTCGCGCGTTCGACGTAGCTGCAGTCTTCCGTGTTGACCACGATCCTCGTGCCGGCTTCGACGAACGGCGGGATCAGGACTTTCAGGCCGTTCTCGAGCAGGCCCGGCTTGTAGGATGAGGCGGCCGTCTGGCCTTTCACGACCGGGTCGGCTTCGACCACAGTGAGAATGACGGAGACTGGCAGTTCGACGGCCACAGGCTTGCCTTCGATGAAATTAACCGTGACTTCCATATTGTCCTGCAGGAAGGCGGCTTTCTCACCGACCAGTTCGGAATTGAGGCTGAACTGATCGAAAGTCTCTTTTTCCATGAAGGCGTACATGTCGCCTTCCTTGAACAGGTACGTACATTCTAACTGGCGTACTTCCAGACGCTCGACGCTGTCCGCCGTGCGCCAGCGGGCCTGGCTCTTGGTGTTGCTGGCAACGTCGCGGATTTCAACCTGAATGAAGGCGCCGCCCTTGCCCGGCTGGACGATGGCATGTTTGATCACGAGCCATTGTTTGCCTTCGTGCTCGATGACCATGCCGCCGCGGATGGAGTTCGCATTAATCTTCATTGGGGAGCGCCTGTTCGTCTCAACATATGTCCGGAAAACCGGGGCGCTTGTATCAGTTTGACCCCTGTTGCGAAAGGCCCAAAAGGCGGCTCTAACAGGGCTTATGGCCGATCCCCAGACCTTGCCGTGGTGGCACCCTGAAACTCTCGCGCGAAAGCGCCCGTTCCTTGATGCCCGCCGCGCGGCCGTAAAGGCGGTGCGCGCCTACTTCCAGGCCGAAGGGTTTATCGAGGTGGAAACCCCGGCGATCCAGGTGTCGCCCGGGATCGAGCGCCACATCCGCCCGCTGGCGGTCTCCTTGCGCGAACCGTTCGAGGGCGTCGGGCAGCCGCGTTACCTCCATACGTCGCCCGAGTTCGGCATGAAGAAGCTTCTGGCCGGAGGGTTGCCTAAGATCATGCAGCTTTGCCGCGTCTTTCGCGACGGCGAGCGCTCGCCGCTGCACGAGCCCGAGTTCACCATGCTGGAGTGGTATCGGGCGGGCGTGGACTACACCGCCGTCATGAAAGATTGCGCCGCGGTGATGCGCAATGTCGCCAAGGCCGCGCAGCGCAGCCTCGCGAACAACGGGCTGCTGCAATGGAATGACAAGACCTGCGATCCCTTGCAGGCGCCGCAGCGGCTCACCGTGCAGGAAGCCTTCCGCACCCACGCCCACATCGATCTGCTCGCGACCATCGACGATCCCGCAAGCCCGGCGCCGCCGCCGGCCAAACTCCGTAAGGCCGCGCGCGGGCAGGGGGTCCAGGTCAGCGACGCCGACACTTGGGAAGACATCTTCTTCCGCGTGATGCTCGACCGCGTCGAACCCCATCTCGGCGTCGGCGCACCGATCATTCTTTGCGAGTATCCGGCGAACCTTGCGGCACTCGCCCGCAAGAAGCCCGGCGATCCGCGGGTCGCCGAGCGTTTCGAGCTCTATGCCTGCGGGATCGAGCTCGCGAACGCCTATTCGGAGTTGACCGATCCGGCCGAACAGCGCGCCCGTTTCGAAGCCGACCGCGCGTTGCACACGAAGCTTTATGGAAGTGCGCCGCCGATCGACGAGGAACTGCTTGAGGTTCTTGCGCGGCTTCCGCCCTGCGCAGGCGCCGCCCTCGGTTTCGACCGGCTGGTGATGCTGGCCACGGGTGCGTCCGAGATCACCGATGTGTTGTGGTCGCCCGTAGTGTAGATTGTTCGCTGGGGACATCCCCTGGGGGACACCGATGCGCGCTTTTATCGCCGCTGCCGTTGCCGCGACCATGTTTGCCGGGTCCGCACTTGCGTCCGACCCCTTCAATGGAAATGGCTGGCAACGCTCCCGGCCGCCGGCCGCGGTGGCCTACTTCAGTTTCTCCCTTCAAGGATCGAAGTCGGATCGCGCTGCCTACGGCCTAGCAGTGACGGCGCCCACGCCGCGACGCTACGGCCTGACTCCGCTCCTGATCGCCGATACGCCGAAGCTTGTTGATCTTCGCTTCAATGGCGCGGTCCCCCACACGTTGCGGCTCTCCGAGCAGGTGGCCTGGTCCATGACGCCCTCCACGTCGCCTAGCGGCGAACGGCGCCAGATCATCGGCACCGTGGCCGACATGCTCCTCGGGGCTGCGCTCACCGCCGCCGCGGTGTATGGGATCTACACCCTCGTAAAGAAAGAGTGCCCCGCCATCAGCACGACGACCGGCGGATGTGTGGACACCGCGAACTGAGCTCCGCCATGAAGCCCAATCCCGAAGTTGATGCTTATATCGCGGGCTATCCGCCTAAAGTCCGCGCTCTGATGAAAACCATCCGCGCCATCGTCCAAAAGGCGCTGCCCGATGGGGAAGAGCGTATGAGCTACGGCATCGCTGGCTACTTTCGCGACGGCGCCGTCGCCTACTTCGCCGCCTTCAAGAATCACATCGGGTTCTTCCCGCCGACGAACGATCCGAAACTCAAGAAAGCGGCGGCGAAATACGCCGGCGCACGCGGCAATCTGAAATTTCCGCTTAGCACGTTGCCGCCCTACGAACTGATCGCCAAACTCGTCAAAGCCCGCGCCGCGGAGAACGAGAAGAAAGCCGCTGCGAAGAAGGCTGTGAAGAAAAAAGCGCCGAAGAAAAAAGCCGCGAAGAAGAAGACCGCGAAGAAGCGCTAGCCTTTTTCTCCCTCCCCTGAAAGGGGAGGGTGGGGAGGGGTCGTTTTCTGTTGGGCAAAACAGAAAGCAACAAACGACCGCCTCTTTATCTCCCCCTTTCAGGGGGAGAAATAAAATCACCGACTCTCTGCGACGCGCCTCAGCAAGGCCGGAACGATTACCTTGTGAAACGGAAGGATCGCGGCGAGGTAAACGCGTCCGAAGAGATTGTGCCGGCGTATCAGTGTTGTGGCCGTCACGTCCGTGTGCGCACCCGCTTCCGCGACGTCGACCACCAGGCGGAAATCCAGGTGACTGTCATCGAACCCAAGGACGATCCGGCTTGGACTCGTAGATTCGACCGGAAAGAACCCGATCCGCTCGCGAGGATCGTCGTCGCCGGGCCCCGGCTTTAGTCCGAAGGGCGCTACCAGCGCATTGCGTAATCCCAACAGCTGTCGGATCCACGCTGGCGGGTGGTCGAGGGCTCTCTTAGCGGCGTCCGATGCACTGAGGCCGACGGCTGCGACCGTCAGCCGGTAGGCGTCGACAAAGTCGGCGCCGGGCAAGAGCTTCCCAATTGCAGGATCGGGCTCGACCGCCGAAGCCCGTGTCATCTGGCGAACGCGCTACCCGAGCACTCCATAGATCGCGCCCATCGCTGCGAACAGTACGATGTTGTAGCCGCCGTCGATCATGAGCAGCGCCAGGCTCCGGTTCGCGAACAGATAGTTGATCACGAAGGACATGGTCACGAGGCAGATGCCGGCGAGCAGTCCGAAGTGGAGGCCGCGCATCAGGTCCGGCGCGGGGCCAATGATCACTCCGAGCCCGATGGCCGCGATAACGCCCGCGACGGCCGCGCCGCCGAACACCATGCCCTTATGCGGGGTCTTCATTTCCGCCGTCAGGCCGCTGGCCTTCAGCCAGGCCTTACCGAAGATCGGCCCATACCAGGGCCCGCCGATGACAAATACCGCCAACGTACAAAGCGCAACGCCCAGCCAGTTGATCATCATGTTCGCCTCCCCCAAGGTTGATCAGATGCGTGCCGGAAACCTCGCGAATATAGCACTCGAATTGCGGAGCGAGGCATCGGAGAGAATGCTATCTTTCAAAAAGGAGAGCATTCGATCTACTCGAAACCAGGACCTGCAATGTCCAATATGACTTTCGCGGTGACGGACGCCGTCAACTACCTCCAAAAGCTTGATTGGGAGGTCGAGCAATATCGCCAAATGCGCGATCAGGGAGCGACCTACGAGAAGCTCTCCTACTGCGCAATCAACGCGATGGACACTGCTTGGCATGCGGGTGTTTGGGCCTATGCCGGGATTGCAAAGGAGCAACGCCAGCGCCTTCGCGAACTACTCGACTTTTCTTCCGGGCCTGACGAAGCGGAGCATTTTGTAGGCGCGCTAAGTCGTGTGTTACGTGATTTGCGACTGTGTCGCCAAGTGGCGGTGTACTACAAACACTACCTTCCGACACGAAATGCTGCTCGGGAAGTTGTCGTCACTATGTCGTCTGTGGCTTCCTGCCACACTCTCTACACGACGGCGACGGGCGACGGAGAAGTCTTTACTGAAGTTTCCGTTCCGCGCACGGTAAGAATTCCCAAAGTCATCGACGGATCCGATAGGCATCGGGTAGATGAATTGGTGATCCGAGTAGCAAATTTCTGGCGCGAATTCCTAAATGAGCCGGTTGAATCGGTCGCTAAGATCAAAGGACTTGCGAGCGGAGCGAAGCCTCAAGTCCTTTCTAACCGGGCGACGTAACGGGCAAATATAGCATTGAAGTCGCGCACCGCGGCAGCTGGTCCCGTCGCGTAATTCCAAACGCCGCTGCACACCGCGATGAAATCCGCCCCTGCCTGCACGATAGGCTCGCAGTTCTCGACAGTGATGCCGCCGATGGCGACGCAGGGCACGTTCGTGGTCTCCGACCAGATCTCGACGATCTCCGGCGTGACGCTGGTTGTGTTTTCCTTGGTGGTGGTCGGGAAAAAGGCGCCGAAGGCCACGTAGTCCGCGCCGGCTTCGGCCGCGTCCATGGCGTCGTGGCGGGAGTCCTTGCAGGTCACACCCACGGTCCTATCGGCGCCGACAAGCGCGCGGGCTTCGTCGAAGGGCATGTCTTCGGGTCCGATATGCACGCCGTCACAGTCTAAGGTCGCCGCGAGATCGGGCCGGTCGTTGAGGATGAACGCCACCTCGTGCTTGTGACAGAGGGGCATCAGGGCCTTCACGGCCTTCTCGATGACCGCGTCGCTCACATCCTTGAGCCGGAGCTGCACGCACGCCACGTCGCCCGCCGCGAGCGCTTCGTCGAGCGTCTTTTCAAAGTCCGCCGGAAGGGCCGGCGGCGTGATGAGGTAGAGGCGGCAGCTTTGCGCAGGTTCTGCCAAGGCGGCTAGTTCTTGCCCTGGTAGATGTCGATCAGCTTGCCGAGGAGGGTGAGAGCTTCGGCATTCGGCCGCTGGAACGAGTTGCGGCCGATGATCGAGCCGTTGCCGCCGCCGTCACGGATAGCGCGGGCGTCGTCGAACAGGCTGTCTTCGCCCTTCTTGCCGCCGCCCGAGAACACCACGATGCGCCGTCCGCCGAAGCAGCTCTGGACGACGTGTTTGACGCGCTCGGTCAGGGTTGCGCTGGGGATCTTGTACGACTCATAGACCTTCTTCGCCTCGCCGAGGTCCAGGTGATCGGTCGGCAGCTTCACCTTGATGATGTGGGCGCCCATGAGGGCCGCGATATGTGCCCCGTAAGCGATGATGTCGAAGCCAAGCTCGCCGTCCTTCGTCACGTACTTGCCCCGCGGGTAGGACCACACGACGACAGCGAGACCGGCGTCCTTGGCTTCGGCCGTCAGTTCGCGCAGATCGTTCATCATGTCATAGGCGCTCTCGGACCCCGGATAGATCGTATACCCGATGGCCGAGCAGCCGAGGCGGAGCGCGTCCTGCACCGTGCCGGTGATGGCCTGGGTCGGCGCGTCCTTCTCGCCGTTCAGCGAGTTCGCGCTGTTAACTTTCAGAATGGTCGGGATCTGCCCCGCGAAGGTGGAGGCGCCGTCCTCGATCATGCCGAGGGGAGCCGCGAAGGCCGAAAGGCCCGCCGAGACCGCCAGCTGCCAATGGTAGTGCGGCTCGTAGCCCGCCGGATTCGGCGCGAAGCTGCGGGCCGGGCCGTGTTCGAAACCCTGGTCGACGGGAAGGATTACCAGCTTGCCCGAACCGCCCAGTTTGCCCGCCATGAGGATCCGGGCGAGGTTGCCCTTGGTGCCGGGGTTGTCGCTTTCATAAGCGCTGAGGATGCTCTTAACCCGGGGGGTCATGGTCATGAACGCGTGTCCTTCTTTGTCGGTCTGGGGCGCAATTTGAAGGGCGCCGGCGAGGAAGAGCCGGAGATATAACGGGACCTATTCCCCTTGAATAGGTCTGACCAGAACGCCCCCGAGCCTGTTCCGGTTCTTACCGGATCAGGCTCGGCCTCCTTTTGAATCGGGCCGCGGCCGGGCGCAAAAACCGGCTTCCACTTTTTGCTGGCCGCGGCCTCGCGTAAGACTTGTTCTCTGGCCCCATGACCGTCTGTTGACGGTTCATCCAGAGCTTCATATGCTTAAACTCGTTTTCGAGGTTGGGGCGCTATTTCTTTGAAAGATATCGTGAACCCGAACGTGCGTGAGGCGCTCGAAAGGCTCGAGCGCGCCATCGGCCGCATCGATTCCGCGGCTGCGGCGCGCGGATCCTCCGACGACACCGCGGCTCTGAAGAAAGACTTCGAACGCCTTCGCAGCGAACATGCCGCCCTGACGTCAAGCGCGGGCCATGTCGCCGACCGCCTGGACGCGATCATCGGCCAGGTCCGCACGGCCCTGGAAGGGTAGGTCCTTGGGACAGGTCAACATCACCATCCGCGGCCGGCAGTATCAGATCGCCTGCGACGACGGTCAGGAGGCCCATCTCGCCCGCCTCGGCCGCTACCTGGACCAGAAGGCCGAGCAATTGCACGCGGCGGCTGGTTCGGTGAGCGATGCTCTCCTTCTGGTAATGGTGGGCCTGGTTGTGGCCGATGAACTCACCGATACCGTGGCCGAGCTTGACGGATTGAAGTCCACGGCGGGAAATGCGGGCAGAGTCGCGGCCGAAAGCGCGGCGGCGGCCTCGATAAATACACTCGCGGAACGCATTGAGCGTATTGCCGCGCGCCTAGAGGGCTCTTAAGTTCATTGGTGGAGCTGCTGGGCAGGTTAGGCCCATGAACCCCCAGGGGCGATAATCTTCGCTCGGGAGCTGTCCCTCGCCGGATCTCGGTCCGGTGATATGGCACCCACTTATACTCGTGGCCCATTGGGAGGTCACGCACGGCCGACGGCATCGGTGGCTCCACTTATTTCTCCCGGGGAAGACTTCCGTGACACGCGTGCTGGCGGGTACATGTCGGTGACGTCTCCTGCCGACGCTAAAATGACGCAGCGCCGCGCCATGCTCGAGCGCCGCCGTGCCGCGCATCTCGCGCAAGGGCCCGAAGCGGCTCTCGCTCTTACCGCCAATCTCATCGCTGAGCTCGATCCCAAAGGAAAAAACATAGCGGGCTATTGGCCCCTCGGGGACGAGATCGACTGCCGGCCGGCGCTGGAGGCCTTATCGAACGCCGGTGCGCTCGTCGCGCTGCCGGTGGTCGCGGGCCAAGGCCAGGTGTTGATCTTCCGCGCCTGGCGGCCGGGCGATGTCCTCGAGCAGGGACCTTTCGGAACCATGCACCCCAACGCGCGGAGCCCCGTGGTCTGCCCGCAGGTCCTCCTCGTTCCTCTGATCGCCTTCGATCTCGAGGGCGGTCGCCTGGGCTACGGCGCCGGCTACTACGACCGCACCATCGCGAGTTTTCGCGCCCACGGTCAGGTGACCTCCATTGGCCTCGCCTACGATGTCCAGCGCGTCGATGCGGTACCGGTCGACGCCCATGATCAACCCCTCGATGCGGTCATCACCAATTCGGGCGCGATCTGGTTTGATGCATAGCTCGCGCGTAGCGTGAGACCTCCATTATTCAGGCCTAATGGGCTTGTTCTAGGCGTCGGCCTCGTTTAGCTCTCGCCCCTATGCGACTTCTCTATTGCGGCGATGTGATGGGCAAAGCCGGCCGCGAGGCTGTGGCGACGCATGTGCCTGAGCTGCGCCGGACCCTGGGCCTCGACTTCGTCGCCCTCTGCGGCGAGAACGCCGCCCATGGCTTCGGCATCACCGCCGCCATCTGCCAGAGCATGTTCGAGAGCGGCGTGGATGTTGTCACGCTGGGCAATCATGCCTGGGACCAGCGCGAGATCATCACCTTCATCTCGGCCGAGCCGCGCCTGCTCCGGCCCATTAACTATCCCATCGAGTGCCCGGGCCAGGGCTTCGGCTTCTACACCACGGCAAAGGGCCGCCGCGTCATAGTGATCCAGGTCATGTGCCGGCTGTTCATGGATGCGCTCGACGATCCTTTCCGGGCGCTCAATGAAACGCTCGCGCAACATCCCCTTCGCGATGCGGCCGATGCCATCATCGTCGATGTTCACGGCGAGGCCACCAGCGAGAAGCAGGCGCTCGGAGTCATCGCCGACGGCCGCGCGTCGATGGTGGTCGGCAGTCATTCCCACGTGCCGACCGCGGACGCGCGCATCATGCCGGGTGGAACCGCCTTCCAGACCGATGCCGGCATGTGCGGCCACTTTGACTCCGTGATCGGCATGAAGAAGGAAACGGCGACCCAGCGCTTCGTGACCAAGATGCCGACCGAACGCCTCGAGCCCGCCGACGGCGAGGGCACCTTGTGCGGCGTGTTCGTCGAGACCGACGACCGCACGGGGCTCGCGCTGCGCGTCGAACCGGTGCGCATCGGCGGATTGCTCAAGCAGGCGATCCCGTCCTAAACACCCCCGCTGCGCTAGGCTCTTTTCACAACATCTGGTATAACCGGGGACATTTCCCGCCGCTTATTGTAAGCAAAACAAGGATTTGAGACGACGGACCGACCATGGCTGGCCATTCCCAATTCAAGAACATCATGCACCGCAAAGGTGCCAAGGACGCGAAGCGGGCCAAGCTTTTCACCAAGCTTGCGCGTGAAATCACCGTTGCCGCGAAGCTCGGGCTTCCCGACCCCGCCTACAATGCGCGCCTGCGCACCGCCATCATCGACGCCAAGGCCGAGAGTGTCCCTAAGGACGTCATCGAGCGCGCCATCAAGAAGGCGACCGGTGTCGACCAGGAGAATTACGAAGAGGCCCGCTACGAGGGCCGGGGTCCCGGCAATGTGGCGATCATCGTCGAAGCGCTCACCAATAACCGCAATCGCACCGCGACCGACTTGCGCATCGCCTTCTCGCGCAACGGCGGCAGTCTCGGTGAGACCAACAGCGTCGCCTATTGTTTCCAGCGCGTGGGCCAGATCCATTTTGCTCCGGCCGTCGGCGACGGCGACAAGGTGATGGAAGCTGCGCTCAACGCCGGCGCTGAAGACGTCGCCTCCAGCGCGGGCGGTCACGACATCTTCTGTGCGCCCGATGACCTGCACGCGGTGCAGAAGAGCGTCGAAGCTGCGCTCGGACCGGCGGCGACCGCGCGCCTTGAATGGCGCCCGACCATGACGGTCGATGTTGCGGGCGAAACCGCCGAAGAATTGATGAACCTGCTGAATGCGCTCGACGACAATGACGACGTCCAGCGCGTCGCGGCCAACTATGAAATGTCAGATGAGGTCATGGCCCGTCTTGGCGGCTAACGAAGCGAGCGCTCCCGGAACTGCACCCTGCGTCCGCATTCTCGGGCTCGATCCCGGCTTGCGTCACACCGGCTGGGGGATCATCGAAGCGCGCGGGAACCGCCTGACGTTCATCGCCGATGGCGTGGTCGAACCCAATCCTAAGCTTTCTCTGGCTGAACGGCTGCAGGTCCTGTTCGCGGGCGTGCAGGAATTGGTCGTGAAGTATGCGCCGCACGAGTGCGCCATCGAAGAGACCTTCGTGAACCAGAATCCCGTCTCGACCCTGAAGCTCGGTCATGCGCGCGCAGCCGTGATGCTGCCGCCGGCGGCGGCTGGAATTCTGGTGGCGGAATACAAGCCCAACCTCGTCAAGAAGTCGGTCGTCGGTGCGGGTCATGCGGACAAGGGACAAGTCGTTGCCATGATGCGCATGCTGCTGCCGGGAAGTAAGTCCGGCTCCGAGGATGCCGCCGACGCGCTCGCGGTCGCGGTCTGTCATGCGCATCATCGCGCCAGTGCCCTGGCCCTCGGGTTGCGCAAATGATAGCCAAGTTACGTGGACGTCTAGATTCGATCGGCAGCGACTTCGCCGTCGTCGACGTCGGTGGCGTCGGATACCTCGTCTTCTGCGGCACACGCACCATTGCCGGACTCCCCCAAGTGGGCGAGGCGGTCGAACTCTCCATCGAGACCCATGTGCGCGAGGATCACATCCACCTTTTTGGGTTTGCGACCGCGCGCGAACGCGAGATGTTCACCACGCTCATGACGGTGCAGGGCGTCGGCGCCAAGGTGGCGCTCGCCATCCTCTCGGCGCTGCCGTCCGACCAGATCATGCAAGCCATCGGCGCCGGCGACGAAGCGGCGTTCAAACGCGCGAACGGCGTCGGCGGAAAACTTGCCGCGCGCATCGTCGTCGAACTCAAGGACAAGGTGGCGGCCTTTGCGGTCGCCGGTGCGATGCTTCCGAAATCCGCGGCGCCGGTGAAAGGCGCCAAGAGCTCGGCGGTGGACGACGCCGTCTCCGCCCTCGTCAATCTCGGTTACGGCCGCATGGAAGCTTTTGGGGCCGCTTCGCGCGCCGCGCAGGCCGCGGGCGAGGGGGCCAATTTTCAGGCGCTGATCAAAGCCTCGCTGAAAGCGCTCGGAGGCGAAGGTGGCTGATCCATCCCGCGTGATCTCCGCCGTGCGTCAGGAAGACGACGCCGACAGCTCGCTGCGTCCGAAGCGCCTTGGCGACTTCATCGGCCAGCGGGCGGTGCGCGAGAATCTCGCCGTGTTCATTGCCGCCGCCAAAGAGCGCAAGGAACCACTCGACCATGTACTGCTGCACGGACCCCCGGGCCTCGGCAAGACCACCCTGGCGCAGATCGTCGCCCGCGAACTGGGTGTTGGGTTCCGCACGACCTCGGGCCCGATGATCGCAAGGGCCGGGGATCTTGCGGCCATCCTCACCAATCTCGAGGCCAACGACGTCCTGTTCATCGACGAGATTCACCGCCTCAATCCCGCCATCGAAGAAGTGCTCTATCCGGCGATGGAGGACTATCAGCTCGATCTCATCATCGGCGAGGGGCCTGCCGCGCGCTCGGTCAGGATCGAGCTCCAGCCCTTCACACTGGTCGGCGCGACCACCCGCTCGGGTCTCCTGACCACACCCTTGCGCGACCGGTTCGGGATTCCCTTACGGCTCGAATTCTATGAAGCGCAGGAGCTGGTCGAAATCGTGCGCCGCGGCGCTCGCGTGCTCGGCGTCACCATGACCGAAGACGGTGCCCTGGAAGTGGCCAAGCGCTCGCGCGGTACTCCGCGTGTCGCGGGAAGGCTCCTGAAGCGCGTGCGCGATTTTGCCGCCGTTGACGGTGTGACCTCCGTGGACAAGGCGGTTGCCGACAAGGCGTTGAAGCGCCTCGATGTGGACGCGCTCGGCCTCGACGCCATGGACCGTCGCTATCTTCGCTGTATCGCCGAGCACTATGCCGGCGGCCCCGTCGGCGTCGAGACGCTGGCTGCCGCCCTCGCCGAAGAGCGAGACACGATCGAGGACGTCATTGAGCCTTTCCTGATTCAGCAGGGTCTTATCCAGCGCACCCCGCGCGGACGAATGGTGTCCGACGCCGGTTTCCGCCAGATCGGTCTTACGGCGCCCCGGCGGGAAGCGGCGCAATTCGACCTTTTGGGCCGGGATGACGCCACATGACGGCGGCTCTATTGCCTTCGGGAGGCGAACTTCGGGGCCGGCTCCACGTTCTACCCGTGCGGGTCTATTACGAGGACACGGACGCGGCCGGTGTTGTCTATCACTCCAATTACTTACGCTTTTGCGAGCGCGGCCGAACCGAGATGCTCAGGGCCATCGGCATCGAACTGGGTCAGGTCCAGTCCGAGGACAAGCTCGTGTTCGTCGTACACAAGGGCGAAATCGCCTGGCGCCGGCCCGCGCGCCTCGACGACGCGCTGACGGTGGAGACGGCTTTGACGAAGATGGGGCGTGCGACAGTTTCTTTGCGCCAGGTCATCAAGCGTGGGCCTGAAGATATTGTCCACTTCACGGTGGATGTGGCGTGCATGGATATCGCAAGCAGCAAGGCAACCCCGGTGCCCGCGCACCTGCGATCCAAGTTCGAAGCATTTGTAAGCGAAGTTTGATAAGGAACCGGTTCCCGAGCGGAACTTAGCGGAACTTAAGAGACGGATAGGTGAACGGATGGAAACTACGGCGTTAGCAGCGGCGGCGGCGGCCCCGGCAATTGATCTCTCGGCATGGGCGCTGTTCTTGCGCGCGGACGCGGTCGTCAAAGCCGTGATCGCTCTGCTCGTTCTCATGTCGCTTTGGAGCTGGGCGATCATCTTCGACAAGGTTTTCCGCCTGCGCTCCTTGTTCAAGCAGGCCGAGCAGTTCGAGGAGAAGTTCTGGTCCGGTCAGTCGCTGGAAGATTTGTTCGAGCGCATCGGCCAGCGTCCGCGCGAACCCATGGCGACCATCTTCACCGCCGCTATGCGTGAGTGGCGTCGCTCGTCGGGGAAAGGCGGTCTCCCGCCCACGGCCGGCTCCGCGCTCTTGGGCGAGCGCGTTGACCGCGTCATGAAGATCAGCCTCGAACGCGAGATGGATCACCTCAACCGGCGCATGATCTTTCTTGCGTCCACCGGTTCGGTCGCGCCGTTCCTGGGCCTGTTTGGCACCGTGTGGGGGATCATGAACACCTTCACCGCCATCGGCGCCTCGTCGGACACCAGTCTTGCGACCGTCGCGCCCGGCATCGCCGAAGCCTTGTTCGCGACCGCCCTCGGCCTCGTGGCCGCGATTCCGGCGGTGGTGTTCTACAACAAGATTTCCAGCGATCTTTCCCGGTACGCCCTACGTCTCGAGAACTTCGCCGGCGAGTTCGGCGCCATCCTCTCACGCCAATTGGACGTGAAGACTTAAGGAGCGGAGAGTCCCATGGCCGTATTCATAAAACCCTCCTCGGGCGCCAAGACCAGCCGGCGCGTCTTTCATCCGGTGTCGGAGATCAACGTCACGCCCATGGTCGACGTGATGCTGGTGCTACTCGTGATTTTCATCATCACTGCGCCGCTGCTCACCAAGGGCGTCGACGTCAATCTGCCGCAGACCAATGCCTCCAAGTCTCTGCCGCAGGACAATCAGCCGCTGACCCTGACCGTCCAGAAGGACGGGTCGCTCACCCTCAACGACAAGACCGGTATCGAGTTCGACGCTTTGCGCGCCCAGATGACCGCCATCCGCGAAAGCAATCCGGATGTCCGCGTTTATGTGCGCGGCGATGCCGAGGTTTCGTACGGGCAGATGATGCAAGTGATGGCCGAGGTGACCGGAGCCGGCATAACGCAGGTGGCCTTCGTCACAGAAAGGCCAAGAAATCCCGCTAAGCCTGCGCGGTAGGTTTCTGAAGTGTCGATAGCCATGCTCCGCGATACGCCAAACACCGGACTGCTCTTCTCGGTGATGCTCCATGTCTCGGTGGTCGCGCTCGCCTATGTGAGCGTGCCGTTCATGCATCGCGAAATCGTCCAGAGCCCGCCTGTGTTTCTCGAGATCCCGGTGATCGACGAGATTTCCGCGGCCCCCCCGCCGCCGACGCCGGAGCCCGTGAAAGAACCTGAGCCCGTCGCGCCGACCACCGACACGGCCGTCGTCGAAGCGCCGCCCTCGGAAGCCATGCCGCCCCCGCCCGAAAAGATGACGCCGCTCGAAGAGCAGAAGAAGCCCGAAGTTCCGATCGTGAAACCGCCGCCGCGCAAGCCGGCGCCGCCCGA